>JAJDIA010000049.1 GCA_030266465.1 Parabacteroides sp. OttesenSCG-928-G21 | reverse complement strand
CTCGCTCCGGTAACAAAGACAGAGTCTATTGTCCGCAACACTACATTTGCAAACTGCACGGGACTGTTATCCGCCTCTATGACCAAACCGTTCAGACGCACTTGCTGTCCGTACGCATAACTGAAAGTAAAGAGGAAACTAATTAATACGATGAAAATCTTTTTCATGACTGTATGGTTTTTTATTGTTTTCGTTTCCTCAAAAGTATAGTGAAAATGCGTCACAGACCCTATTTTCAGATGGACGGCAGGTGGACAAGGAGAGAAAATATAATATCTGATTATAAGCAGATTAAATGATTTGAATTTGTGAAAAAGTGGACAGTTATTTTAGCGGTTTGATGGGGAAGATTATATCAGCCTGAAGAATAGCTTCAAATTTTCTCCAAACCTTCTGAAATATCAAGAGAGAGTTAGTATGTCCAAAGGTAAATTTCCAAAGGTTCTTCTTTATTCAGGTTATTGGGGTTTTGTTGTTTTATCTTCTCTTTGATACGTTGTTTGCGTTTAGTCACGGAAGAAGGTGAAATTGCTGTGAGGGCAGCCATGACAGAATTGGAAAAGCCCAGTTTGATGAGGGCACAATAACGAAGATCTTCTTCAGTCAGAGACGGATAATCATTTCGTAAACGATGCAAAAAGTTATCATACAACAGATTCACAATATTTGTAATCTCTGGCCATTGGTTCTCCTCAATATACCGCGGTTTTAACCGGAGCTGACGAAGGATATCGATATTGTCTACTAATTGCGACGTCAGGAAACGTTCACGCTCCTGAAGTAACCGGTTTTGATCCGTTAATCTTTCATACGACGAAATTTCCTGGTCTTTCTCCTGCAGGGCATTAGAATATGTATGAATATCCGTTAGCAGTGTCTCATTTTTCTTTTTCAATTTTTCGTTATCTTCCGTCAATCGTGTAATATCATCCATCTGCTCCTGCATATATTCCTTCACATCTTCGCTTTCACTTAACTGCTCATTAAGTGTTTGTATCAATTGTTTGTTTTTATCAATGACCATCCTGTTTTCATTAAGTTCCAAAATATGAGACTGGAGTTGTTTTCGGATCTGCTGTACAGAGCGTTCTTTCACCAACAATTTACGTTGATAGAAATAAATCAGAAAAGTAACTATGATTAAAGCTACCACAAGAAGCAGCAACAGGTTTTGTCGTAATTTTCCTCGTTCGAGATCGAGCCTCAAATTATCTTGTGACAATTTATTTTGCGAAAACTGTCTCTCCCGATCAACCTTCACTCTATTCCGGTTTTTAGACATTATCTCGTCATTGTAATCTCCTATATCGAACAATGTGACCGGCCGTCCCTTCATTTTATCATAAAGCAATTGAAAAGCTTTCATTGTGAATAATATAGGCTCCGTTTCTTCCGGATAACCTGAGGTTCCAGAAACTAAAGATATTGCCTTATCAATATAAGCTTTAGCAGAGTCGGGCTGATTTAAATTAAACCAGGTGGTTATATAATTCGATTGAAGCATATTATTATCCGAAAATTCGCCATTCAAAGTATTTAATAGTTGAAGTGCCTCTTTATTTCTACCGGCTAAAAGCAGAGCTTCTACCTGCAAACGTTTTATTTCCGGATAGGCCACTCCCTTATCAATACTCATTTGTGTATATTTCAGTATGGAATCCGGTGCACCAGGCATTATATTATTTAATCTGGAAAAATGTACGCTAATACTTAAGATGGGATAGTGTAAATGATCCACATCGACAATTTCCAGCAATTGTTTATTCAATTCTATACCTTTTAAAGATTCTTTGGTTCGGTTAGATACTAAAATTAATTGCATATAAGCATCTCGCATCAGGGTGGTATCATTTTGTGCAATGGCGAGTTGTAAAGCTTTCTGAAATAACGATTCTTCTTCTGCATTATTCCCCTCTGTCCACCCTTTTTGTATTCCTGCCAGAAGATAAGCGTTAAACAATCGCGGGGAATCATGTTTTTCATAATAATCCACGGCAAAATGTATCAGTGTGTCATTGATAAGGCTTCTTCTTTGTCGGTTATGCAAATAAGTAAGCGCATAACCATAGTCCGCTTTATCTTTATCTGACAAACTATTCGGATTAATTACTGCTTCAAATAAAAGAGCAAGACTATCCGGATGATCAAACATAATCGAGTCTGCCGAAGCAAAATCTGGCAAAATCCGTTTTGAATTTTTCCAGCAAGACATGAATATTAGCTGAAAACCTGAAAAACAAACTAAAAATAAAATGAGAAAACGAATTTCTTTTGCAGTTTTTTTCATTCCAAGTTATCTACTTTTCACAGAAACAACATTTTTTGTGTATTAGATACAAACATACAAAAAAGAGGATAAACATACATTATATATAGTATGATTTTAACAAATCGCGACCTGTATTGCTTCAATTCTTACGAACTGTAAGAAAAAAGGATAAAATAATTTCAATTTATTTTTGGTTTTCTCAAAAAAGGCTCTATCTTTGTGGCGTAAAACAGAATACAATTATGCGGAATTTATCCAACAACATTATTATTTCTATTATTATTCTACTCTGGAGACGGAATAGGAAGTGAGAATGTTGTGTGTAGTTTAAGCATAAAAAACAAATAAATAAGCCTCTCTCACTTCCAAGTGGGGGAGGTTTTTTTGTTAATTTATAACTCATAATTTATAATTAAAAAGATGGACAGATTATTTATTTTCGACACCACTTTACGCGATGGGGAGCAAGTGCCCGGATGCCAGTTGAATACCGTAGAAAAAATACAGGTAGCCAAGGCGCTTGAAGGACTCGGAGTAGATGTGATTGAGGCCGGATTCCCTGTTTCCAGTCCGGGTGATTTCAACAGTGTAGTGGAGATCTCCAAAGCGGTTACCTGGCCCACGATCTGTGCACTGACGCGTGCTGTTGAAAAAGATATAGATGCGGCCGTGGAAGCGTTGAGGTTTGCTAAAAAAGGACGCATCCATACCGGAATCGGAACATCTGAGTACCACATCCGTTATAAGTTCAATTCTAATCAGGATGCCATTCTGGAGCGTGCTATTGCCTGTACAAAATACGCGAAGAAATTCGTGGAAGATGTGGAATTTTACTGTGAAGATGCCGGACGTACAGACAACGAGTATCTGGCGCGCGTCGTAGAAGCTGTTATCAAAGCAGGGGCTACAGTCGTAAATATTCCGGACACTACCGGTTATTGTCTGCCCGATGAATATGGCGCTAAGATAAAATACCTGATGGAGCACGTTCCGAATATACATCAAGCTGTGATCTCCACCCATTGTCATAATGATCTGGGAATGGCTACGGCCAATACCGTACAGGGTGTTTTGAATGGAGCCCGCCAGGTTGAAGTGACGATAAATGGAATTGGAGAACGTGCAGGAAATACCTCTTTGGAAGAAATCGCGATGATCTTTAAGAGTCACAAAGAAAAAGAGATCATAACAAATATCAATACCACCAGAATATATAATATAAGCCGATTGGTTTCCAGCTTGATGAATATGCCTGTTCAACCAAACAAAGCGGTTGTAGGACGCAATGCCTTTGCACATTCTTCGGGTATTCATCAGGATGGCGTGTTGAAAAACCGGGAAAGCTATGAAATCATGGATCCGAAAGAGATTGGTATTGATGATAATGCCATAGTATTGACAGCACGTAGCGGACGCGCAGCCTTGAAGCATCGTTTGAGTATTTTAGGGGTTGATTTGGATCAGGAAAAACTGGATATTGTCTATCAGGATTTCCTGAAGTTAGCCGACCGAAAGAAAGATATAAATGACGACGATGTATTGATGTTGGTGGGCAAAGACCGCACGGCAATGCACCGTATTAAACTGGAACATTTACAGGTAACAAGCGGTATAGGTCTGCAAGCCATGGCGAGCGTATGTTTAAATCTGTCGGGCGTAAGACGTTGTGAAGCTGCCGCCGGAAACGGACCTGTTGATGCCGGAATAAAAGCTGTAAAAAAAGCTATCAGTAACAGCGATATGACTATTCAGGAGTTTTTAATTCAGGCTATTAATAAAGGTAGTGATGATACCGGTAAAGTTCATATGCAGGTGGAATACAATGGAAATGTCTATTACGGTTTTTCAGCGAATACGGACATTATAGCTGCTTCGGTGGAAGCATTTGTGGATGCGATAAATAAATTTATTAACTGAATTATTAGTTATGAATTATAAATTATGAATGGAAACACTATACTTAGTATTTATTACCTTCATATTTTGCAATTCATAACTCATAACTCATAATTCATAATTCTATATGAAAACTTTATTTGATAAAATCTGGGATAAACATGTGGTGGATACACTTCCTGATGGAACTATTCAGTTGTATATCGACCGTCTGTATTGTCATGAAGTAACCAGTCCGCAAGCGTTTACGGCTTTACGGATCAAGGCTCCTTCCTCATTAAGATTGAAAGCGTATTCAAACATCAAAGCTGCACTTAGTATAGTAGCTAACGGATTGGCGATGTTCTTCCCTGCCGCCTGTGGGTAGGAACCATGAATAGGTTCGAACACAGAAGTATGTACACCTATAGAGGCAGACGGTAGCATTCCCAATGAACCGGTGATTACCGAAGCTTCGTCGGTCAATATATCTCCGAACATATTTTCCGTTACCATAACATCAAAGCTTTTTGGCCATTGGATTAAGCGCATGGCGGCATTGTCAACAAACATATATTCGGTTTCGACATCGGGAAATTCTGAAGAAATTTCCTGGGCTACTTGTCGCCACAACCGGGATGTAGCCAGAATATTCGCCTTATCAACAACCGTTAATTTCTTCCGTCTTTTTTGTGCGTACCCATAAGCCAGACGAACAATATGTTCGATTTCTTCACGGGTATATACACAAGTATCATAGGCTGTATTTCCATCCTCACTGCGTCCTTGCGGGCGACCAAAATAAAGTCCTCCGGTTAATTCGCGGATACACATAAAGTCCGCTCCGTCAACTAATTCGGAACGTAAAGGGGATTTGTGTATTAACGAAGGAAACGTGCTGACCGGACGCAGATTTGCATATAGTCCCAATTGTTTACGCATAGCCAATAATCCCTGTTCCGGTCGTATCTTAGCCGAGGGGTCATTGTCATATTTAGGAGAACCGATAGCTCCGAATAACACCGCATCTGATTCCATGCAAATTTTATGTGTTTCATCCGGATAAGGGTTGCCGGTTTTGTCAATGGCAACAGCACCAACCAAAGCCTCATTGGTTGTCAATCCATGACCATATTTGTCGCAAACCGCCTTAACAACCTTCATCGCCTGCTCAATAATCTCCGGGCCTATTCCATCTCCGGGCAAAACTGCAATATTTAGATTCATAATCTTTTTGAATTATGAATTATGAATTATGCGTTATGAATTGTGAGTTATTTTTAGTTCTTTTGCAAAAAACCATTCCTACTATGAGAAGAAATGTTATAAAAGAAAAGAGTTTTAAATTTGCTGTTCGGATTGTTGAACTGTATAAGTTTTTAAGCGAACGGAATGAATATGTTCTTAGTAAACAACTTTTACGTTCCGGGACTTCTGTTGGGGCGAATGTAAGAGAAAGTATAAACGCACAAAGCAGTGCGGACTTCATACATAAGCTATCCATTGCGCAAAAAGAATGTGACGAATCCATTTATTGGTTAGAGCTCCTTTATAAAACCAACTTTATCTCTGAAAATGAATTTAATTCCTTTTTCAATGAAGCCTCTGAACTTCTCAGAATATTACGGAGTATTATCCTAACCACCAAACAGCGCTACAACCCTAACTCATAATTCATATTTCATAATTCATAATTCTATTTGTTTCTATTGTATTTTATGTATTTTGGTTCCAGCGGAACATAAGTATCATCGTCCCACAGTGAACTGGTTATCATCAGGTCTGCGCTATAACGGTTACATGCAATTGGCACATTATGCACCCTGCATTGACGAAGTAGCATCTGAATATCCGCTTCATGTGGCTGAGGGTTCAGGTCGTCAATTAGAAAAACGGCCATATTGATCTCTTTTCGTACTACCATAGCAGCTATCTCAGCATCTCCACCCATCGGACCGGAATGCATACGAGTCATTTCAATATGGCAGCCTGCTTCTTCTAAAGCATCCTGAACCAATCCGCCTGTTGTCCCGGTACAAACCAAATGGTGATGTTCTAAGAAATTCGCATTATGGACAGCCCATTCAACCATATCCACTTTACGATTATCGTGCGCTACTAAAGCGATTGTTAACTTTTTCATATCCTTTTATTAAATTATGAGTTATGAATTATAAATTATGAATTGAAATAAAATCATAACTCATAATTTATAATTCATCATTTTTATCATTCTTCTATTTTGTTCAACATTTTCAACGTTGCTTTGATGGCCGATTCCGTCTGGTCAACATCTAACCCACGTGTTTTGAAATCGATTCCGGCATATTCCCAACTGATAATAGTCTGAACAAACGCGTCTGTACGACCACCCGGAGGGATAGATACCAGATAATTGGTCAGTTTCGGGAAAGAACGTCCCAGTTTTTCGTAAATCTTGCGTAGGGCCCGCACAAAAGCATCATATTGTCCGTCACCGGTCGCTGACTCTTCGTAAGCTTCACCATTAATCTCTATTTTAACTGTCGCCACAGGGCGTAAACCTTGAGCCAAAGATAGAGAATAATTCATGATCCGGATCTTTTCATCACCAAAAGCGGGTTGATTGAGTACATCACTAATAATGTAAGGTAGATCTTCCTGAGTGACCATTTCTTTCTTATCGCCCAATTCAATAATACGTTCGGTAACCTTACGCATAGAGTCTTCATCCATGTCAATACCCAACGTCTCCAGATTTTTACGGATATTTGCCTTACCGGAAAGTTTGCCAAGAGCATACTCCCGTACACGTCCGAAACGTTCGGGCATTAATTCACTGCAATAGAGATTATTCTTATTGTCGCCATCTGCATGAACGCCGGCACATTGCGTAAAGACATATTCACCGACTATGGGTCGGTTAGGGGCGATATGAATGGCAGAGTAGGTTTCAACCAAACGACTGGCTTTGTTGATCTTTTCTTCATTTAGTGTGGTTTTTTCGCCCAATTGATCTTTTAGTACAGCAAGAACGCTGCTCAAAGGGGCATTCCCCGCCCGTTCACCTAATCCGTTTACGGTGGTATGAACACCCTTTACACCGGCACTTACTGCACTGAATACATTTGCAACAGCCAGATCATAATCATTATGTGCATGAAAATCAAACCATAAATTTGGATATTCTTCAATCATGTCAGTGCAGAAGTTTAATGTGTTTTCAGGATTAAGTATCCCTAATGTATCAGGCAGCATAAACCGACGGATAGGAAAATCTTTTAAACCGTCCATGAATTGATAAACATAATCGGGTGAGCTCTTCATCCCATTAGACCAGTCTTCCAGATAAATATTAACATCGATATGTTTCTTTTGAGCAAATTCAACCACCTTACGAATATCGTTGATATGTTCTTCAGGTGTTCGCCGTAATTGTTCGGTTACATGTTTGTATGAACCTTTACAGAGCAGATTGATCACCCGGCATCCGGTAGATTCTATCCATTTTAAGGAAAGGTCACCATCTACGAAACCCAAAACCTCAAGTCGTTCAAGATTTCCTGTTTTTTCAGCCCAACGTGCTATTTTTTTTACTGCGTCGAACTCTCCATCCGAAACCCGGGCAGAAGCTATTTCAAGCCGATTTACCCCGAGTTCGCTTATAAGCGTTTGGGCTATGCTCAGTTTCTCATGTGCAGAAAACGAGACGCCGGTAGTTTGTTCCCCATCACGAAGGGTGGTATCCATTATTTCTATCATAATCGTATTATTTTTGCAGTTCGTACGCCTCGATCTTAGCTTTATTGGCAAGTAGGTAGTCGATGTCATCCAGTCCGTTCATCAGGCAATCCTTTTTATAGGCATTGATGTCGAAGTGTTCGCTTTGGCCTGTTGCGTCATTTGTGATTGTCTGATTAGGCAAGTCTACTGTTAATGTTGTTTGTGGGTTTTTCTTTCCTGACTCGAATATCTTCGACAGAAATTCAGGTGAAACAACTACCGGTAACAAACCATTGTTCATCGAATTGTTTTTGAATATATCAGCAAAGAAACTGCTTACAACTATTTTAAAACCGTATCCGGCAATAGCCCATGCCGCATGTTCACGACTACTTCCACTACCAAAGTTTTTTCCTGCAACCAGTATTTCCCCTTTATAAACACCTTGATTTAATACAAAGTCGGGAACCGGATTTCCTTCTTTATCATATCGCCAGTCACGAAAAAGATTATCGCCAAAGCCCTCTTTAGTGGTTGCTTTTAAGAAACGGGCAGGTATAATTTGATCTGTATCCACATTCTCTAATGGAAGTGGTACGAATGTTGATGTGATTATATTTATTTTCTCTTTCATCTTATAGAATTATGAATTATAAATTATGAGTTATGAAACAACGTTCGCTGTTCACAGCAATCGAAGATCGCCCTTAGCGTAAAGTAACTACATGTGAACCATTAATCATTAAAAAGTAGTTCTCTCGGATCCGTTATTTTTCCTGTAATTGCTGCTGCGGCCGCTACTAAAGGTCCGGCTAATATAGTCCGTGAACCGGGTCCCTGACGCCCTTCGAAATTACGGTTGGAAGTAGAAACCGCATATTTCCCTGCCGGAATTTTATCTTCATTCATCGCCAGGCAAGCCGAGCATCCGGGCTGTCGCAATTCAAAACCGGCTTCTTCCAGAATTTTATCGATTCCTTCCGCACGAAGTTGTTTTTCTACCATCCAGCTTCCCGGAACAAGCCATGCCGTTACATGCCCTGCTTTTCTCTTTCCTTTTACTAAAGAGGCGAATGCACGGAAATCTTCAATACGTCCATTGGTGCAACTTCCCAGAAAAACATAGTCGATCGATTTGCCCAGAATCGGTTCTCCGGCTGTAAAACCCATATAATCCAAGGATTTTTTATACGATATGCGACCTGCTTCATCTACACTTTCCAAGGATGGGATAGAATCACGTACACCCATTCCCATACCCGGATTGGTTCCGTAAGTTACCATGGGATCGATATCTTCAGCCTTAAATACGATCTCTTTATCAAATTTAGCTTCAGGATCGCTATACAATTCGCGCCATTCAGCAACTCTCTTTTCCCATTCTTCGCCGCGTGGTGCAAATTCACGATCTTTCAAATAATCAAAAGTAACCTGATCAGGAGCGATCATTCCACCCCGAGCTCCCATCTCGATAGAAAGGTTGCAAATCGTTAAGCGTTCTTCCATGGTGGAATTACGAATAACTTCTCCGGCATACTCTGCAAAGTAACCGGTTGCTCCACCCGTTGTCATCCGGCTAATGATATATAAGGCCACATCTTTGGCTGTAACTCCTTTCTTTAATTTGCCGTTAACCGTAATGCGCATTGTTTTTGGTTTGCGTTGCATAATGCACTGGGTGGCCAATGTCATTTCCACTTCACTGGTTCCGATACCGAAAGCGATCGCTCCCATGGCGCCGTGCGTAGAGGTGTGGGAATCCCCGCAAACAATAGTCATTCCCGGTTGTGTCAATCCTGTTTCAGGACCAACTACGTGAATAATACCGTTTTTAGGATGGAGCAATCCATAATAAGCCAGTCCGAAATCCTTGGCATTTTTTTCTAACGTATCTACCTGGTTTTTTGAAACCGGGTCTTCTATTGGCTTTTCTTGTTGAAGGGTCGGAATATTATGGTCGGGAATACAGGTTACCTGTGCCGGACGAAAAGGCTTTAATCCTCTTTCGCGCAAACCCGCAAACGCTTGCGGACTGGTTACTTCATGACAATACAGACGGTCGATATACAACTGAATAGTTCCATCAGGAAGTGTATCCACCACATGTTTATCCCAGATTTTATCAAATAAAGTTTTCATATAGAATTATGAATTATGAGTTATGAGTTATGAATTGCAAAATATGAAGGTAATAAATACTAAGTATAGTGTTTCCATTCATAATTTATAATTCATAACTAATAATTCAGTTAATAAATTTATTTATCGCATCCACAAATGCTTCCACCGAAGCAGCTATAATGTCCGTATTCGCTGAAAAACCGTAATAGACATTTCCATTGTATTCCACCTGCATATGAACTTTACCGGTATCATCACTACCTTTATTAATAGCCTGAATTAAAAACTCCTGAATAGTCATATCGCTGTTACTGATAGCTTTTTTTACAGCTTTTATTCCGGCATCAACAGGTCCGTTTCCGGCGGCAGCTTCACAACGTCTTACGCCCGACAGATTTAAACATACGCTCGCCATGGCTTGCAGACCTATACCGCTTGTTACCTGTAAATGTTCCAGTTTAATACGGTGCATTGCCGTGCGGTCTTTGCCCACCAACATCAATACATCGTCGTCATTTATATCTTTCTTTCGGTCGGCTAACTTCAGGAAATCCTGATAGACAATATCCAGTTTTTCCTGATCCAAATCAACCCCTAAAATACTCAAACGATGCTTCAAGGCTGCGCGTCCGCTACGTGCTGTCAATACTATGGCATTATCATCAATACCAATCTCTTTCGGATCCATGATTTCATAGCTTTCCCGGTTTTTCAACACGCCATCCTGATGAATACCCGAAGAATGTGCAAAGGCATTGCGTCCTACAACCGCTTTGTTTGGTTGAACAGGCATATTCATCAAGCTGGAAACCAATCGGCTTATATTATATATTCTGGTGGTATTGATATTTGTTATGATCTCTTTTTCTTTGTGACTCTTAAAGATCATCGCGATTTCTTCCAAAGAGGTATTTCCTGCACGTTCTCCAATTCCATTTATCGTCACTTCAACCTGGCGGGCTCCATTCAAAACACCCTGTACGGTATTGGCCGTAGCCATTCCCAGATCATTATGACAATGGGTGGAGATCACAGCTTGATGTATATTCGGAACGTGCTCCATCAGGTATTTTATCTTAGCGCCATATTCATCGGGCAGACAATAACCGGTAGTGTCCGGAATATTTACGACTGTAGCCCCTGCTTTGATAACAGCTTCTACGACGCGCGCCAGATACTCGTTGTCTGTACGTCCGGCATCTTCACAGTAAAATTCCACATCTTCCACGAATTTCTTCGCGTATTTTGTACAGGCAATAGCACGCTCCAGAATGGCATCCTGATTAGAATTGAACTTATAACGGATGTGGTACTCAGATGTTCCGATTCCGGTATGGATGCGTCCTTTTTTAGCAAACCTCAACGCTTCCACGGCCGCATCTATATCTTTTTCAACAGCACGCGTCAGTGCACAGATCGTGGGCCAGGTAACCGCTTTGGAGATCTCCACTACACTGTTGAAATCACCCGGACTGGAAACAGGGAATCCGGCCTCAATCACATCTACTCCGAGTCCTTCAAGCGCCTTGGCTACCTGTATTTTTTCTACGGTATTCAACTGGCATCCGGGCACTTGCTCCCCATCGCGTAAAGTGGTGTCGAAAATAAATAATCTGTCCATCTTTTTAATTATAAATTATGAGTTATAAATTAACAAAAAAACCTCCCCCACTTGGAAGTGAGAGAGGCTTATTTATTTGTTTTTTATGCTTAAACTACACACAACATTCTCACTTCCTATTCCGTCTCCAGAGTAGAATAATAATAGAAATAATAATGTTGTTGGATAAATTCCGCATAATTGTATTCTGTTTTACGCCACAAAGATAGAGCCTTTTTTGAGAAAACCAAAAATAAATTGAAATTATTTTATCCTTTTTTCTTACAGTTCGTAAGAATTGAAGCAATACAGGTCGCGATTTGTTAAAATCATACTATATATAATGTATGTTTATCCTCTTTTTTGTATGTTTGTATCTAATACACAAAAAATGTTGTTTCTGTGAAAAGTAGATAACTTGGAATGAAAAAAACTGCAAAAGAAATTCGTTTTCTCATTTTATTTTTAGTTTGTTTTTCAGGTTTTCAGCTAATATTCATGTCTTGCTGGAAAAATTCAAAACGGATTTTGCCAGATTTTGCTTCGGCAGACTCGATTATGTTTGATCATCCGGATAGTCTTGCTCTTTTATTTGAAGCAGTAATTAATCCGAATAGTTTGTCAGATAAAGATAAAGCGGACTATGGTTATGCGCTTACTTATTTGCATAACCGACAAAGAAGAAGCCTTATCAATGACACACTGATACATTTTGCCGTGGATTATTATGAAAAACATGATTCCCCGCGATTGTTTAACGCTTATCTTCTGGCAGGAATACAAAAAGGGTGGACAGAGGGGAATAATGCAGAAGAAGAATCGTTATTTCAGAAAGCTTTACAACTCGCCATTGCACAAAATGATACCACCCTGATGCGAGATGCTTATATGCAATTAATTTTAGTATCTAACCGAACCAAAGAATCTTTAAAAGGTATAGAATTGAATAAACAATTGCTGGAAATTGTCGATGTGGATCATTTACACTATCCCATCTTAAGTATTAGCGTACATTTTTCCAGATTAAATAATATAATGCCTGGTGCACCGGATTCCATACTGAAATATACACAAATGAGTATTGATAAGGGAGTGGCCTATCCGGAAATAAAACGTTTGCAGGTAGAAGCTCTGCTTTTAGCCGGTAGAAATAAAGAGGCACTTCAACTATTAAATACTTTGAATGGCGAATTTTCGGATAATAATATGCTTCAATCGAATTATATAACCACCTGGTTTAATTTAAATCAGCCCGACTCTGCTAAAGCTTATATTGATAAGGCAATATCTTTAGTTTCTGGAACCTCAGGTTATCCGGAAGAAACGGAGCCTATATTATTCACAATGAAAGCTTTTCAATTGCTTTATGATAAAATGAAGGGACGGCCGGTCACATTGTTCGATATAGGAGATTACAATGACGAGATAATGTCTAAAAACCGGAATAGAGTGAAGGTTGATCGGGAGAGACAGTTTTCGCAAAATAAATTGTCACAAGATAATTTGAGGCTCGATCTCGAACGAGGAAAATTACGACAAAACCTGTTGCTGCTTCTTGTGGTAGCTTTAATCATAGTTACTTTTCTGATTTATTTCTATCAACGTAAATTGTTGGTGAAAGAACGCTCTGTACAGCAGATCCGAAAACAACTCCAGTCTCATATTTTGGAACTTAATGAAAACAGGATGGTCATTGATAAAAACAAACAATTGATACAAACACTTAATGAGCAGTTAAGTGAAAGCGAAGATGTGAAGGAATATATGCAGGAGCAGATGGATGATATTACACGATTGACGGAAGATAACGAAAAATTGAAAAAGAAAAATGAGACACTGCTAACGGATATTCATACATATTCTAATGCCCTGCAGGAGAAAGACCAGGAAATTTCGTCGTATGAAAGATTAACGGATCAAAACCGGTTACTTCAGGAGCGTGAACGTTTCCTGACGTCGCAATTAGTAGACAATATCGATATCCTTCGTCAGCTCCGGTTAAAACCGCGGTATATTGAGGAGAACCAATGGCCAGAGATTACAAATATTGTGAATCTGTTGTATGATAACTTTTTGCATCGTTTACGAAATGATTATCCGTCTCTGACTGAAGAAGATCTTCGTTATTGTGCCCTCATCAAACTGGGCTTTTCCAATTCTGTCATGGCTGCCCTCACAGCAATTTCACCTTCTTCCGTGACTAAACGCAAACAACGTATCAAAGAGAAGATAAAACAACAAAACCCCAATAACCTGAATAAAGAAGAACCTTTGGAAATTTACCTTTGGACATACTAACTCTCTCTTGATATTTCAGAAGGTTTGGAGAAAATTTGAAGCTATTCTTCAGGCTGATATAATCTTCCCCATCAAACCGCTAAAATAACTGTCCACTTTTTCACAAATTCAAATCATTTAATCTGCTTATAATCAGATATTATATTTTCTCTCCTTGTCCACCTGCCGTCCATCTGAAAATAGGGTCTGTGACGCATTTTCACTATACTTTTGAGGAAACGAAAACAATAAAAAACCATACAGTCATGAAAAAGATTTTCATCGTATTAATTAGTTTCCTCTTTACTTTCAGTTATGCGTACGGACAGCAAGTGCGTCTGAACGGTTTGGTCATAGAGGCGGATAACAGTCCCGTGCAGTTTGCAAATGTAGTGTTGCGGACAATAGACTCTGTCTTTGTTACCGGAGCGAG
>JAJDIA010000048.1 GCA_030266465.1 Parabacteroides sp. OttesenSCG-928-G21 | reverse complement strand
TGAAAAAATGCTATTAAAAAGCCCTGTTTCGTGACACATGAATAAATCAAGAACCATCTGTTTATTGTCCCAAACGAGACTGATCTACTTCTTTATACTCCTTCGCTTTATAGCCACCGAACTTATAGACAAAAGAAAGTCGAACATACTGTGTATCATTAATTTTCTTCAATTTGCTCCACTGATTCCCCTGATTGATTTCAATCTTATTCGGATAGTTGCCTCGGAAAATATCTTCCGCATCCAACGTAAGCGATGCCCGTTCATTCAAGAAGGTGTATTTTAGTCCGGCCGATACGTTGTAACTATACCCAAGATCATAAATACCCTGTATAGCACCCGAAGAGACATACTGTCCGTTTAGCGTCAGTTTTAGATTCGGTTTGCTGGACAAATCAAAGGTATTATTCATCGATATCACCCCTAAATAAGAATCCCTGTCGAACGACATCCCGTGAAAATCCCCACTCTTTTGCTGCATCCGGAAACCCGTCAGAGACAATCGGCTATCCCAAAAAGAGCCAACTTTAAACGGAAGGATTACAGAAATGCCGGTTTGCAGATTAAAGTCCAGGTTCTCATAACGAAATACATTCTTCATCTCCGTATCATCCTGATAAGGAATTTGTGTGAAATAATCCGGTTCATATTGTGCGTAGAGCACAAATATATACTTCTGTTTAAATATATAAGCCAACTGCGCCTCGTAAGTACGGTAAGGCTTCAGATAGGGATTACCCGCCACTTCCGAGTAAGAATTCAGCGGCATACGTTGCGGACTCAGGTTCCAATAGCTCGGATATTCCTTATCACTTGTGATATTAAATTGCAGGATATGCCGAGCGCTTGCCACATAATTCAAGGATAATGTGGGGAAAAGTGTCCATTCTTCCCATAAGGTACTTTTCGCCCCTCTACGGGAATAATCCGATTTGAAATAATCCACTTTCAATGCACCGGTAAAAGACAATTTGGGGGTAAGTTGTTTGGAAAGTTCAAAAAACACATTCCCCGTATAGTCCTGCTGGCGGTTATCTTCCAATGTTTCGGGATCTGTTACATAACCGTCGCCTTCATTATAAGCATATTCGATATAATTATCTGAAACGGAATAACTTCCTTGTCCTCCATAACTTAGCGACCAACCCTTTACGGCCAATGAATGATTCAGAAAAAGCAGATAACGGTTTACATCCTGCTTGGTGGTATTCAGCATATCTGTTTTATCACCGGCATCACTTTCATCTATAAAATACAATTCATCCGGAGAATGATAATTCAGATAATCCATCCCGATTGAAAGGTTTTGATGACTATCGTATTGTATATGTGCATTTTGCAGACGAGAATCTCCCGGGCTATATCCCTTACTTTCCCGTCGGGTAACAGCGGAACCATCCATGGGTTTAAATAAAGTAACAGCAGTACTCTTCATATCTGATGTCCCTCCTTCCAGATAATAGGAAGCAGAGAGCCGGTCTTCGTTGGCAAAGGTATAATCCATCCCCAGACGGGCTGTTCCCCCTTTGCGCGTGGTTTTACGGCGACTGGACTGATCCACTTGCGTTACATCATCACCAAGTGTATGACGGGCAAGCATTTCCTCGCCGTTATAAATACGATCATAGGTGCCATTTACTAACAAATCTACTGACAACTTCGGTGTATTAAAAAGCAGATTGGCATGAACGCGTTCACTATTATAATGTCGCTGCGTATGTTGAATACCGGCTTCACCCTGAAAGGCACTTCCTTCAGCCTCCCCTGTGTCGAGGGTGATATTTATAACAGCACCGTTCAGATTATATCTGGCCGGCGCATTATACATCACTTCTGCTTTTTTTATTCTTGATGCAGGAACACTTTTCAGGGCTTCAAGCATTTGTTCAAGGGTCATCGTCGTTAGTTGTCCGTTAACTATAACATGTAATGAACGCGAACCTATCAGGCTCAACGAACCACCCTGCTCCATAATGCCCGGAAGTTCGCGAATAACCTCATAAGCCGTAGATACAGAACGTTCGGAAACCAATCGTTGAACATCATAAGAGAAAGCACCGTCCTCCATCCTTACCATCGGACGTTCTCCCCGGATTACCACTCCTTCCAACTCATAATTACGTTCGTCAAGGGTAACCTCTCCTACCTCAGCCTGTGTTATCTCTACCGCGAATGTTTCATATAACAGATGCTGGAATATCAGGCGATGAGGAGCTGTGTACATTGTCGCAAATCGAAAAACCCCGGCAGTGTCTGTTACTGCACCATCAACAAAAACAGAATCAAGCGTTTGCATCACAACAGCCACCCCTTCTATCAGTTCTTTTTGCTTGTCTATTACACGCCCGGTTATTTGTTGCGCTTTCATTGTTTCAGGAAATAGTACGCCCGCCATCAAACAAGTAAAAAGTATACATACGCTTATAAAATGCTTTTTCATCTTCCGTCAGTTTATTTTGATACTGCAAAAGAAGCCCTTTCCGGGCAACAATTGTGTTATCACTAACTTATGAAGTGTTATTTAGTCTTATCAATAAGCTGTTTTCATCTGGAATGTTAGGGTTTAGAGGAGATGGATTGTATTTTTGTACAGTAAACACAGGAATAAATTTAAGCGATATGAAGTTTCATTTGCGTTTTAAATTGATCGGGATTTTAATAACGGTGGCGTTAGCCGGGTTTATTGCTTTTCAGGCTTATTGGCTTGTTGGGCTATACAACTCCCTTGCCACACAAATGGAGGTAAATATTAAAGAATCCATGCGTCGCGCGGATTATAAGGAGCTTATCTCCCGCATGTATATTATTTATAAAGATGTAGATAAAATAGAAAAAAGAGGAGCCTTTGTCTCTTCCCCTGATGGCGGAAGTGCAGAAATCAGGGATGGGAAGCCGGAAGCTCAGTCGATATCCATCACCTATGACGATATTGATCTCATGGAGGCCAGCATGGACTCTTTTTATGAAGATATGATGGCTGCGATGGCCGGTTTAGATAATATCGTGCTTCAAGGTCTGCATACGCATTTAGACACGATTATACCCATCAATTTGAATGTATATGACAGTTTATTCGTTAAAGAGTTAACATCGTATAATATAAATCCGCATTATCAGGTTAATTTAGTGTATTCCGCATTAGGAGAGGAAGGTGCCTTTATGACCCGGTTGAGAAATCACCCCGGCATGGAAAAGGATACCGCAGTAGCAGCATTTGACTGGAAAGGTGCTGTTTTCTATGATTATCCTATCTATGCAGACTCCATCACGAATGAGTATTACGCCCAATTAATCGGATTAACACCTATTCCGGGAGAACAGTTGGTGTATCGCTTGTATATCAAATCACCGGCGCGTCTCGTATTGGGGCAAATGTGGGGGATATTATTTTCTTCAGGTATGGTACTGATCCTGATCATTGCTGCTTTTATATATCTGTTACGTACAATCCTACGGCAGAGAACACTGGAAGAGTTAAAAACAGACTTCACTAACAATATGACACATGAGCTGAAAACACCTCTTGCCGTCAGCTATGCCGCCGTGGACGCACTACTTGAATTTGACGATTCGGGGAATGAGAGACAACGCAAGTACCTCTCTATAGTAAAAGAACAGTTAACAAGATTAACCGGCCTGGTAGAACAGATCCTGACACTTTCGGTAGAGGATCGGACTACATTTAAACTTCAGCCTGAAGATATTAATGTAAATAACCTCATCAGCAAGCTTATCGAACAACATCAGATCAATGATGACAAAAAGGTTATTTTTAATGTGGATCTCCCGGAAAAGTTTTCAATTACAGCAGATCGCACACATTTCTATAACATTATTAATAATCTGGTTGATAATGCACTGAAATACACCCAAAAGCGACCTGTAATTATTGACATTTCCGCCGGAAACGAATCCACCGGAAAATGGATTAAAATAACGGATAATGGACCGGGCATCAATCCGGTCCATCAACAACGTATTTTTGAGCGGTTTTATAGAATACCAAGCGGCAATATACATCAGGTAAAAGGGCATGGACTTGGTCTTTATTATGTACAAGACATGATGCGGAGACACCATGGAGAAATCACCTTGCATAGTGAAACCGGGAAAGGCTCATCTTTTGTTTTACATTTTAACTCATAAGGTATGGATAAGATAAAAGTTTTACTGGTTGAAGATGAGTCTACGCTGGCTATGATTATTAAAGACACACTTGACGGGCAGGAATTTGAAATCCATCTGGCAGGTGATGGCGTAGAAGGATTGAAAAAATTCAATGAAGTCCATCCGGATATTATTGTGAGCGATGTTATGATGCCCGAAATGGATGGTTTCACGTTTGTTAAGGAGATGCGGAAAATAAATCCGGACATTCCGATCTTGTTTTTATCTGCCCGCTCTTCAGCGAATGATGTAGTCGAAGGTTTTGAGTCCGGCGGAAATGATTATTTGAAAAAGCCTTTCGGAATGGCAGAACTCATTGTCCGTATAAAAGCTCTCCTTAACAAAGTAACTATCAGCCATTCAGCGACTACTCATTTCCAAATTGGTCGATATCAATTCGATTCGGTAACGCAATTACTGACTTTTCAGGACAACGAGCAATTGTTAAGCAACCGGGAATCCGAAATACTCAAACGTCTTTGTGAGAATAAAGATCAGGTAATGCCTATGAAAGAAATTCTCCTTGACTTGTGGGGCGATGATTCCTTTTTTAATACACGAAGCCTGCATGTGTTTATTACAAAATTACGACACAAACTTTCAAAGGACGACTCTATCAAAATTCTTAATATAAGGGGAATTGGCTATAAATTGATTTCGGATTGAACTAAATACATGACTTCTTTGTTTGTTACCATATAAGTCAATTTTACCCTGTTCGGATGCTATAAAAGCCAGAGATGTACTGCTTTTTTGCCTGTCCAGACCGTTTTTCTCGCTAAATTGAATTATATTTACAGCCAATTCAATATAGACATAAAGATAACTTAGCCGTAGGATAAACATATATATGAGAGCTGAAGAGTTTGATGAAAATGCGCAGAAAATACCTGAAAAAACAAGCGTAAAAACTACTCATCATTTATCGGGAATGTATCAGAACTGGTTCTTGGATTATGCGTCATACGTAATCCTGGAAAGAGCTGTGCCACATATCAATGACGGATTAAAACCGGTACAACGACGGATACTTCACTCGATGAAAAGACTTGACGATGGGCGCTATAATAAAGTGGCAAATATTGTTGGTCATACGATGCAATTCCACCCGCATGGTGATGCGTCTATTGGCGATGCATTAGTACAATTAGGACAAAAAGATCTATTAATTGACTGCCAGGGTAACTGGGGGAATATCCTTACGGGTGACGGAGCAGCTGCCCCACGATATATAGAAGCACGATTGTCTAAGTTTGCTCTTGAGACACTCTATAATCCGAAAACAACCGAATGGCAAAGTTCTTATGACGGACGAAATAAAGAGCCGATAACCCTCCCTGTCAAATTCCCGCTCTTACTTGCACAAGGTGTGGAAGGGATTGCCGTAGGGCTTTCATCTAAAATATTACCGCACAATTTCAATGAATTATTAGATGCGTCTATAGCTTATTTGAAAGGAGAAGCATTTACACTTTATCCGGATTTTCAAACAGGAGGCTATATTGATGTAGGAAAATATAATGACGGAGAGCGTGGAGGTTCAGTTAAAGTCAGGGCAAAAATCGGTAAGGTTGATAATAAGACACTGGTTATTTCTGAAATCCCTTATGGAAAAACGACCTCTACCATTATTGATTCGATACTGAAAGCCAATGAGAAAAACAAAATAAAAATAAAGAAAGTTGATGATAATACGGCGCTAAATGTAGAGATACTTGTACATCTGGCACCAGGTGTATCTTCTGACAAAACTATCGATGCATTATATGCTTTTACTGATTGTGAGATCAGTATCTCTCCTAATTGCTGTGTTATTAAAGAAAACAAACCTCATTTCTTAACGGTTAGTGATGTCTTGCGCAATTCGGCAGATTGCACGCTGGACCTGTTGCGTAAAGAGCTTGAGATCGACAAAACTGAAAAAGAAGAAGCTTTATTCTTTGCCTCACTTGAGCAGATATTTATAGAAGAACGAATCTATAAGGATAAAGAGTTTGAAAGCGCAAAGAATATGGACAAAGCTATTGCACATGTTGCAAAACGGTTAGAGCCATTTAAATCCCAGTTGATTCGCGAAGTGACAAAAGATGACATTCTGCGGCTTATGGAAATCAAGATGGGGCGTATTTTAAAATTCAATGCGGATAAGAACAAAGAATTAATTGCACAGATAAACAAAGATATAAAGCAAATTAATTATCATCTTGCCCATATCGTTGATTATACGATTGACTGGTATAAGCGTCTCAAAGAAAAATACGGAGAAAACTATCCAAGGATGACAGAAATCCGTAATTTCGATACAATTGAAGCAGCGAAAGTTGTTGAGGCGACAGAAAAGCTTTACATCAATCGTGCAGAAGGCTTTATTGGCATGAGCCTGAAGAAGGATGAATTTGTATGCAACTGTTCAAACATTGATGATATAATTATCTTCTATCGGAATGGGATGTACAAAATCGTCAGAGTTGCCGACAAAATGTTTGTAGGAAAAGATATTCTTTATCTGAATGTCTTCAATCGAAACGACAAACGCACGATCTATAATGTGGTATATCGTGACGGCAAAGCCGGTAAAACATTTATCAAACGATTTAATATCACAGGAGTAACCCGCGACAGGGATTATGATTTAACTCTTGGGACTCCTAACTCCCGTGTGCTTTATTTCAGTGTTAATCCTAATGGTGAAGCTGAAACCATCAAATATATACTGAAACCCAAACCACGCCTTAAAACGTTGGTATTTGAAAAAGACTTTAGTGAAGTTCCGATTAAAGGACGTGGCGCCAGAGGGTTGACGTTGACAAAGAATGAGATACATAAAATTTCTCTCAAACAAAAAGGAGGTTCAACTTTGGGTGGCCGACAGGTTTGGTTTGATTGGGATGTATTGCGGCTCAACTATGATGGACGCGGCGATTTACTGGGAGAATTCCAGAGTGAGGACCGGATATTAGTAATACTGCGTAACGGCGATTTCTATACGACTGATTTTGATTTGAGTAATCATTATGAAGATAATATTTTGACCATTGAAAAATACGATGCCGAAAAAGTTTGGACAGCCGCCTTATTTGACGGAGAACAAGGGTTCCGCTATCTTAAACGTTTTCAATTAGATGCTGCCACTGCTCGTAAACAAAACTTTGTCGGAGAAAATCCGAAAAGCCGTTTGCATCTGCTGACGAATGAGCAATATCCACGTATTGAGGTTGTATTCGGTGGAGAAGATAGTGCGCATGACCCACTGATTATTGATGCGGAAGAGTTTATAGGAGTGAAAGGATTCAAAGCGAAAGGTAAACGTATAACCACATTTACGGTAGAGACAATCAATGAGCTTGAACCAATGCATTTGGAGACACCTGATACAGAAGAGATACCGGATGATGAAACAGACTCCGAAGATATAATCGATGAAGAGACTCCGGAAAAGCCAAAAAGCAACTCTGATATTTTGGATGAGCTGACAGGACAAATGAAACTTTTTGATGAATAACGTATGAGAAATTATGTGCTGTTGATATTATTTTTTTTAGGAACAACCCTACCCCTTCTGGCGCAGACAGAAGACATCTATCATTCCGTAAATGAAGGAACTATAATAGGTGTAGGTGGTTACAACCTAAAAGACACCTATCTATCACCCGGAGAGGATATGAAATATGGCGGATGGGGTTTACGCGTTCTGAATGAGCGAATGAAATTATTAAAATTAGCTGATGGACAGATTTCCCGTCAACAGATATTCAGTGTCGATGTTGCTACAACTTCAAATCCTGCCAGTACAGCAAACAACCTGGCCGGTTTTGTAGATTATACCTTAGCCTATCACTATAGATTTCAAATTTTACCGGAACTTAAAATACTTACCGGGGCTTCTGCACATGGCATGTTGGGTTTCATTTATAATACCAGAAATGGGAATAACCCGGCTTCGGCAAAAATGGATATTGACCTGAATATATCCGCCTTAGCGATCTATTCTTTTAAGATAAAAGATTATCCGTTGACTGTCCGTTATCAAATGGAAATTCCATTTTCAGGCGTATTATTCTCTCCGCATAAACTACAGTCTTACTATGAAATATTTAGTCAAGGCAACACCTCCGGAATTATAAAGTACAACTCTTTCCATAATAAATTCGCCATAAAGAATTACCTGACTGTCGATTTCCCTGTTGCAAATTATACTGTACGTGCCGGTTACCTAGGTAGTTATTATTATACGGATGTCAACGAAATTCAATCACATATTATCTCTAATTCTTTCATGTTAGGGATAGTAAAAGAATTTGTCTCCTTTGGAGGAAAACGAGCACAAAGAAACGCAAATAAGCTAAACAGTGCATATTATTAAGAAGAGGAAGATATGAGAAGAGGATTAGTAATAATATATAGTTTATTGTTTATTTTTCTACTTGGAAGCTGCGAGAAAGGAGAAATGAATCGTACTCCACGGGAAAACTTCGAATCTTTATGGCGTATTATCGATGAAAACTACTGCTATTTTGATTATAAAGATGTAGATTGGAACGAAGTATACGACCGATATAGCCGACAAGTTAGCGATACTCTTGATCAATACGAGCTATTCGACCTATTAGGCAAGATGCTTGCCGAGTTAAAAGACGGCCATACGAATTTAATCTCTTCCTTTAATATCTCCCGATACTGGAAATGGTATGAGGACTATCCTGCCAATTTCTCTTCTGATATAAAGAAAAAATATCTGGGAGAAAACTACAGAATTGCCGGTGGTATGGAGTATACGAAACTAAAAGAAGACCAGATAGGTTATATGTATTACGGAAGTTTCTCCAGTGGTATAGGAGACACCAATCTGGATCATATACTCTATTTTTTCAAAGACTGCAAAGGGTTAATCATTGATATCCGGGATAATGGTGGGGGATCCTTAGCCTATTCGGATCGCATTGCAGCCCGTTTTCTGAATGAAAAAATCTTAACCGGATATATACAACATAAAACCGGGAAAGGACATAATGATTTCTCTGATCCCTATCCGGTGTATCTGGAACCTTCTTCCCGTTTAAAATGGCTACGCCCTGTAGTCATACTTACAAACCGTCATTGTTATAGTGCAGCCAATGATTTTGTGCAGAAAATGAAATTACTGCCACAAGTTGTTATTATTGGCGATCAAACCGGTGGAGGAAGCGGCTTCCCGTTTAATTCTGAGTTGCCAAATGGTTGGGGTATCCGATTTTCTTCCAGTCCGATGTTGGATGTAGATAAGCAACATACCGAATTTGGTATTGAACCGGATATCTACGTCAGCATGACAGCAGAAGATATGCAGAAAGATGAAGACACCATTATTGAAGCTGCGATAGCAAATCTTATTTCACGAAGTGAGCAAAAATAAGCATTACAATTTAAAGTTTGCAACTCACAAATATTCCAAAAGTCTTGTTGTTTTTCAAAAAATATGTACCTTTGCACCGCGAACCAAGCGGCTGTGGTGTAATTGGTAGCCACGCCAGACTTAGGATCTGGTGCCGAGAGGCGTGGGGGTTCGAGTCCCTTCAGCCGCACAATGTTAAAAATCCTCCTGATTAAGTTCAGGGGGATTTTTTGTTTTGGGGTGATTTATAGATGGTTATGGATTATTTCATCCTTCGTTGTTTTCGTAAAGTTCGAGTCCTTTTGGTGCTAAATCGGTGCTGAAATTGCGACTAAAATTCTGGCACCTTTTTAACATTTGGAGTTAAGTGTAACTCGCTGTTATTTAAGTTGATGATTTGAATGTTTGTACACCTTTTTAACATTTTAAACACGTGTTTTTATGGGAAAAACAACATTTTAATAATGTATGTACTAAGAAAAGACAATGCCCGTTCCCTTTCCTATATCAACTTGAAGTCTGTCGGCTGTTTCGTCTTTGGATGTTATTCATCATTTCGGAAATTTGTTTGATTAAATCTTGTATTTGTACCATATTAACAACACTCTTCTTTCCATCAGGAGACAACAAAGGTTCTTCCGTTATACTCCTGAAAAACATATCTTCCCGTATCGACTCTAAAAACGCATGATAAGAGGAGACATCTCTTCGCCCAACTTTTAAAGCCTCATTTACATATGATATTTGCAAAAACAGGGAACGCTGTTTTGCCTCTTCTGAAGAGAAACTACTTATATCATTCCTAAAAGACAACTGTGCAGCTCTCGATAGCATTTCGATGCGACCTGTCTTTTGCCACAAGTCATAGAAGATACGTTCCGCCTTATTCCGTTCCCGTGTCCTCGCATAGGCTTCACCTTTTGATTGCATAATTTGATTCAACAATACATCTTCCGGTTGTAACAATACTTCTGCCCTGTCTAATAAAGTCAAAGCCCTTTCTGGATCAATAGTTCTGCTTAGGGCGGAACCTAAAAGGATATGCGTATCAGCCACTGTGGTGTCCATCTCATAGGCCAATTCCAACAAATCAACAGCATCTATAAAATGTCCCGAATAATATTTTGATGCCCCTCCATATTTTATCGTATTATAGGTAGAATCGCCTTCAACCAGAAGAGCGCTATAGATTAAATCTGCTTCATCATATTTTCGAGACAGGAAAAGCGCCATTCCCTTATTTCGTCTTAACAACTGATTGCCGGGATTATAATACAATGCCGTGTCGCAAATAACTAATGCCTCATCCACAAAAGGTCCCCCTATATGAAGCATGGTATTGATCAACGCACTTGCCAATCCTGCATTTTCACGGTTACTATTATAAGCCATAAAATAATAGGGAACAGCCCCTGTCAACATTTCCATACGAGTATAGCAATCTCCTATATTTCGTAAAATGAATGTATTTTCCGGATCTTGTTCAAGCAAATTCTGATACTGTTCGATCGCCCTATTATATTCCCCTAACTGCTGATATAAGCGTGCCAATTGATAATTAGCATAAAAATTGGTACTATCCTGTTCTAACACACTATAAAATAACCGGCAGCTTCATTAGCCCGTCCAAGGTTAGTAGCCGTTCGCGCCAGAATATTAAGCAACTCTACATTGGTACTATCTAATGCAAGGCAATATTTATAATAACGATACGCGTCTTTATACTTAAGACGATTTTCAGCTTCCTGTCCTAATTCAAACAGAATATCATAATTTGACATATCCAGAATTTCCCTATCCTGTATGACCGAATCCATGAGAACTTCATTATTCTCTTGTGCTATCGTATTTTGGGCAAATAACTGATAAGAAAAACAACAAAAACCCAGTATGAGCCATTTTACATTTATCATACGCCTGACTAATTATATTATTATGTTTCACCCTATTGAAGGCGAAAAACTATAGGCAAAGTATATTTCACGCGCACCGGTTTCCCGCGCTGTTCACCCGGCAACCATTTAGGCATAAGGCTAATTACACGTAATGCTTCCCTATCTAAATCAGGATTAACTCCTCGAAGAATCTCTGAATTTTGTATAGATCCATCTTTTTCTACAACAAATTGAGCAGTAACACGCCCCTGAATGCCATTTTCTTGTGCTACAACCGGATATTTAATGGTTTTACCTAAAAACTTTAATAGCTCAGGCTCTCCACCCGGGAATGAAGGTTGCTTTTCAACAACAGTAAATACGGCATCTTCCATTATCTTTTCTTCATCGGATAAACGAAAAGCTACTGGCAAAGTATATCTGACAGCAACTTCCTGTTCTCCCTGTTTTCCTGGAGTCCAGGCAGGCATATTTTTTATAATACGAAGAGCCTCTGCATCCAAGTCGGGGTCAACTCCCCGAACAATCACCGGATCCACGATATCACCTTGTTTTGAAACAACAAATTGCGCTGTAACACGCCCCTGTATTTTTTTCTCTTTAGCAGCCTTCGGGTAAACGATAGAACTATTGATATAGGCAAGCAACGCTTCTTCTCCTCCAGGGAAAGAAGGACCTTTTTCCACAATTGTAAATACTGTCTCTTCTACTTCTTCCTCTTTCGCCGAAGCCACAACATCTTCTACTAAATCATTATGATCTGTTGATGTTTCAATTTCAGTCAACATAGCAGACTCCGGTAGCTGTTCGACAATCGTTTCAGTCTCCATTTTTGTTCCATTAGCCATCCGGGCTAAAACCTCGATATTACTTAATAACATCAGGCACAATACTAAGGGGATAAAAACAAGGTATTTAGTACGCATCCAACCTGACGAACGTTTCTTATTCATCATGATGATCCGATTTTTCAAATGCAAGACATTAAAATTATTATAGAGCGTCGTGAATTGTTGATGATGCGCCAAACCAAGCAAATGGTACTGGTAAACTTTGCTATCATAACCTGACTGGAGAACACCATTGTCTGCCAGATATTCCAGATTATGTCGTACCTCACGCTTCAACAGCCAGACAAAAGGATTACACCAGCAAAGAATGCACATAAATTCACTCACAATCACATCAATCGAATGCATTTGAGATACGTGAATATATTCATGCGTAAGAATTTCCTCTTTTTCTTTTTCCGAATGACTTTCCGGAGATAAAAACACCCAATGAAAGAATGAAAAAGGCCCGGCCGGCTCAGGCATAGCATACACAGAATGTCCATTGATCAATTGCTTTTTGCTATTATAGGTCATCCAGAGAATACTACTGAACTGTACAAAAAAACGTAAGATCAAAACACCTGCTATAATAACATAAACAAAAAAGAGAAACTGCCCGGCAATATCTTTCCAGTCCATGGCAACAGGTTTATCTGCCACCACCTCTACTTCCGGCAAAAACAAACCGGCATAATATACAATCTCAACGATTTGCTCTTTCTCTTTGATCCAGTCTTGCATATTCGTAAAAGGATAAAGCAAAGCCAAAGCAAAGAAAGCCAACAATAAGAAACGCCTCAGTTTGAAGAAAGTATCCTTATTGAAAAACAGTCGGTAGAAGGCATAAAAGAGTACAAGAGCTAAGTTCACCTTCAAAAAGTAGGCAAATTCCGGCATCATAACTATTTAAAATAGGTTATTACTCTTTCCCTTTTTCAATCATATCAATGATTTCTTTCAGATCATCAGAGGATATTTTCTGATCTTTTGCAAAGAAAGAAACCATTTCCTTATATGAATTAGCAAAATAATTGGTGACCACACCACTCATAAAAGTGCGCTTGTAATCACTTTCCGGGATGATTGCATAATACTGATAGGTATTCCCTATTCTACGGGCTTTGACATATTTTTTACGTTTCAGATTATTTACCACCGAAGCCACTGTAGTATAAGGAGGTTTAGGCTCATCCATAGTCGCCAAAAGATCTTTAACAAAACAAGGTTCTGTTTGCCATATACGAAGCATCACATCTTCTTCCTGCGCAGTAAGTCTTTCCATATTATATCATGTTTTTTATGTCATAGTTACAAATCTACGATTCGGCCGTAAATTTGCCGCATTTTTGTAGTTAAATAATACTAACAATAATATAAAACATAGCCTTTTCTTTGTTTATCCCCTTTCTACTTAGCACTTTTCACATAGATTCATTGGAAACAGTAACAAAAGAATTATCCCGCCTAACATGCCATTTTGGTTTACAAGGCTTGTATGCAAATACCACATAAAACCGGAAAGTTGCATTAAATATCAGCGGTTTTAAAACCTCCTAAGCAAACCCTATACTTATACATCCTAAAAAACTATCGGATAATCACATTTTTTCTTACATCTTCACGATAAAGTACTCTTTTCCTTTCGATGAAATAATCCGGTTATAATGAATAACTAATCGTTCCACCCAGGTGAGTCACCCGTCCCACCTAGGTGAGACGGCCGTTCCACCCGGGTGGAACGCTCGACTCACCCGGGTGGAACGATTAAAAGTCTGCAATGAAAGGAGAAAAAGGCCACAATGATTCACAAATAAAAACGTATAAAACAAATAAAACAACCTAATAAATAGTATGCTTATAAAAACCCAAAAAAGGGCTGCCTTATTTGGCAACCCTTTTCTGTTTTTATTTAATATCAGCTATTTAAATCAAGCCTTTTTTCAAATACTCTACACATTTAGCTGTTTCAATAACGGCGTTAGAAGTTTCCGGAATTTGATATTCCAATTCTATATCCACATAAATCGGCCATTTTTCTTTCTTCAAAAGTTGCAGGATGTCATAAATTGGTGTTTCAGCTTCACCAAACGGACGATTCTGATTCGGTTCAACATTATTTTTAGATGTTTTATCCTTGATGTG
>JAJDIA010000047.1 GCA_030266465.1 Parabacteroides sp. OttesenSCG-928-G21 | reverse complement strand
GGGAAAATCCCGATAAAATTACAACCGCATAAGAAACGCTTAATAAAACAAACGCCCCAATACCACTATTTAACATGCATTCAATATAAAACCAATGTGATTTCTGCGTAAGAAATATACAACGAATTCATATAGTCGTCGTTATCTTTTTTACTTTTGACTCTTGTGAAAAAGCTTTTTGACTGCAGTGCTAAATCTTTTTCACTCCTGTCGAAATGCTTTTTGACTCCTGTCAAAAGCATAAAGCATCATTAACAAAATAGACAATCATCACTACAATACAGAAGACATAATGTGATGTGATATCGAGGTCATGTTATTTAATATATTCCGACTGATAATAATAAGCCTCCGGAGAAGGCTCGCTCTCCAGGCGATAACGATTCGAGGCGGAAACACTAAAAAGGAAACCTTGTTCAGTTTCGGATGCTATCGGCATTTGTATCTCCTTCGCACGCAATCCCGTAGCCAGTATTTCTTTAGCTGAGGTTGTATTCAATGAATCCGTTAAAGAATAATAAACGGTATAGGTAAGTTCCCCCTCTCCTTCCGGTTCCTTCCAGGATAATTTCAATGAATCGGCAGCTGTTTTCTCTACAAAGACCTCTTTCGGAGCATCTGGTTTGGAATCGTTCAACCATTTTAAAGGTGGAAGTTGGGCCGGATATTTATAATAATTATTTTTCAATTCATCATAAAGTCCCTTTGAATTATCCAACGCATGTGCACAACGGAAAAAGGCATTCCCATTACCCCCGTAAAAACGACCATAATCAATCTGATCCGTGATGTCGGTTGTTGCCCAGTTCGCCTCATTTTCATCGATCCGGTAGGCACCCAGTCCGGGCACAACATAACGTCCATTTCCATTTTCCACCCAATTATCTACAAAAGGGAAAAAGTCATCATGCAAATAATACATCATAGGGACGATCATATCCTGTTTACCTTGTGCCAACCAATTCACCGGATCTTGGAAAACACTTTCATAGGCTGTCCATCCTGCATCCGGTCGCTTTTCTATCCGGTTATATTTACCAAGAGGAGCGCTACTCACTACTACCCAAGGCTTTAATTGTTTTACTTCATCATATAGCCGAGTGACTATTTTATTGATATTATTCCGCCGCCAATCATCGTATGATTCCTTTTGGCCATACTTATTATACGTTGACCGATCCGGAAAAGATTTAGCCTCTTCCGGGTAACGGATATAATCAAAATGGATACCATCCACATCATAATTACGGATCAGTTCATTAACCAGTGACACCAGATAGGTTGTCGTTTCCGGCATTCCGGGGTCTAGAAACCACTCTCCCTTATGCCTTTTTACAATAGACTGTTTCTTTCTGACTACAGATTGAGTTCCCTGTTCCCGAACTATCCGCTCCGTTCCGACCGGGAAAGTCACAAACCAAGCATGACATTCCATTCCCCTTTTATGACACTCTTCTATAGCAAAAGCCAACGGGTCGTATCCAGGTAACACTCCATATTTTCCGGAAAACACCTTTGACACAGGCTCTATAGTAGAATGATAGATCACATCACCCCGGGTTCGAACCTGCAAAAAAACCAAATTGAAATTCGCTGCCTTCAAGCTATCCAGCAATAGACATAATTCATCCTGTTGAGTTTTGATCCCCGACGCATTTGTCGCTGATTTAGAGGGCCAATCAAGTCCATAATTGGTAGTCAACCATACCGCCCGAATTTCATACTTCGGAGGTTCAGCTGCATAAAGATGTGGAAGACATAAAGCAAACAGGAATAATCCGACGAATCGCTTTATATACGCATTTGTATACAATTTCCTACAAATAAAATAAGATTAAATACCGTTCTCCAAAAGATATCGCTCCGCATCAACGGCCGCCTTACAACCTGATGCTGCAGCAGTAATAGCCTGACGATAGATAGGATCTGCCACATCACCGGCGGCAAATACACCTGGTATTTTCGTTTTAGATGTGCCCGGCTCTGTAATGATATAGCCCGCCTCATCTGTATCCAGCCATTCTTTAAAAACAGTTGAACTTGGCGTATGTCCGATAGCGAGGAAAAAGCCATCGATAGCGATTTCAACCTCCTCTTCGTCCGATTCACCTTTACGCTTTATCAAACGAGCACCTTCGACTCCATGTTCACCAAACAATCCAAGTGTATTATGTTCAAATAAGATTTCAATATTCGATGTTTTAAATACACGATCCTGCAATACTTTCGAAGCTCTGAAAAATGGTTTTCGCACAATCATATATACCTTCTCGGCTAAAGAAGCCAGATATAAAGCCTCTTCACAAGCCGTATCGCCGCCCCCTACTACAGCTACTTTCTTTTTGCGGTAAAAGAATCCATCACAAGTAGCACAAGCCGATACACCCATGCCGGCATATTTTTGTTCATCCGGTAACCCCAGATACTTTGCAGCAGCTCCGGTACAAATAATTACCGTATCCGCTATAATCGTTTTCTCCCTATCGATAATTACTTTATATGGGGCAGCTGAAAAATCCGCTTGCGTAGCAGTTCCTATACGAATATCAGTTCCAAAACGCAAAGCCTGTTTCTTCAAATCCGCCATCAAATCAAAACCGGATATACCTTCCGGATAACCGGGAAAATTCTCCACTTCATTCGTAGAAGTCAATTGTCCACCCGGCTGAATCCCTTCGTATAACACCGGATCAAGATTTGCCCTTGACGCATAAATAGCAGCCGTATAACCCGCAGGCCCTGAACCAATAATCAGGCAACGTACGTTTTCTCGTGTTTTGTGTTCTATTTTCATATTTCGTTAATTTTATTTATCGTAAATCTATGACCTCCACATCCGGATAGGCCTTCTCATTAAAAACAAAATAATTATCCGGCTGGTTCTTGCCCGTTTCCATTTTAACAATCTGTATCATGGTGTACATCCCATTCTTGGCATAGACAGCTATACGAAAAGGCAATTGGGAATTCTTTTCCAACTGCAGTTCTATCCGCTCGATATCTTTTTTCCGCTTTGGAGTCAACTCTATATCATAAGCCATTTTCCCACTGGCGGCTGTACTTTCCCCTTTCAGTTTGGCATTATACTCTTTACTATAAGTCCGCAACAAAATCATCGGATTCGTCGATTCCAGCTCTTCACCGGTAGGATTTGTAATATTCACTTCGTCATTACGCTCCACATACACCCACTGCGTACTGCCATCATACCAAATCTGCATATCCGGAGTTTTCAATACAAAACGATCCCCCTTCATTTCTATCAACCCCTCAAAGCTTTCAGCCCCCATTCCATCCATGCGGGTATGAAAAGTAAATGTCGCTGAAATACCATTCGACTGTTCATAAACCTGTGCCGCCTTACTCAACAGTTCAGAAGCATTCTGCGCCAATAAAGTACATGGGGAAAGAATCAACAGGAGAAAAAACGAATATATCTTATGTACGCTCATTTCCGTAATCAGTTTTTCAAACCATTCAATAACTGTTCCAAACTATACTCATCCATGATCAATACCTGACGTGCCTTACTTCCCTCGAAAGGGCCTACGATACCGGCCGCTTCCAGTTGGTCCATCAATCTGCCGGCACGATTATACCCAATAGCAAACTTACGTTGTATAAGCGACGTAGAACCCTGTTGCTGTATCACTATCAAACGGGCCGCCTCATCAAACAAAGGATCCCTATCGGAGAGGTCAACAGCGCCCGGCATCTTGTCAGCATCACCTTCTACCACATATTCAGGCAATAAGAAAGCATTCGGATATCCGGGTTGTCCGCCGATATAAGAAGCAATCTGTTCTACTTCCGGCGTATCAACAAATGCACATTGCACACGTATCATTTCACTTCCCTGCGAGAAAAGCAAGTCACCGCGACCAATCAACTGGTTTGCACCCGGCGAATCCAGAATAGTCCGTGAATCAATCATAGAAGAAACCCGGAAAGCCACACGCGCCGGGAAGTTTGCCTTAATAGTACCGGTAATGATATTCGTAGTCGGACGTTGTGTCGCAATCACCATATGAATACCTACCGCACGCGCTTTCTGCGCTATACGAGCAATCGGCAATTCAATCTCTTTGCCAGCCGTCATAATCAGATCGCCAAACTCATCGATAATCACCACAATATAGGGCATAAACCGATGGCCTTTTTCCGGATTCAGACGACGCGACTTAAACTTGTCGTTATATTCTTTCACATTCCTTGTATGCGCTTTCATGAGCAGATCATAACGATCGTCCATCTCCTTACACAAAGAATTAAGCGTATTGATCACCTTCGTGAAATCGGTAATGATAGCCTTATCCATATCCGGCAACTTAGCCAGATAATGCTTTTCAATTTCCGAATAAATACTAAACTCAACCATCTTAGGATCCACCAGCACAAACTTCAATTCTGACGGATGCTTCTTATAGAGTAAGGAAGTAATCAACGCATTCAGCCCAACCGATTTCCCCTGACCCGTCGCTCCGGCCACCAACAGGTGAGGCATCTTGCACAGGTCGAACATGAATATTTCATTCGTAATCGTTTTCCCTAAAGCAACCGGCAGTTCATATTTGCATTCCTGAAATCTTCTCGAAGCAATGATCGATTGCATAGAAACAATCTGCGGATCTTTATTAGGAACCTCAATACCAATCGTACCCTTACCCGGCATTGGCGCAATAATACGAATACCTAATGCCGATAAACTTAAAGCAATATCATCCTCCAGGTTGCGGATCTTGGAAATCCGGACACCAGCCTCGGGAATAACTTCATACAGGGTAATTGTCGGGCCTACCGTCGCTTTGATAGAAGAAATACTGATTCCGAAGTTTTCCAGCGTCTGTTTAATCTTGCGTTGATTAGCCGTCTGCTCCTCCATATCCACCTGATGATCCGTATTGTCATATTTCTTCAATAACTCAACCGATGGATTACGGAAAGAAGACAAATCCAACTTAGGATCATATTCGCCTAAGTCCGAACCATCATAAGCTTCGTCGTCTCCAACAGGCACTTCAACGGTAAACTGATTTTCCGCGGAACTATCATCCGCATCTTCCGTATTATCCATTACAGGCTGGTAATCGCCTTCATCTTCCGGAACAGTAACCTCAAACTCTATTTCGTCGTCTTCAGGTTTTGTTACATCATCAAAAGTCCATTCCTTTTCATAAGGTCTCTCCTCTTCTTCTGTAAACATATCCGCTGTTGCATAAGGATCAGCCTCTTTTTTCTTACGTTTCGGGAGCCATCCGAAGGAGAACATCCGATGCAGAAAAGGTATAGTACGTTTACTGGTCAACACAGCTATTATAATAAAAGTACCCGCCAACAACAAGATCATACCGGGCATACCGATATTATTAACCAGCCACTCCGAAACATAGAAGCCATGCTGTCCGCCCAGGAAAACGAAGGTATCTTCATAACCCGTCACAAAAACAAACGCACAGAACAACGATCCCCAGATCAGCATAGCCGAGCAGAAAAGAAAACGCTTAATCAACGAAATACCTTTAAAGTTCATCAACTTTGCCCCCAAAGACGCAAAGAAGAAAAGAATAAAGAAAGAAGATACGCCAAACCAACGATTCATCAGCAGATCTGCCAGATAAGCGCCGCGCACTCCCGTCCAGTTCTCCACAGCCCCCCTTTGGTTGACCAAATCCCCTAAAGGCACATTCTCAATCTTACTTTGATCGGCAGCCCCGGTAAAGAAAAAGGAAATCAGCGCTAATGTCACATAGAGTGTGAGCGCACCTATCACTAACCCCGTAATATATCGTGTACGCTCATTCGTAAAAAAAGCCTTGAACAAAGCCCACTTGCTCTCTCCTTTCGGTTGGCGTTTTGCATTGGAATTCGTTGTTTTCTTTGCCATTTATGCTTGCTTGATTTATTCGGACAATTCCTTTTTCCTATATCATGCAAAGTTAAAGAGAATTCTTTAATTTTAGATAATTTCCCTTATTATTCCTGTTTCCCGCAGAAACAGAAGCCGACTGCACCTTTTTCTCAAAGCTGCAACTCTTCCGTCAGCTTATCCAACCAATCCGGCATAAACTCAAGAAAATGGATCCGCTCGTCCACATACCCGGGCGCAAAGACATTAATCTGTAAATCCTTACACTTCTCCTTAAGACAAGCATCCAGCGGATAATAACTGGCCAATACAGCCCTTGAAATATCCCCGCCATACGTCTCGCGAACACCATCTATCTTGTAAATATCATGCTGCGTAACCTGACCGGATTTACACTCTATAAAAATAAGCTTCTGACTATTATTCACCAGAACATCCACCTCATTCTTAGCCTGCTCACGTATATTTCCGGCACGAAACAAGACATTCTGCCACACCTCCGGAGGATTATTTTTCCGTTCACTCCACAGACGAACCTGATTCGCAATAAGCGTCTCCCACCAGCTCCCCTTAAAATACAGATTAACCGCATTCGGCTGGCGCAGTCGAAGCAGAATCTTCCTGTTTTGCGTAATCAACAAAGCCCCGTCACGTTGCTTAAAGCGCAATTCATTCGTCAGCAACTTTGAAGCCGGCAGATGAGAGATCTGTCGGCGGCAGGCCACGCCGAAGAACTTCTGAATACGGGCATGCGCATGCGGGTAAGTCTCTATAAAATGCTTGATCTGGCCGGAAGCCCACACATCCTCCTGGCGCAATCCTTTCACATCATTATAACCCGAAAGCGTGTTCCCGCTCAGACGGAGGATCTCATCGTTATCCAGTCGCGTCTGCATCGGCACCTTCTCGAAAGTATCCAACCACACAAGCTCTCCCAACTGTGTCAGATAAAAAGCCTTCGCACCATATTCCTTCGCCACCCGGTAAGCAGCCATCGCCATCGGTTTAGTTCCTTCCGAAAGATGATAAAAGAAATCGCCCTCAAAATGCTGATGAATCGTCCGGCAAATCTCCATCACCTCATTCCCGTCATACGGCTTCGTAAAATAATCATGCCTTTCGATCCCCTCGGGAAGGAGAGCAAACAACGGCTCTGCAATATCCCTGGTCTGCTCCGTAAACAAAAGATGAATGCAATCGGGGTCAAATTCCTTGACCCCGTGATATACTGATGTTAAATCTTTTCCTAATAAAATAATCTGATGTTTCATACTTTATTTATCTACCAGCCTGAGTAGCGATCGGTTTAACCGGAATCCGGCCATTATCCATCGACGCACAAAAAGCAATCCATGCCGCCACAGCCGCGTTGTATTTCAAATCCGTGAACGACAAACGCTCATACGTATCCATAGACGTATGATAACCGCGACCATATTCCAACGGATCCTGTATAAACTGATAAGCCGGCAGGCCGATACGATCAAACGTAACATGGTCCGTAGAACCCGTCTTACGCAAAGAAAGCGTCGTAAAGCCAAGCGACTCCAACGGCTGCATCCACACCTTGAAGAAAGGCACAGCCATATCATTTTCCTCCAGATAAATACCGCGGAACTTACCCGAGCCATTATCCATATTCAGATAAATCGTAAACTTATCAAAGCCCGCTTTCGGCTTCCGTGCCTGCGAATCGTACAGGTTATTCTGCATATATCCGCGCGAGCCATGCAATCCCTGCTCTTCGCCGCCCCATAAAGCCAGACGAATCGTACGACGCGGCTGTACGCCCACATCCTTCAGTATCCGCAACGCCTCCAGCATCACCATACAGCCCGAAGCATTATCAGCCGCACCGGTTCCGCCATGCCACGAATCATAATGTCCGCCGATAAGCACGATCTCATCCTTCAGCTTCGGATCCGTTCCCGGGATTTCAGCAATAATATTATTTACCACCAGATTCTTATTGAACTCATTCTTAATCTCCACCTCCATCTCAACAGGAATTTTCTTCTCAATCAAACGCTGCATCCGCGCATGCGCTTCAATGGCCAGGTATAACTCCGCGATTGGTTCCGGCTCACCACTCGTATAGCCCGAGCCCGACAAGCGCGACACATTAAACGTACCCGAACTGTTCAATATAACAGCCGGCTTCTCCTCCCGGATGAAATTCTGTATCTTTAATCGTAAGTCATTACCTGTCGTCATCACACGCGGACGTGCTGCCGCCGGCCGTGGATCCTGCGCCAATGTTTCCAACTGCTCATCCGTATAGCGCGTAGCCAAAGGCTCGAACGACATCTGGTACTGCTGTGTCGACGGCATCAGAATAATTTTCCCGCCTATCTTGCCCCTGAATTTATCAAAGTCGGCATCCGATTGGATATCCAACAAGATCACCTCACCCTTCACCAAACCATTCGTGCTACCCGTCCAGGCGCGTGGAGTTGCCATGAAATTTGTATAATAAGGAACCGTCATCGCCGCATAGGTCTTCAGATTATCCCAGCCCCCGCGCGTAAAGTCCGTTGCATACTCCGCCCGCACATTGCTGAATCCCATCTCTTTTAACATCTCAACCGTAAGCGTTTCTGCCCGCTCCCACTGTTTGGAAGAGGTCAGACGCGGTCCCATGAAGTCCGTCATAAAAGCAGCATGCGATTCCATTTGTGAATTACTGAAAGCCTCTTGTTTGATCTTGTAGGCATATTCGTCCGAAGGCAATTGTTGTGCAAAAGCAGCACAAACAGATAAAAAAGCGCTAAAGAATAATGTAAGAACTGTTCTCATAATAGTATTTTAATTAGTAGAATGTAACACAAAGGGCAAATATAAGAATAAATCATCACATTTTCCCGATAAAACAAGCATTTTGTCTGATGCCCGCTTTATGCCTTTTATCGAATACCGCTCACACCCTGTCCGGGCAATAATCACACCTCACCCGACTCCCTCTCCGAATCACCTTCCCCCTCCGCTTTCGGCGGCGTAGAGCCTGCTTTACGATAGGCAGTTGTACGCTTGATATTATCCAACCGCGCATTAATTTCTTCTATTATCTCCGTCAGTTTTTCCCGCTTGTCCGTATCCTGCTCACCTACCTCATTCATGGCATAGAACGAATTGATGAGATACACCAGCCTGTCAAAGGCATCATCCACCTGCGGACGGATCTTCTTCATATTTCCCAGTTTTTTATTATCGCGCCACCAATCCAGACGTTCCCCATATAGCGCAACAAAGGCTTTATTCGCATTGCAGAGCAATTCCACCGCGGAAGTCAGCCCCAGCTTGGCGACAAAGGGCCTATTTCTGCGCAAACTCAGCTTCGTTGTTAGACTGTTGATCAATCCGGATGCCTCGATGTAACTTTTTTGCGGCGCACGTTTATAGTCATTGAGAATAAGCATGAGACTTGCCGCTGCCGCTTTAACCTCCGGATCAATACTGTATAAAGAGGATTTCACCGTCATCCGCACCGCGACAAATGCCCTGTCACGCTTTTTGTCGGCCTCCTTTACTTTATTCGTCCCCAACATTTGACGTAGCGGCTTAAAAACGTTGCTTTCATGCTCGAAAAATTCTTCATACACTGTAAAAGAAGCCGTTAATTCCGGAAATTCTGCGATAGGCTCCTTCAAATAGCGGATTATTCCCGAGTGCGTATTAAAATGCTCCCCATTTCGCAGTCTGCGTAGGATAGTTGTTTTTTCGATTGCTTTCATTTGTTTAAATAGTTTCGTTGTTAAATTGTTGTTAAGAGAAAATAGAATACATTTAGCAAATTCTTTATTTGCATGATTATAGAGTACCTTGGCTCCCCTTCTTTGAAAAGAAGGGGGTGGACCATCGCCGCGGCGATGGTGGGATAGTTTGATTGTATCCTAAAAAAAATAGTATGGATTATGTAGAATTATATTTTAGTCAACATTGATATGAAAAAAAATACAGGTCGAATATTTATCTGGAATTCTAACTACCCCACCACCGCAAAGCGGCGGTCCACCCCCTTCTTTTCAAAGAAGGGGAGCCAAAATATTATATATCACACAAATAAAGAACCTCAAAGACCACTTTTTATTATATATATGCCTTATACTAATCATCTTCATGCATAAGATAAAAAAAGGCCAATCACCCATACGAATGACTCCACAAAACATTAATCCAAGGATATTGAGCACTAAATTTAACACACTCCCCTATAATAGAGAACATAAAATAACCCACGAAAGTTGATAAATCTTCTTCGAACAGATAACTTTTAAGCCGGAAAAGCACAAATTTTCTGTTGACACCCTCTTACAACCTGCGCCAACCCCTCATCTACCAATTTCAGATTAGCGCAAATTGCGCCAATCCCTCATCTACCAATTTCAAGTCAGCGCATTTTGCACCAACCTCGCATCCACCAATTTCAAGTCAGCGCATTTTGCGCCAACCTCGCATCCACCAATTTCAAGTTAGCGCATTTTGCGCCAACCCCGCATCCGCCAATTTCAAGTCAGCGCATTTTGCACAAACCATAAAAAGAAAGTTGAGAGGGAAGGAAGAAGGAAATAGGAGCTAAGAACCAGGAGATAGGAGTTAAGAAATACCTATCCCCTCTCAAAACTCCTATTTCCTAGCTCCTATCTCCTATTTCCTTTCCCCCCTTTGTTCTCTGCCCCTTTTCTCCTCCCTATATCCGGGCATTTCGCATATCCCCCGTCTCCAAAAAGGCGGTATGGAAGGAAAATGCGGTGTCGAGGTTGAGCGGGGTTTGTCCGGTTCTTCCTTTTGAGAGATAGGCACTTAAAAGAGGACGGTAATCGGGGTGAACGCAATTATGCAGAATGCACTGCGCTCGTTGCGAGGGCGATTTGCCACGCAGGTCGGCTACACCGTATTCCGAAATGATGACTTTGACGGAATGCTCGTTATGGTCGGTATGTGAAACCATGGGCACAAAGGCGCTGATCTTTCCCTCTTTGGCGGTAGAGGGCGTCAGAAAGATAGAGATGTAGGCGTTTCGGGTGAAGTCGCCCGAGCCTCCAATTCCGTTCATGATTTTATTGCCGGTGACGTGCGTAGAATTAATGTTGCCAAAGAGATCTGCTTCGATAGCCGTATTCATGGAAATGATGCCTAAGCGACGGATAATCTCGGGGTGATTGGAAATTTCGGACGGGCGCAGGATCATTTTGCGCTTGAAAACGGGGAGATTGTCGTAGATCTTTTTGATGCAGGGGTTGCTTACGGTGAGTGTGCCTCCGCTGGCGAATGTGACGCGCCCGGTTTCAAGCAAATCAATTACGGCGTCCTGGATTACCTCCGTATAAACTTCAAAATCGGGAATGCCGGGGTTGTTTCCTATCGCCGCCAGAACGGCGTTGGCTATGTTTCCTACGCCGGATTGCAGGGGCAGAAATGTTTGGGGTATCCGACCCTGACGCATCTCTCCGGTAAGGAAATCGGCCGTATGCTCGCCTATGCGCTTGGTGATCGCGTCTAAAGGGGCGAAGCTGCCACCTTCATTGGGTTGACAGGTTTCTACGAGTATGATTTTCGACGGATCTACCTGTATGCTCTCGCTTCCGATACGGTCTCTGACGGAAAATAGCGGGATCTCACGGCGTGAGGGGGGATTTGCGGGTTCCATTATGTCGTGTAGTCCACGTAATTCTTCCGGATGCCAGCGGTTTAGCTCTACAATAACAGTTTTTGCCAGTCGGACGATAGTGGGGGTTATTCCTACGCCGCAGGTTGGAATGATCTCTCCTTTGTCCGTGACCGAAGAGGCTTCGATTACGGCTACATCGAGCTGGCCATAGAAGCCGTAGCGCAGATCCTGTGCTAAAGTGGAGAGGTGGAGGTCGAAATAATCGGTTTGCCCCGTGTTGATGGCATTCCGGAGGTCGTTATTGGTCTGATAGGGGGTTCTGAACTTGATGGCGTTGGCTCGGGCGAGGGCGCCGTCGATGCTGTCGCCGGTAGAGGCTCCGGTAAAAACGCCTACCTTAAATGGCGCTCCTGCCTCGTGTTCTTTTTCCGCCCGACGGGCTAAAGCGAGGGGGACAATCTTAGGGCATCCGGCGTGGGTAAAGCCACTGAATCCGACGTTGTCGTCATGTTTAATCAGCGAAGCTGCTTCTTCTGCGGTCATTCTCGTTAGTTTCATATCTGTCTGTTTTTATGTTGATACTGGGATAAATGAAAGTTATTGGAAGGGCAAATGTACGGGATCTCTCCGTTGGCGCAAATGACAAGAATACGGCCAAAACGGCCATTTCGGATTTTTATTTATCTTTACCGGAAAATGATCGGATGGAGATAAAAGAGAGAACGGTGGCTTTTCTGGTTATTCCGGAGGCTACATTGCTGGATATTACGGGTCCTTTCGAAGTTTTCTCGCAGGCGAATGAGTATTTGCAGGCGCAAACGGGACGGGAGGAGCCGGCGTATGTGTTGCGCACCTTATCGGCTGTCCGGGGAAGGAGCGTGCGGACGGCTTCGGGGTTGGTCATAGAATGTGAGGGCACGATCAGGGGGATGCGTGATGCTGTGGATACGCTGTTTGTTCCCGGTGTTCCGAATGGACGTCTGGCGGAATACAGGGTTGGCAATGAGGTGCTGCAGTGGATAAAGGGGCAGGCGGAAAGGGCAAACCGGATTTGTTCGGTCTGTACGGGTACGTTTTTACTTGCGCAAGCGGGTGTCTTGCATAATAAAAAGGCTACGACGCATTGGGAGAAGTGCGCGACGCTAAGCCGTGAATATCCGGATGTCGAGGTGGATCATGATTCGATATTCGTGAAGGATGGGACGGTCTATACTTCTGCCGGGATCTCTGCGGGTATGGATTTGGCGCTGGCGCTGGTTGAAGAGGACTGGGGAAGGGATGTGGCGTTGGAGATTGCGAAGCAGATGGTGTTGTATCTGAAACGTCCGGGCAGCCAGTCGCAGTATAGCTCTGTATTGACGCATCAGCGTATTGATTATCGTCCGGTTCGGGGGATTATCAACTGGATTTCGGAGCATTTGCATGAGCAGCTGACTGTGGAGCTGCTGGCGGAGCAGTCGGCGATGAGTGTGCGGAATTTCTCCCGTGTGTTTACGCGCGAAACGGGCGTGACGCCGGCTCGGTTTATTGATAAGTTGCGGGTGGAGAGGGCTTGCCGGTATTTGCTGGATACGCGGTTGTCTCTGAAAGAGATCGCGGTGTTGTCGGGGCTGGGTTCGATTGATAATATGCGGAAGGTGTTTCTTAAGTATATGGCGATTAGCCCGGCGAAGTACCGGGCGGGGTTTCGTACTGCTTTTCCGGATAAATAGGTTTGCGGGGTGTTATTTCTTGTCAAATGGCTGCTGGATTTGACATTAATTTATATCTTTGGTAACAAAATAAACACAGAAATATATGTTTGCAAAAGAAACGTACATCGCCCGTCGGGCAAAATTGAAACAGACTTTGGGTTCAGGACTTTTACTTTTCCTCGGAAATGATGAGAGTGGGATGAATTATGCTGATAATACGTATCATTTCCGTCAGGATTCTACCTTTTTGTATTTCTTCGGACTGCCGTATGCGGGTTTGTCTGCGATTATTGATATAGATAACAACCGGGAGATTATATTCGGCGATGAGCTGACGATCGACGCGATCGTGTGGATGGGTGTGCAGCCTACGCTGAAGGAGAAAAGCGAGTTGGCGGGGATTACCGAGGTTCGTCCTTTCAGGGAGATTGCCGATTATCTGAAGAATGCGCAGGAGAAGAGGCAGGAGATTCACTATCTGCCGACTTACCGGGCGGAGCATCAGTTGAAATTGCAGGCGTGGCTGGGTGTGATGCCTGGTTTGGAGAAGCCGTCGGTTTCTTTTATCTATGGCGTGGTTAATCAGCGTAACTATAAGAGTGAGGAGGAGATTGTGGAGATCGAGAAGGCGTGCGTGGTGACGGCGGATATGCATCTGACGGCTATGCGGATGGTTCGGCCGGGGATTCGTGAGAGTGAGGTGGCTGCGGCTGTGGCGGAGGTTGCGTATGCGAATGATTATCAGTTGTCGTTCCCCATTATTGCGACGATCAATGGGCAGACGCTGCATAATCATTATCATGGGAATATGATTGAGAGTGGCGATATGTTGCTGCTGGATGCGGGTGCGGAGACGGAGATGGGGTATGCGGGCGATATGTCGTCGACGATTCCGGCGGATTCGACGTTTACTACTCGTCAGAAAGATATTTATGCGATTTCGGTGGCGGCGCATGAGGCGGCGGTGGCGGCGCTTCGTCCGGGTGTGAAATTTGAGGATGTGTATGATTTGGCGTTGACTGTAATCATGGATGGGCTGAAAGAGATGGGCTTCGTTAAAGGTGATACGCGCGAGGCTGTTAAGGCTGGTGCTGCTGCGCTGTTTATGCCTTCTGGTTTAGGGCATATGATGGGACTGGATGTACATGATATGGAAAACCTTGGCGAGGTGTATGTCGGTTATAATGGTCGCCCGAAAAGCACGCAGTTCGGAAGGAAGTCGCTGCGGTTAGGTCGTGAGTTGGAACCGGGGTTTGTGCTTACAATTGAGCCGGGAATCTATTTTATTCCGGAACTGATTGATCTGTGGAAAGGGGAAAATCGTTTTGCAGAGTTTATCAATTA
>JAJDIA010000046.1 GCA_030266465.1 Parabacteroides sp. OttesenSCG-928-G21 | reverse complement strand
ATGCCGTAATTCCCCTTATACACTTAAATGAATTATTTTTCGCCCTAATAGTCCTACTGTTAGCTTTTGGAAGCTCCTTTTTATTGGTTTCAAACCTGCCAATGTTCTCCCTGAAAGTAAAATCCCTGAAATGGAAGGGAAACGAACTTCGTTATCTTTTGGTTGTCGGAACAGTCGTTTTCATTAGTTTATGGGGATTTTTAGGAATTGCCGGGGCTATACTACTATATATCATCTTGTCTATTTTTAACAAACAGAGATAAATAGTTTTTCTATCTTTGCAGAAGATAGGATGCGCTTTAGCATAATTCAAGCAAGCTTGGTTCTGCGTTCGGCTTTCACTATCTTTGCTCCAATGTAGAAATTCATTAGAAATTATCGCTTTATGTTCAGATTTATATTTGTCTTAGTTTTCATGTTCGTCATTCTGATGATGCTGATGGGATTTTCGGTGTTCCGCACCTTTAAAAATATCCTGTTTGGTAGTGGTGACAACAAGAAAACCCAGCAACGCAAACAATCCACACGCAAAAATAAGAACCAGCAATCACGGCAACAGCAGGCTAGCAGCAACAGTAAAAAGAAAATATTTGCCAAAGATGAAGGGGAGTATGTGGATTATGAAGAGATAAAATAATACTCCTGTTATCTTTTTTGCCGGAAAAAACGACGCATTTCTTCCGCACATTCTTCTTCCATAATACCTTTTCGGACAATTGTTTTCGGATGAAGCGCTTGGGGTGCATACTCCTGATAACCTCTTTTTTCATCAGAAGCGCCATAGACCAGCGTATGAATTTGCGACCAACCAATAGCACCGGCACACATGACACAAGGTTCTACCGTCACATACAAGCGACAATCGGTTAAATATTTAGCTCCCAATACACCTGTTGCAGCAGTAATGGCTAACATTTCAGCATGTGCTGTTGTATCATTAAGCCGCTCTGTCTGGTTATGTGCCCGGGCAATAATCCGGTCATTGCAAACAACTACCGCACCAACAGGAACTTCGCCCTCAGCCGCGGCAGCACGTGCCTCAGCCAAAGCCTGTTTCATAAAATACTCGTCAGTAAAAGGATTCATCGCCGCATTTCATTTTCATTAAACAAAGTAGGGTAATCTTCTTCTAAAGTGCGAAGAATATGCGACATAATGGTTTCACGATACCAGCGGGACTTATTTTCAATCTTATAACGGGAAAGATAACGATCAACCGCTTTTTGCTCATCATCATTTAGCATAAAAGCCACCTTATGAACGCGTGGTTGATTGGGTTTAGCCGCTGAATATCTTTTACTTTGTTTCATATATTGCAAATGTACAAGGGTTTAATTAAATAAAAAAGAAAAAAACCTATATTTGTACAAAGTTCAAGTCAAAATGGCCGAAAGAAACGATACCGGACGTGCTGGCGAATCATTTGCCCAAACCTATCTCAAGAAAAAAGGTTATATGATTCTGCATACCAATTGGCATTGGCATCATTTTGAGTTGGATATTGTAGCAACAGACGGAGAGTGGCTGGTAATAGTAGAAGTTAAAACCCGTTCTGCCGATTATCTGACGTCACCGGAAGAAGCTGTGGACAGAAAGAAAATGAAACGGATCATTGCAGCGGCAGATGCCTATATTCGTTTATTTAATATCAGTTCTCCCGCCAGATTTGATATTATTTCTTTAGTTAAGATGGAAGAGGGCTATCAGGTGGAACATATTGAGGATGCATTTCTTCCTTCTTGTCGTTAAATAATTGTTAGATTATTTTTTTGTACAGCATGAATATTGAAGAAGTAAGAGAATTTTGTTTGTCGTTAAAAAATACGACTGAAAGTTTTCCGTTTGATGATGAGTCTCTTGTTTTTAAAGTTGAGAACAAGATGTATCTGCTTATTTCTCTATATGCGGAAGAGCCTTATATCGCTGTAAAATGCAATCCGAATCTTGCAGAAGAACTACGCGAACGATACAACGCTGTAGAACCGGCCTATCATTTCAATAAAAAATACTGGAACGGAATCTATCTTGGGAAAGATATGCCGGGGAATGAGATAAAGCACTGGATCCGGCATTCTTATGATGAAGTTATCGCCAAGCTACCTAAAAAGATAAAAGAACTTTATTATGACAGTTCAGAATAATTCAGAAGTCACACAAAAAGATATTCCGCAAATTATTCATTTAGCAGAAGTTGTCTCTACAAATCTTTCTATTCGGGAATATGTGGAAGCCCAATCTTTGCCTGAAGGCAGTGTAATCTGGGCGGATTACCAAAATGCCGGACGTGGACAGAAAGGCAATAGCTGGGAATCGGAGGCCTTGAAAAACCTCACATTCAGCGTTGTTCTTTATCCCAATACCATTCCTGCCCGAGAACAATTCATCATCTCACAAATCACCGCGCTAAGCGTAAAAAAAACACTGGAAAAATATGTAGATGAAATCACTATTAAGTGGCCGAATGATATTTACTGGAGAGATAAAAAAATATGTGGAATGCTGATTGAAAATGACTTATCCGGAAATACCATTTACTGTTCGATTATTGGGATAGGGATAAATATTAATCAGGAGGTCTTTCGCAGTAAAGCGCCCAATCCGATTTCTTTGCTTCAAATCACCGGAAAAAAATATCATCGGGAAGATATATTGGATATGTTTCTCTCCTATTTTTACTCCTACTATCTGTTATTGCTTCAGGAAAAACAAGATGAAATACGTGAGGCATATAACCATGCGCTTTATCGAAAAGACAATTATCATCGGTATAAAGACGACAACGGTATTTTTGAAGCAATAATCGCCGACATAGAACCCAGCGGTCATCTCCTATTACAATTACAAGATGGTAGCATTCGCAGATATGCTTTTAAAGAAGTGAGTTTTATACCGGATAATGATTATTTTTGTTGAAGATAGGATGATCCAAGCAAGCTTGATTCTGCGTTCGGTTTCACTATCTTTGTCAAGAACTGAAAATAAATAACTTATATAATTATGGCTCAATACAAACGCATTTTGTTAAAACTAAGTGGTGAATCACTGATGGGAGGTAAACAATACGGAATCGACGAAATACGCCTCAATGAGTATGCCCAACAAATAAAAGAGATTGCCGAAATGGGGATTCAGGTTGGGATCGTTATTGGTGGTGGAAATATTTTCCGTGGATTGAGTGGCGCGTCCAAAGGATTTGATCGGGTAAAAGGAGATCAAATGGGAATGCTTGCTACTGTGATCAATAGCCTGGCCCTTAGCTCCGCATTAACCGCCTTAGGGGTAAAAACAAATGTGTTAACAGCTATTCGCATGGAACCTATTGGAGAATTCTATAACAAATGGCGGGCGATTGAGCTATTGGAACAAGGTCATGTCGTTATTATGTCAGGAGGGACAGGTAATCCGTTCTTTACGACAGACACTGGTTCATCCTTACGCGGGATTGAAATTGAAGCTGATGTGATGTTGAAGGGAACAAGAGTTGACGGTATTTACACGGCTGATCCGGAAAAAGACCCGACAGCCACAAAATTTGATGACATTACCTATGATGAAATCTATCAACGTGGACTTAAAGTTATGGATCTAACAGCAACAACGATGTGTAAAGAAAACAACTTGCCTATCATTGTTTTTGATATGGATACCAACGGGAATCTGAAAAAGGTACTCAGCGGTGAACATATAGGGACATTGGTTCATAACTGATTCTTTGAAATTTTCCTCAACTACATAAAACGCCTACTAAAATGAAAGAAAAAACCTCTCAGATGTCAAGAAGAAATTTCCTGGCATCTACCGGTGCCCTGACCGGAGCTGCTTTATTGTCTCCTACCCCTACGGTATGGGCGGCAAATGATACACTATCCTCTCCCCAACAAGTGAAAAAGTTACGTGTAGCCCTTATAGGGACTGGCTCCCGGGGTTGTAACATGTGGGGTAGCGACTTGGTTAAGGATTACCCCAATCACCTCACATTTGTAGGATTATGTGATAATAATCCCGGACGATTAGAAACGGGTAAACGCCTGATCGGAGCCGACTGCCCTACTTATACCGACTTTGAAAAGATGATGCAGGAAACACATCCGGATATCCTTATTGTGTGTACGATGGATAGCAATCATCATGAATTTATTATCCGTGGAATGGAATTAGGGGCTGAAGTAATCACCGAAAAACCATTGACAACAGATGAATCAAAAGTTCAGGCTATTTTAGATGCTGAAAAGCGGACAGGTAAAAATTGTCGTATTACGTTTAATTATCGCTATTCTCCTCATCGTGTCAAAATGTGGGAACTGCTTCGTGCCGGAGAAATCGGCGAGTTGACTTCCGTTGATTTCCATTGGTATCTGGATACCTCTCATGGCGCTGATTATTTCCGGCGCTGGCATCGGTTGGTTGAATGTGGTGGTTCGTTATGGGTACATAAAGCCAGTCATCACTTTGACTTACTAAGTTGGTGGATTGATAGCGAACCCGAATCGGTTTATGCTTTAGGCGCACTGGATCATTACGGCAAAAACGGGACTTTCCGTTCTACCAACTGCCGTTCTTGTCCGCATACCAAGGAATGTAAATTCTATTTTAATATACTGAATAACAATTACTACAAACAGCTATATGTAGACAACGAACAATATGATGGCTATTTACGTGATGGTTGCGTCTACAGAACGGATGTGAATATTTACGATAAAATGGCTGCTACAATTAAATATATGAATGGTGTTCAGGTGTCTTATTCTTTAACAGCTTATTCTCCTTACGAAGGATATCGCATCGCCTTCAACGGAACAAAAGGACGCATTGACGCCTGGATTCAGGAATCACGTCCTGTTTCCGATAAAAACTATGATGAGATCGTTCTGTTCAAAAATTTCAACAAAAGAGAATATTTTCAAATACCTTTCGGAACCTCCGGGCATGGTGGTGGAGATGCTTTATTGAAAGACCAGATATTCCTGCCCGATGTAGCTGATCCGTACAAACAATGTGCAAGCCTGCGGGATGGAGCTTTGGCCTGTCTGGTTGGTATTGCAGCGCGCAAGAGTATTGCATCAGGTGGTCCTATAAAGATTGGAGATCTGACAACAATTAAGCCGCAAGTTCAAAAGGAATATTTGCGGGTAAGATGATATAAAAAGACAGAGGGAAAGTACAAACTTTCCCTCTGTCTTTTTACACTTTTAAAGAATATAGCATAGTAGAAATTTTAATCTTCTGCCAATATTTTATCCATCGAGCGAGGAAGCGTAAACCAGAAGCGCGAACCTTTACCGGCTTCCGAATCCACTCCGATTTCTCCTTCCATTTCTTCAATCAGACTTTTGCAAATGGATAATCCCAATCCTGTACCTTGGGCAAAACTATCCAGTTTGACAAACCGATCAAAGATTTTGTCTATATTTTCCGGAGATATACCTACTCCCGTATCTTCCACATAAAATAATATATGATCTTCCGGCAAGGATTTATACCCTAATTTAACATGTCCTTTTTGCGTAAACTTCAGTGAATTCGTAATAAAGTTCATCAGAACCTGTTTTACCCGTCCCGGATCCGCATACATAATCTCTTCCGGCTGGCTGTCATCAAAAATAAGTTCTACACCTTCCGGCAGCTCTCTATTTCTGAATGTCTGCATAACTTCTTCGCTGATTGTCTTCGTATTAATTTCCTTTCTTACAAAATCAAATGTTCCTGATTCGATTTTCGATAAGTCCAGGATATCTGAAACAAGTTTTAATAAAAGTTCATTATTCCGTTGAATAATGGCTATAAATTCTTTTCGTTCGTCTTCATCATCTGTTTCTGCAAGCAAATCGGAGAAACCAATAATTGAATTAAGCGGCGTACGAATCTCATGACTCATATTGGCTAGGAATGCCGACTTAAGCCTATCTAATGCTTCGGCCTTATCTTTTGCCAAAATCATTTCTTTAAGTTCAGTAATATCATAGCTAACCCCTATCAATTCTATATTATCACTTGTAGGTTCCCGCTTAGCGATCAATGTACATCTTAGCCATTTTATTTTATCATTTTCACCTAATACCCGGATCTCCTGCTCAAAGTTTTCAGCCTCACCTGCTGCGGCTTTAGCATAAAAGTCTTTTACAACTTTAAAGTCATCCGGATGTACATTGCTATAAATATCCTCTAAGTCATCAGCCATAACAGTATCTAATGATTTACCCAAATTGGTATACCATTGACTGAGACCAAAGCCTTCATGAGTAGATAAATTCAACTTGAAATAACCCACTTTCGCCAAGTTGGCAATCAGTGAGAAATATTCCTCAAACTCCTGAATTTTCAGGTAAGCATTAGTTGTTTCCGTATTGTTGATAATGATAAACAAATAATTCAGGATTTCTTGCTGATCACCAAAAATCGGAACAATTTTAATTGTCAGATTCTGTAATGCCCGATGTGGCAAATCTTCACCCAAATCTGGTTTAAGCTTATTCGGATCATAATGCAGATTAAAGTCCACCTTCTCACCTCTTTTAATTTTACGCTTCACATCCGTAGGGATGAAAGGAATATCAAATACATTAAATGAATCCGGTGAGCTGGCTTCTTCTAAACCAAGTATTTCTAGTGCTTTATCATTTGTATGATTCAGAATACCTTCTTTACTGTAAAGTTCCAAACCAACAGGTAGATTGTCATATATCGTACGAAGCAATTTTTCTCTTTCTTCCAATGCTTTATGCGCATTATGAGTTTCAGTCACATCCAAAACCAGAGAAATCACCTCATCTTTTTGAAGAGAAAACTTAATCGCCCTACAATGTTTTCCAACATGAGGCATAGGCAAATCAATCTCTATATGCTTATCCGTATTTACGACTTCAACCAACAATGGTAAATCCCGGAAGAAACTTGATTCCGAACCTTTTACTCCTACTATTTGCTCGGTAGTAAGACCGGTTATCCGTTCTATCTCTTTATTAGATCCTGTATAAACAAAATCAACGGGAACATCATTCTCATAAATAATCCGGGAAGGAATAAATCCTATCGGCATATGAGTAAGCAACTTCTGTAAATAGTCTTTATCGTTTTGAATCTGCACCTTTGATTTAGCCAGTTCAAAACAGATATTAATAATATTCATTAAAGAAGAAAACCATTGAAAATCTTCTTCCGTCCAGTCGCGCTGTTTATCTACAATATCTATCCCGGCATATCCCCAGATAGTGTTATCCTGTTTTACAAATGGGACAACCATCAATGACTTAATATCCTGTGCTGCCAGAAAATCCCGATCAACCACATCCCATTCCGGCAAGTCATCCAGCGTGTTAAGGATTATAGGATGTTGCGTCAGAATTTGCTGATTCCACCAGGTATCCGGTTCAAAAAATACTTCCTGTAAATTCTGTATCTCTTCCAATCCCGGACGACTAACGGCCTCATAAGTACAACTTTGATTCATATCCTTCCAGTTATACTCGAAGATATAAGCCCTCTCTGCACTATAGTGTGTTACCAAAGACGCTAAAATATGATTGACCATATCATCCAGGTTTTCACTCTGCGTGAATGTATACAACGATTTAGAGATTCCACTCAGTTGATACATCAGATTCTTAACCGTTTCCAGACTGGTTTCTCCTGATTTTTCACCTTCCGATCGTTGTATAGTATGCATCATACCGGCTATGGAATATTCGCCATTTTTTTTGAAACGAATAGAAATCCATACTGTTTTTTCCTTTACATAGACAGGAAAACTTAGTCGATCTGTATAATCTTCTGAGACTGAAAGAATCTTATCGACGATCCGGGCACGATAGTCCTCACGAATCATCTTTTTAAATTCAGAAAAATCAAATGTTGTGTTTTGAGCTAATATATTCGCAACAAAAGAAGAGCAAGAAAACGTATTTTCTTTTAAATTCACTTCCCACCAACCCATATCAAGCATGCTTAAAATGTGTTGCGCTTTCTCTTGTTCTACTTGTATATCTAACTCATTTAAAGTCCGTTCTCTGCTCATTATTTTGTATTGTGAATTGGAAATATCACTATCGTTTTTGCGATTGCAAAGATAATGATTAGCAGTTGTATAACAAATCTGTCAAAATTTTGTTCTGAGAAAATAATGAATAACAATAAAGATTAACAAATTGTTATATTCTGCGCTGTATAAAAATGACCTTCTTTTTCAGACATCTTGGTATTCAACCAATAATAGCCGAACACCAAGATGTTATATTCTTTTAATTTTCAAGTATATATTCAATATCCTCTCCCCATTTTCCGCCATCTTTTATGACCAGTGTAATTGTGTCTTCCGAATCTAATGGAGAATATAATTTACCTATATACCGAATCGTTCGATTCGCTACAGGTAAAATATCACGGACGATGCGCTGTCGTACTTTTGTATCCCTATTATCTTTTGCAACCAACTCCACCTCTATTGTCCCTGAATCAGCCGGAATAAAAGTAAGGAAAGCATGCGACTTATCCTTATTCCCGATTTCAGCAGTAGTAAATATATGGCTGATCAGATGAGTGTTCTGAGAGATTATCCCATTCCCCGTCAACACATCCAACTGCTTAGAATAACGGTTCACTTTCATTTCAAAACTGCCCAGATTATCCGGAACCACTTCGGACGATACAAACTCTACTTTTCCTACAATCCGGTTTAACTCAATATCCGCCGTCATTTCATTATCTTCAACGGTTAGCGGATAAACACCATGAAAAGTATCCGAAACCTCCCCGACAGAAAACGTCCTGCCCGATACGGTAGCGCTTTCAGAGGAATGTGCAATAACAGCCACCCGGTAATTCCCGGGAGGAAGGGAGTCATACACAATACCAAAATCATCATCCACACCATAAACAAACTGTTTCGTTTTTAACAATTCATCTCCTGTTTCTCCGGAAAAGACCTGGTAAACAATACGATTACATAGCGCATTAATCTCTTTTTCTTCCGCCGCAGGATCAACGTTATCCTCTGATTTAACAACCGGTTCTCCTATGGTATACGGAGGCATCGCCCGGGTATGGAACAGATCCAACTCTTCTTTTAAAGAAACAGATAAAACAACGGGGATTAATTGATGTCGATCAATAGATAAGGACTCTTTTGGACTATCACAACCGACAAATAAGAATAGGGCGACCATAGCCGCAATTACATTTCTTTTCATAGCTAAGTAAATTAAATTTCGTTGCAAAGAAAACTATTCTTTATGGAGTAAAGAAATTTATTCCCATAAAAATAATTGATGGGAAAAGAATATTTTTTTAGCTTTGTAGAATATCGGATACGCCTCAGCATAGCTCAAGCAAGTTTAGCTCTGCGTTTAGCTTTCACGATATTTGTAAAAATACCGCTAAAAAATTAAAAACACATACTATTGTTAACCTGCAGGTCTTTTTTCACCTGCCTAAAACGTTAGAACATGGCACGTCCCGTTACGCTGTATTCCCTGCAATGGGGAGATCTTTCACTCGAAACAGTTTGTGAAAAAGCAAAAGAATTTGGTTATGATGGCATTGAGTTAGGACTTCCCGATCACTTGGATGTCCGCCAAACTGATCCTGCCTACTATAAAGGCATCAAAGACCTGTTGGCTAAATATGGAATGCAATTGCATACGATCTCTACCCATCTGGTAGGACAAGCCGTTTGCGATAAAATAGACGAACGCCATAAAAGTATCCTACCCGATTACATCTGGGGAGATGGCGATCCAGAAGGAGTCCATCAGCGGGCTTCTGAAGAGTTAATCCGTACCGCAAAAGCCGCAAAAGCGCTTGGCGTAAACACAGTTGTAGGTTTTACAGGGAGTCCTATCTGGGCCTACCTCTACTCCTTTCCTCCTGTTACACAAGCCATGATCGACGAAGGCTATGCCGAATTTGCCCGTCGCTTCATCCCTATTCTGGATGCGTACGAAGCATTAGGCATACGCTTTGCCCTGGAGGTGCATCCGACAGAAATAGCTTTCGACACCTTCTCTGCCCGTCAGGCTTTGGAAGCAGTCAATTGGCATCCGGCCTTCGGTTTTAATTACGACCCCAGCCACCTGGGCTATCAAGGTGTAGATTATGTCGATTTTATTTATCAATTCCCGGAACGGATCTTCCATGTTCACATGAAAGATGTCTATTGGAGTGACACGCCTAAACAGGTAGGTGTCTTCGGTGGTCATGTACCTTTCGGTGATCCTCGTCGCTACTGGAACTTCCGGAGCGTAGGACGTGGAAAAATCAATTTTGAAGAAATTATCCGTGCGCTAAACTCTATCGGTTATCAAGGTCCATTATCCATCGAATGGGAAGATAGTGCAATGGATCGCGAACATGGTGCCCGTGAATCTTGTGCGTTTACTAAAAAAGTAGACTTCCAGCCTTCGGCGCATGCTTTCGATGCTTTCTTTGCAAAGGAGTAATTTTCAATTATAAACAAGGGAAAAGGCAACTATACTATCGCCCGTTTCTCCATTCAAGGGAATTTGATCGGCTTATAAGACCACGGAATAGAGTCGATCAGCATATCGTATATTTTTTTCTCGACGGTTAGGATATACCTTTAACCGGCGATAGGGTTGCTTTTTATTTCATTGACCGCAGTTTTATCCCATTCATTCTCATTCATAGAACTACGTTCCACTACTGTTTTCACCTGTATCTTTGATTACAATTGCCTTCGTTAACTCCTTTTTAATGTTGCATAAGCAAATTCCAGTGCTTCTATCAGGATATTGTTTTTCTCCGTATCGAGCACATCGACAGACCATTTTACCGGATAAGCGCCTGAACAGCTCCAGGTAGCCATAGACTTGCCTTCACCATTCAACAAGTTTATCTGTATATTCTTTGGTACAATCGGCAGAAACGGGTTTCCTTCAAATACATTTTTCACCCAGAAGATAAATCTGCTGTCCAGTGGGATTATTGCCCGTTTTAACACAAGGTTTCCGTGTTTATTCTGCTTAGGCACTTTATACCCGAAATCATTCGAGCCCCCTTCACGGATCGCTTCAAAGTCCATTTCCGCAGTTAATCCGGAAACTTCTTTAAAAGCGTATTCTTCACCATCTACTTTTACCTGAAAATAGAACGCAACAGGAAGAGACCAATCATTATCTACCATATCTTACAGCGTATTATCTGTTTTCAATTACCAATCCTTCATGAGCCGAGTACAAAAGGTTTTTCTGCTGTTGGATTTGCTTTTTTAATCCGGGCAGCCACAAAATTTGCTATCCACTGAGAGATCAAATCATAATTGGGTTCGATAATAAGTCTCATATCCTAAAAGTTTAATAGTTTATTGTTGTTTTAATTTTTCCGCCATTGCTTTACCTAAGGCACGGCATTCGTCGTATTTTTCTGAAAGAAGACCCTGCTTTTGTTCTACCGGTTCCCCGATAACTTCCCAGTTCATCTTTTCATTGAAAGCAGCTAATCGTTTAACGGCGGCTCCTGCCCAGGTAAACGAACCAAAGTATCCGAAATAACGGTTTTTGATTTCGCGGAGTTCGATTTTATTCAAGACTGCCTCTACCTCCGGGAAGAGTTGGTTGGAATAGGTAGGACTACCCACAATCACTCCCTTATATTTGAATACATCTTTCAGAATGTAGGAGGCATTGCTTTTACTTACGTTGTGCATGACAATGTTTTTAATCCCATGATCAGAAAGTGACGAAGCGATTACTTCCGCCATCTGTTCCGTATTTCCATACATACTGCCGTAAATAAGTGAAACACCTTCTTCGCCTTCATAACGGCTTAGTTGGTCGTAGATCTGAATGGCTTTCCCTTTTTGTTCGCGCCATACCGGTCCGTGTGTGGAGCATATCGTTTGAATATCCAGTCCGGATAATTTTTGTAAAGCACGTTGAACAGGGCTTCCATATTTGCCTACAATATTGGAATAATAACGGATCATCTCCTCCCAATAATGTTCCGTATTCATTTCGGCGTCAATGACATTTCCATCCAGCGTGCCGAATGTTCCGAATGCATCCGCAGAAAAGAGTATTTTATCTGTTTCGTCATAAGTGACCATAACCTCGGGCCAATGCACCATCGGCGCCATATAGAAGGTCAGTTTATGATGACCGGTATCCAGACTGTCCCCCTCTTTAACTTCATAGAGTCCGGTGTTTATACCATGATAACCCGCAAGCATTCCGAAAGTCTTATTGTTTCCTACAATTTGCATATCCGGATATCGTTGGCGGAGTAACCGGATACTTCCGGCATGGTCGGGCTCCATATGATCCACAATAAGATAATCTAACGAACGACCCTGAAGCGCATCTTCAATTTTCTTCAAAAAGATGTCTGAGTAACAAATATCAACCGTATCAATTAATACGGTTTTCTCGTCTACAATCAGATAAGAATTATAAGACACGCCGTAAGGCAACGGCCACATGTTTTCAAATAAGGCTTTTTGACGGTCGTTAACTCCGACATAAAATACATTGTCGGCAATAGTTTTTAATTTATACATTACAAAAGAATAATATAGTTGTCTATGATTTTGTTGCTTTTCTCAATGCTCGCCAGATAAAATAAATACCGGCAAGCACGAACGGAATACTAAGCCATTGTCCCATGTTTAGCGTCATGGTGGCTTCAAAAGCTTCCTGATCGTTCTTTACGAACTCAATAAAGATACGAGATCCGAAGATGCATATCATGAATATTCCGAAGATAAGTCCCTCTTTCTTCCAGGCATCTTTCTTGAAATATAGCCACATACAGAGAGCGAATGTCAGCAAATAACAAATCGCTTCGTAGAGCTGTGTCGGATGGCTGGGCGCCGTAAATATAGGTTCCGCACCTTGTTTCCATTGATTCAGATTCTGAATGAAGCGGAAACCCCAGGGCAGATCGGTTGCGTGCCCGTATATCTCATGGTTCATCAGGTTGCCCAGACGTATCAGGGCGGCTACTAATCCGGTAGGGACAACCAGTTTGTCGAAAGCCCATAACATACTGCGGTGACTGACACGTTTGGAATAAAAGTAAATCGCAATGATGATACCGAGCGTTCCGCCATGACTGGCTAATCCACCTTCCCATATCTTCAGAATTTCAACAGGGTTGGCCAGGTAATAACTCGGACTATAAAACAGGCAATGTCCTAATCGTGCCCCGACAACCGTTCCTATCATGGTGTAGATCAGTAAGGAATCGATCCATGGTTGCGGCAACTGCTCTTTCTTCCACATTTTCTCGACAATCATATAGCCGATCAGGAAACCAATCGCAAATGACAAACCATACCAGCGGATTTCTCTCGTTCCGATGGTAAATATGGCCGGATCAGCCGTCCAAGTTATAAAATCCAGCATAATCGTTGATTTTAAAATGAAAGTGGAAAATTAGCCATAATTTTCTACTTTCAAACCTCTTCTGTTCAATTATTTTATACGAGCCTTCTAATCAGCTCTTCTTTTTCGCCGTAGATCATGTCGATAACCGGCATTTCGATCAGGGTATAAGCCCCCGGTTGCTGTTTGAAACTTGCACGGGCGGCTGCGATCAGTATCTGAGCGGTTAGCGCCGGGTTGTTGATCTTCATGTCGAATTCGATCAACTGATTCTGCGTTTTTCCGGATACCCCTTTGCGAACCAGGTTTACGCCATGCCCCATATCCAACAGATTTTCGACACATTCCACCTGCATAACATGTGTTTCATCATGCGCAAAATAGTCGTCCGCTTTGATTGCAGCGGCAACATCTTTGAAGTCGTACCCATTTTCAACTTCGATATATACCATCCGGCGATGTATTCCTGTGCCTACCGGAATGGTCATGCTCAATGCCGCTTTCACACCTTTAATGGCTTTCACGGCAACGGTATGTCCCATGCTCATGCCGGGGCCAAAATTGGTATAGGTAATACCTTTCGGTACCATCGCTTCCAGTAACGCACGCACAACAGAGTCGCTTCCCGGATCCCATCCGGCAGAAATTACGGCGACCGAATTGTTCGCTTTTGCCACCTTCTCTAAAGAACGGCGCAAATCCACAATACCGCCATGAATGTCGTAGCTGTCGACGGTATTGATTCCCATAGCCAGTATCTCTTTCGCAAAGCTTTCAACGCTACGGGTGGGTGTTGCCAGGACAGCTACGTCGACATTTTCTAGTTTCGTTATATTGTCAACTACAGCATATCCTTTTAGTTCATTTGGAATATCGTTTGGATTGCGACGAATTACACCTGCCACTTCAAAATCAGGGGCGGCTTCAATTGCTTCAAGTACATATTTGCCTATATTGCCATAACCTACAATAGCTGCCTTAAATTTTTTCATATGATCTCTGATTATTAAATGTTTATTTATGCCGCTTCAAAGGTAGTGATTATCTTGCTATTAAGCAACTTTACGGTTCATTCATGTGGGGACTGTAAGCGCATATTTAATGTCGCGGTGTGCCTTAAAGCAATCATTTTCATTTATATATACAAATATCAAAATGTCATAAAAAAATTTATTTTTGTGACACTTTTTTCAAATACAACACTTTTTTGTGACGCGTGCTTTTGAAGAAACAGAACAAAAACAGTCAAAAAACGCTATTTTT
>JAJDIA010000045.1 GCA_030266465.1 Parabacteroides sp. OttesenSCG-928-G21 | reverse complement strand
GTTACTGGATTATATTAAACCTGATTTTGTACATGTCCTTTATAAAGGACGCATTGTGAAAAGTGGTGGACCTGAGTTGGCACTTGAACTGGAAGAGCGCGGGTATGATTGGTTGAAGACAGAATTAGGAGAATAAGATAATGAAGGCCGAGCAACAATATATTGATTTGTTTAGACAATACGAGCATGTTGTCTGTCGTCACAGTACACCTGTGATGAATGCTTTGCGGACTAAGGCGCTGGAAGACTTTACTCGTCTGGGTTTTCCGAAAGTAAAAGAAGAAGATTATCAGTACACTGATATCGGACAAGCCTTTGCCCCGGATTATGGACTTAATATCAACCGAGTTACAATACCAGTTAATCCTTATGATGTTTTTCGTTGCGATGTTCCTAATCTGAGTACCTCCCTCTTTTTCGTTGTGAATGATTCTTTTTATGAACCAAAACAAAACGGACAATTGCCGGAAGGTGTTTTCGCCGGTGGATTGAAAGATTTCTCAGAAAAATATCCCGGGATTGCGGAGAGATATTATGGGAAGGCAGCCTCATCAGAAAAAGACGGTCTTATTGCCTTAAATACGATGCTGGCACAAGATGGTTTTGTTATTTATGTACCTAAAAATATCGTTGTAGAGCGGCCTATTCAATTGGTCAATATTTTTCGAAGTGATGTGGATACTATGGCAAATCGCCGTATGTTGATCATCATGGAAGAATATTCTTCTGCCCGATTGTTGGTTTGTGATCATAGTATTGATGATCGGAAATTCTTAGCGACACAGGTAGTTGAAATTTTCGCAGCAGAGGGTGCTTATTTTGATTATTATGATCTGGAAGAAAGTAGTATTTCGACCACACGTTTCTCTTCTGTTCATGTAAAACAAGAAGCTTCATCAAATGTGTTAGTTAATGGAATTACGCTTAATAATGGACTGACAAGAAACAATTATTATATCGAACTAAACGGGGAGCAGGCAGAGACAACACTTTGTGGCATGTCTATTTTGGACAACAAACAACAGTTGGATACCTATAGCCATATTACTCATGCGGTTCCTCATTGTACCAGTAACGAATTATTCAAAAATGTGCTTAATGATGATGCTATAGGCATATTCAGCGGACGTATTCTGGTGAAGCAGAATGCTCAAAAAACGGCAGCCTACCAAACAAACCGAAATCTGTGTATGACCAACAGTGCGCGTATGTATAGTAAACCGCAACTGGAGATTTATGCGGATGATGTAAAATGTTCGCATGGTATGACTACCGGAGAATTAGATGAGACAGCACTTTTTTATATGCAAAGTCGGGGTATCCCTAAAGATGAGGCACGTATGATGTTGAGTGTCGCTTTTATGACTGATGTCATCGAACACGTCCGTCTGGATGTATTGAAAGAACGTTTGATTCAGTTGGTAGACAAGCGTTTTCGCGGTGAACTGGCAAAATGTGCCGGTTGTAATATCTGTAAATAACTATTTAAACAATGCAACTTGCTCATATTGCATGCTGGACGAATGATCCGGAACGACTTCGTGATTTCTATGTGTCCAATTTTGGCGGGAAAAGTAATGAGAAGTATGTAAATCCTGCTAAAGGCTTTAGTTCTTATTTTGTTACTTTTAAGAATGGTGTTGCGTTGGAAATTATGCAGCGCACGGATATTCATGAGGCTTGTGAAAAATCACATATCGGACTGACACATATAGCGTTTCAATTTCATTCAAAAGAGGAAGTAAATAGTATGATAGAACGCTTTCGTCAGGCTGGCTATACGATTTACGGTGAACCTCGTTTTACAGGTGACGGCTATTATGAAGGGGCTATTCTCGATCCGGATGGAAATATTGTTGAGATTGTTACTTATAAAGATATTACTATTACCCCCACCTTGTCATCTTATCCTTATGAGTTATTATTACTTGCCGATCCTGAACGTAGTAAGATAGACCAGTATCTTCCTTCTTCGGATTGTTTTATCGCCATGTCGGGGGATGCTATAATAGGTGTCATTGTGGTTCAGAAGCAGGGTGAAGAAGTGGCAGAAGTCATGAATCTTGCAGTCGATGAGTCTTTTCAACGTAGAGGTATAGCACGTAAACTGCTCCGTTTTGTAGGTGAACAATGGTGCATGGATAAGAACATAAAACGTTTGATTATCCGGACAGGAACCTCTGCTCCGGGGCCTCTCATGCTTTATCAGCAAGAAGGTTTTGATCTTAAAAAGGTTGATTATGATTATTTTGTTCATAATTACAAAGAGCCTATCTGGGAAAATGGTATTCAATGTAAGCACCAATTGATTTTGGAGAAGAATCTGGGATAAGACATAAAAGAGCATCCCGGAATTAACCTGATTTTTTTACTCTATTTCTTTTCATTTGCTTCAGAGGATCGTACGAAAAAGGATTTTTTTCGTATGTTTGTCTTATATACAACGATATACCATGAAAAAGAAACTTGTTGTTCTAACGGGTGCAGGAATGAGCGCCGAAAGTGGTATCGCTACCTTTCGGGATTCAGATGGTTTATGGGAAAAATACAGGGTGGAAGATGTGGCTACCCCTGAGGCTTTTGATGCCAATCCGGAATTAGTGCTTGACTTTTATAACCATCGTCGCCGGCAACTCCTTGAAGTAAGTCCTAATGAAGGGCATATCGGGCTGGTGGAATTAGAGAAAGATTTTGATGTTAAGATAATCACACAAAATGTGGATAACCTGCATGAACGTGCCGGAAGTAGCTATGTTCTGCATTTGCATGGCGAATTAATGAAAGTCTGTCCTGTAAATGACAAAAATACTACGTATGAAGTATCACCAGACAATCCCGATATACATTTAGGAGATAAAGCACCAAATGGAGCGCAACTTCGACCGTTTATAGTCTGGTTTGGAGAAGCTGTACCTATGATTGAACCGGCAGCAAAAATAATAGGGGAGGCAGATATTGTTGCTGTGATAGGAACTTCCTTAAATGTATACCCGGCAGCCGGATTATTACATTACGTAAAAAACGGGAAACCTATTTTTCTAATAGACCCTAAAGAGGTGAATACATATAGACAAGATATTCATTCGATTCAAATGGGTGCTTCCGAAGGTGTAAAAGAATTAACCAAATTACTACAAGCCTTAAAATGAGATTGTAAACAATATTTGCAAAAAATAAATACTCCTATAGTGAAAGAAAATAAATACCGCCAACCATCGATTGCTTTATCTCTGGTTCCTATTGGAGCATTGATCGTAATGCTTTTCTTTACTATTCTTATTTTTGGAGGGGATGCGCTGAATGGAGGTAGTCAAATTGTTTTACTGATAGCGGCCGGCATTGCCTCACTTATTGGGGTGTACTATTGCAAGATAACATGGCATAATATAGAACATCGTATTGCCAGAAATATCTTTGGGATAGCTCCTTCTATCCTGATATTACTACTGATTGGTTCATTGGCCGGAACATGGATGATAAGCGGGGTTGTCCCCACAATGATCTATTACGGGCTGAAGATTATGCACCCGGATTTCTTTCTGATGTCATGTTGTATTTTGTGTTGTATTGTCTCGGTGATGACTGGTAGCTCCTGGACAACGATTGCCACTATTGGTATTGCATTAGTGGGCATCGGAGAAGTACAGGGATTCAGCATGGGCTGGGTAGCCGGTGCGATTATTTCGGGTGCCTATTTTGGCGACAAGATGTCTCCCCTTTCGGATACAACGGTATTGGCGGCTTCGGTAACAGATACCCCTTTGTTTACGCATATTCGTTATATGATGTATACTACCGTCCCCTCAATTACCATCGCTTTGATCGTGTATGCAATTGTCGGATTTGTGCATAAATCGGCAGATGTAGTTGATGTTGCGGAATTCTCCCAGGCATTACAGGATACCTTTGTCATTTCTCCTTGGTTATTTATTGTTCCGGTAGTTACAGGAATTATGATCGCCAAACGTATACCGTCGATTGTTGTACTATTTACGGCATCCTTGTTAGCTGCTGTGTTTGCCCTCATTTTCCAGCCACATTTACTGCATGAAATTGCCGGTATGTTGGAAGGAGGTATTATTGCTAAAGTAAAAGGCGTGATGATGTCTTTTTATGGACGAACGGCTGTGGAAACAGGAAATGAAGCCTTGAATGCTTTAGTCTCTACCAAAGGGATGGGCGGGATGTTGAATACAATATGGTTAATTCTTTGTGCAATGTGCTTGGGTGGAGCATTAACAGCTAGTGGTATGCTGATTAGTATTACAGAGCTTTTTACCCGTTTTATGAAAGGGCGGACATCAACGGTTGCCGGAACTGTAGCTTCCGGTCTGTCTCTTATTATTTGTACGGCCGACCAGTTTATTGCGATTATACTTAACAGTGAAATGTTTAAGGAGGTCTACAAGAAAAAAGGACTGGAAAGCCGGCTGTTGAGTCGCGCCACAGAGGATTCTATTACAGTCACTTCCGTGCTTATTCCGTGGACTACCTGTGGAATGGCGCAATCTACTATATTGGGAGTTGCCACATTAACCTATCTGCCTTATTGTATCTTTAACCTGGTGAGTCCGTTAATGAGCATTCTTATTGCGGCGCTGGGCTATAAGATCTATCAACAAAAGGAAACCGATACAACAGAGCAATCTCCTGCCTAAATGAAAGATTTATAAACAAAAAAAGCAGAGACAAGTGCTAATGCCGTCTCTGCCAAGAGTATATATAGTAACCGCAATGCGGTTGAGGGGTCATTTTTCTGTTGCCGTTACATGCAATTTCACATCTATATTCCCTTTTGTTGCTCTGGAATACGGGCAAAATGCATGTGCGCCTTCAGCTAATTCTTCTGCTTCTTTTTGGCTGATTCCTTTTACGCGTATATCCATCACCACAGAGAGTTTAAAGCCATCGCTTACTTTATTGATAGTTACATGTGCTGTTACCTCCGGTCGTACACGGATATCTTTGCTCAAGGCTACATGTGTATATGCTCCGGCAAAGCAGGCTGCATAACCGGCGGCAAACAATTGTTCCGGATTGGTGTAATTACCTCCAGGTCCGCCCATTTCTTTTGGAGGACGTAATTCCAGATTAATAACACCGTCAGTTGACTTGATACTTCCACTTCTTCCGCCAATCGATGTGGCTGATGCAGTATAAATGGATTCCATAATGCTTTGTTTTAATTGTTCTAATTTATATAGATGAAACAGCATTGCGTTCGAAATTGTTTAATTCCCTTCGTCAATTTATTTTAGATTATTCGTAGTACAGGCAAATGGTATATCGACAATCATCTGTTATCCAGAATATTATATCAATTTTTACATCTGGATGAAGTTTTATTTTCTTCTGCATAAAAACCATATTTCTATTCATCTCTTTTTCAGCCTTTTGCACAAGAATTTTGTTGTCGACAATTGTCGGCAGAATTGTTGACAATTGTCGACAGGCTTGCCGATAATTATCAGCAAGCTTGTCGATAACTATCGGCAATATAGACGACAGTCGTCGGCAACCAATTTCAAGCCAACAAAAAAGGAGATGGTTAGTCATGAAAAAGGGGAAAGAATACGATGAAAGTGAAATGGATTGATCTCCATGTTATACAGAGGGGGCTTAGTTTATATGGATTGAATTATATTCTTATCTTTGTGTTTTAATGCATAACAGAATGGAAGAGGATTTTGACATCAGAGACCCACAAATGCCGGAAAACGACCGTGAATATGAAAATGCGCTCCGACCTTTGTCTTTTCGTGATTTCAGCGGGCAAGCGAAGGTGGTGGAGAATTTGAAAATTTTTGTGATGGCGGCCCGGATGCGTCATGAAGCTCTTGACCATGTACTGTTGCATGGCCCTCCCGGACTCGGGAAAACGACACTGTCGAATATCATAGCCAATGAACTGAAAGTCGGTTTTAAAGTCACTTCAGGTCCGGTGTTGGATAAGCCGGGGGATTTAGCGGGCGTATTGACCTCCCTCGAAGCAAATGATGTCCTTTTTATTGATGAAATACATCGTTTGAGCCCTATTGTAGAGGAATATCTGTATTCAGCTATGGAAGATTACCGGATTGATATTATGATCGATAAAGGGCCAAGTGCCCGTTCCATTCAGATTGACTTGAATCCGTTTACCTTAGTAGGAGCAACAACCCGTAGTGGGTTGCTGACAAGTCCGTTGCGCGCCCGTTTCGGTATCAATATGCACCTGGAATATTATGACATAGATACACTGACAAAAATCGTTCTGCGGAGTGCGGATATTCTGAATATAAAATGTGAATTGAATGCGGCGCATGAGATTGCTTCCCGTAGTAGGGGAACTCCTCGTATTGCCAATGCCTTGTTGCGCCGTGTCCGTGACTTTGCACAAGTAAAAGGGACAGGAGAGATCGACAAGGCCATAGCCTGCTTCTCGTTGGAAGCATTGAATATCGACCGTTACGGATTGGATCAGATAGACAATAGACTGCTGACTACTATTATTGATAAATTCAGTGGTGGTCCGGTCGGACTGACTACTATTGCCACCGCTCTTGGCGAGGATCCGGGCACACTGGAGGAGGTCTATGAGCCTTTCTTGATTAAGGAGGGTTTTATCAAACGAACTCCTCGCGGAAGAGAGGTTACCGAATTAGCTTATACGCATTTAGGCCGGAAACGGGAAAGCGAACAAGGATTTTTATTTGATTAATATATGGCAGGAGGAATGAAAAGGCTGGCCAAGGAAACTGCGATCTACGGCGTAAGCAGTATTGTCGGACGGTTTCTTAATTGGCTGCTTGTTCCTATGTATACCCGTGTATTTACCGGAACAGATGAATTCGGTATTTTCACAAACCTCTATGCGATTGTAGCGCTGTTGCTTGTTATCCTGACGTATGGAATGGAAACCGGTTTTTTCCGGTTTATCAATAAAAAAGAGGAGCAGGAGCCTACGCGCGTTTATGCGACAACACTTTGCAGTGTCGGTACCACCTCTTTGTTGTTTATTTTAGCTGTTTTTCTGTTTCTTTCTCCGCTGAGTAATGCGTTGGGTTATTCTCAGCATCCGGAATTTATAGCCATGATGCTTAGTGTGGCTGCTGCCGATGCCTTTCTTAGTATACCGTTTGCCTATTTGCGCTATCAGAGTAAAGCTACCCGCTTTGCTTTTATAAAGCTGTTCAATATCTTTCTGAATATCGGGTTGAATATATTCTTTCTGTTGGCCTGCCCGTGGATCTATGTGAAAGCACCTCAACTGATTGACTGGTTCTATCAAGCCGGTTATGGAGTAGGCTATGTGTTTGTGGCCAATGTGTGTACGGTGATTGCCACTTTCTTGTTGTTGTTACCGGATATGTTCCCCGCATTCAAAAGCAAACCCGATTTCTCTTTGCTGAAGCAGATTCTTCGTTATTCTTTCCCGATCTTAATTCTGGGGATTGCCGGTATATTAAATCAAACAGCGGATAAAATTATTTTTCCTTTCCTTTTTGAAGATGAGACTTATGCTAAGGAGCAATTGGGTATTTACGGCGCCTGTTTTCGGATGGCTGCCGTGATGGTGATGTTTATTCAGGCGTTTCGGTATGCGTATGAGCCGTTTATTTTTGCGAAAAACAAAGAGGACGATGGAAATACCAAAGCTTATGTGGAGGCCATGAAGTACTTTATCATTTTTGCCTTGTTGATTTTTGTCGGTGTCATGTTTTATATAGATATTCTGAAATATTTTGTGACGCCTGCTTATTATCCGGGACTTCGGGTGGTTCCGATCGTTATGTTGGGAGAATTATTTTTTGGTATCTATTTTAATTTGTCGCTTTGGTATAAACTTATTGATCAGACTAAATGGGGTGCTTATTTCTCGATTATAGGCTGTGTAACGACTGTGTGTATAATTGTCCTGTTTGCCCCGCATTATGGCTATATGGCGTGTGCATGGGCCTCCTTTATAAGTAACCTGTTGATGATGTTGATCTCTTATTTTATAGGGCAAAAGAAATTTCCGATTCGTTATGATTTGAAGTCGGCATTTACTTACTTTGTACTCGCAATCGTGTTGTATACAGCCGGTATGCTCCCTGAAATAGAGCCGTTATGGATCAAATTGCTTTACAGAACCGTGTTGTTGCTGTTTTTTGTGGGGTTTATTGTTCGAAAGGATTTGCCTTTGGCCGAGTTGCCGTTTATCGGAAAATATTTCAAGTGAATGTCTGAAAATCAGAATTCTGCTTGAAGAAAGAAAAAGAACTATATATAGATTTAAAAGTACTAATAAAAAGAGTGAATATGAAAAAATTATGGACGTTAATCCTATTGATTGCCTGTTCTAATCTGCTTTTTGCGGATGAAGGGATGTGGGTTATTAAGGAACTAAACAAAGAGAACAAAGCCCGTATGGCTGAGCTGGGGTTTGAAATGTCATTTGATGAATTATATAATGAAAATAATCCTTCTCTTACCAATGCTGTTGTTATTTTTGGAGGTGGATGTACAGGTATTACCGTATCGGAAGAGGGTTTGATTTTTACTAATCATCATTGTGGATATGGCGCTATTCAGCAACTAAGTAGTGTTGAAAATGACTATTTGAAGGATGGTTTCATTTCTCAAAGTAAAGAACAGGAACTTCCGGTTCCCGGACTCAGTGTGTATTATGTTCGTGAAACGGTTGATGTTAGTGATCAGATTGTAAGCCAGATCGCTAATTATACAGATGAATATGCACGTCTTATGGCAGCGGATTCTATCGGACGTGTTATTACAGATTCTATCGGACGGAACCAATTTATGTCTGCCCGTGTCATTCCTTTCTATAATAATAACAAGTATTTCTTAGTCATTTATGACATTTATCGGGATGTGCGTATGGTTTTTGCTCCTCCCAGTTCAGTAGGAAAATTTGGTGGCGATACGGACAACTGGATGTGGCCGCGTCATACAGGAGACTTCTCTGTTTTCAGGGTGTATGCGGATAATAACAACCGTCCGGCAGAATATAATGCAGACAACAGACCTTATCGTCCGAAATATGTAGCGGAAGTATCTGTTCAGGGCTATAAAGAAAATGATTATGCGATGACTATCGGTTTTCCGGGAAGCACCAGCCGTTATCTGAGCTCTTGGGGTGTACAGCAACGTATCAATGATGTGAATAAACCACGTATTGCCGTTCGTGAAGTTAAACAGGCGATTTGGAGCCGGGAAATGAATGCCAGCGATGCTATACGTATTAAGTATGCTTCTAAGTTTGCCAGCAGTTCGAATTATTGGAAAAATTCCATTGGAATGAATAAAGGCTTGGCAAATCTGAATGTTGTGGAGCGTAAACAACAGGAAGAGGCTACTTTCAAAGCCTGGTCAAACCAAAATGATCGCTTAAGAGGACAATACGGCGAGGTGCTTGATTTGTTACAAAAGGGATATACTTCCTCGAATGATGCCCGTCGTTATATCACTTATCTGTCTGAAGCATTTTCAAATGGAGCGGAAATAATTCGTTTAGCACGTAATATCCAGAGTTTTGATGCGGCAGGTTCTACCTCTCGGGAAGCACAAATTTTCCTGGAAGATGTTATCCAACCATTTTTTAAAGATTATGAACCTAAGATGGATCAAGAGGTTTTAGCTGCAATGATGTATGTTGTGAAAGAAAATGTTCCGGCACAATATCTGCCTGATATCTATGAAAAAGTGGATAAGAAATATAAAGGGGATTACGAAAAATATGCGGCAGATGTCTTTAAGAAAACAGCTATATTGTCTTATGAGAATGTCGAAAGAATGATTATTAACCCGAAGGAAAACGAAAAACTGAAAAAAGATCCTGCGGCGGAATTAGCTTTGTCCACAACGATGGCTATCTATGAACTGCAAATGTATGGAGGCGATTATCAATATGATATATCCAAAGGTGAACGTCTTTATTTTGCGGGTTTGAGAGAGATGTATCCGGACAAAGCGCTTTACTCGGATGCGAATTTTACAATGCGATTGAGTTATGGGTCGGTTGCCGGATATCGTCCGTATGATGCCGCCTGGTATACTTATTATTCAACAGAACAGGGTATTTTTGAAAAAGAAGATCCGAACGATCCTGAGTTCTGGGTGCAACCGGAGATTCTGGAACTGCTGCGTAAACGGGATTATGGTCAATATGCCAACGAAAAAGGGGAATTGCCTTTATGCTTCTTATCAGGGAATGATATTACCGGAGGAAATTCCGGCAGCCCGGTATTTGATGGAAAAGGACGGGTGATCGGTCTGGCTTTTGATGGAAACTGGGAAGCGATGAGTGGAGATATTGCTTTTGAACCGGATCTGCAACGTTGTATTGCTGTGGATATCCGTTATGTTCTATATATGATTGATAAATGGGGGAACTGTCCGCGTCTTATCAATGAATTGAAATTAGCGCGTTAGAATATCATTGTATAAAAAAGAAAAACAGGTATCGTGATAATAGATCGGATACCTGTTTTTTGTTTATCGTGTTTTTTAGCTTAACGCTATTTGTATTCTTTTCCGAACTTTAATTGCGCATCGGCAACAAACTGTTTAATGCGCTGTTCGTCATCTTTTTTGCAGATCAGTAGTACATTGCCTGATTCTGCTACAATAAAGTCTTCTAATCCTTCAATAACCACCAGACGCCCCGGATTATCTATCGCTATCACATTACGAAAACTTTCATAAGTAAGTACTTTAGTATTTTTCAGGATCGCATTTTCGTTTTCGTCTTTGTTGGCTAAATCATATAAAGAGCCCCAGGTCCCCAGGTCGGCCCATCCGAAATCAACACAAAGCATATAAACATTGTCTGCTTTTTCCATAATTCCATAGTCGATAGATATATTCGGACAATACGCAAAATGTTCCTTCACAAATGCTCGTTCTTTATCTGTATTGAATAGATGCTTCCCTAAGTCAAACCGAACACTAATATCCGGTAATAATTTGCTGAATGCTTCCAGAATAGTATTGACATTCCAGATAAAAATACCTGAGTTCCAGAAGAATTCTCCACTCTGTTGAAATACTTTGGCAATTTCCAGATTAGGTTTTTCCGTAAATGTTTTTACTTTCGTGAATTCACCTATCATCTTATCACTATTCTGGATATATCCGTAGCCGGTTTCAGGGCGGCTGGGTTTGATACCCAACGTTGCCAATGCTTTGTTTTCACGTACAAAATCAAGCGCCTTCTGTACATCATGCAGAAACTCTTCTTCCTTTAAAATTAAGTGATCGGAAGGGGCAACTATGATATTAGCATTTGGATTACAAGCATTGATGCGATAGGATGCGTAAGCAATACAAGGAGCGGTATTCCGGCGTGAAGGTTCCAGCAAAAACTGGTTTTCATTTAATTCCGGCAGTTGAAGTTTCATTAAATCAAAATAGGCCTCATTCGTTGCTACATAGATATTCTCTACAGGTATAATTTTAGCAAAACGATCGAAAGTCATTTGCAGTAATGAGCGGCCGGTACCGAAAAAATCAAGAAATTGTTTTGGATAGCTTTCACGGCTAAAAGGCCAGAACCGGCTACCAATACCTCCACCCATGATTACGCAATAATTATCTGTCATATTTTATCCTCTGATTTTAGTTTAGTTCTATATACAAAGTTAATTATTTCTTTTTCCTTTTACAATGCTAACGAATTATTCCGAGATTTATTCCCTTACCCTATAGGTAATTGAAAAAAAAGAATCCTTTTCTTGGATAAACAAAAAATATCCCTACCTTTGCAACGCATTTTTTGCAAAAAGCCCAGATGGCGGAATTGGTAGACGCGCTGGTCTCAAACACCAGTGGGGTAATTCCCATGCCGGTTCGATCCCGGCTCTGGGTACTTTTATAAAACGCTAAATCATTTAGAAATAAAGATTTAGCGTTTTTCTTTTAGGTGGCGTGTCCGCAATTTGTCCGCAAATTTGAGGAAGTCTAAACTTTTCTCACCCCTATTTTTACTTTCCTTCCAAAAAAAGTTTTAAGTTTGTAAACAATTAAAAACATACTTTTATGACTTTAGGCTGGATTATAGTAATTGCGGTTGCATATTTTGCTGTCAAAATTGGGTATGGGTTTGTCAAAGGGGATCACCCCGTAAAGTTGTGGAGCTAAGCATAAATATTTTTGAGTCTAAATAAAAAGTATGGAATATGGTTTACTCCCCTAAGCACAGACCTAAAAGCTTTGATCTTGGCATTAAAGGATTCAGCCGAGGCATTGGTTGCTCTTCTATCAAAGAAGTTTAATATGGTTTTGTAGTGTGCTTGCACAGAGCGCATCACCGTTCCAAAATGCTCAAAGCCTGACTCCTCAATGGCATTATACCAACGCGCTAAACGGGTGAGGGCTACTTTTTTATCCTTAGTGGTATGATAGATACTTTTTAGTTGTATTGTTAGTTTATAGGCAACTTTTAATGTCGGATAATAGTGAAATAGTATTTCAGCTCTTTGTCTCTGTCGGGGAGTCCATTTGTCTTCATTTTTAAACAATAAATAACGACTGCGTATAAGAAGTTGACGATGTGTGTCCCCATTTTCAAGGATCAATGGCACATACGATTCCTTATTCTCTTTGGCCAGGGCTATCTCTTTATTTTCCTGTTCAATGGCTTTCCAACGAAAAGCTATCCGCATATCCTGCAGAGCATCACAGGCTAACTTTTGAACATGGAAGCGGTCTGTTACCTGCGAGGCTTTTGGAAAACAACGAGTTACTATTACCCCCATATTGGCAGCCATATCCAAAGTGACTTCTTTTACCTTACGCCGTAATTTGTCTTTAATCCTTAATAGGACTTCAATAACATCTTCAGCTTTTGTTCCTCGTACTATAGAAACAATAGAACCTTTCCTACCTTTAGCTTCTTTGTTGGTGATGATTGTATAGAGTTCATCATCACTCAAAGAAGTCTCATCTATACTTAGGTAAGGGCTTATATTCTCGGGAAACAACAGCCATTTGTCTGCGTGTTCACGCTCCGACCATTCAAGAAAGCCAGACAAATAGACACGATACCACTCTTCCAATCTTTGTGCGTTCAAACCATAAAACTTAGCCAATGTACTACAGCTAACGGGAGTATTATCCAGGTGTTCCTTTTAAAAAAGAGGCAAACTCTTCGGTTAGACGAGTGCCTTTTGCTACTACTTCCCAATCACGCATATAAGGATTGCCAGTGTCCAGATCCTGCCAGCGACGACGGCGGACGTGAAGTATTAAACTTTTCCCTCGAAGAGGAAAGTCATGTATCGATGCAGGTGGATAAAAACCTTTGGATTGAAGGTGTTTGCCTTTACGTTCTTCTTCCAATAAATCCTTCTCATCCAAATAGATTAAGATTGCCGTAGAGGTGCGTTCGGCATGGGTTACTTCAAAATAAGTCAGTATACCATCGGGTAATAATAGTTCGTAGCCTGTTTCCATAGAACAAAACTACTCGCTTTTTTCTAACTCCACAACTTTCCGGGGTGATCCGTCAAAGGTCTGATTAAGGACAGTGATGACTTAAGCAATATTACATTAGGCGAAAAATTCAAGGTCATTGTTAAAATGATAAATGATGAAGCTTTCAAAGGGCAAGGTACAATACATTATATTAGTAAGAAGAATATTAATCTATACAAAGATGGTGAGAATCAAATAATATTCTTTTTGTATGCTACTGGACATTTAACAATTACTTGGAAGTATAAGTATTATCAAAAAGAAACTATTTTAGAGAAAGATTTTGACAATGTGAGGAATCTTAGCTTATTCGAGCAAGAGAAAATTGCTAATATTATGATTTCTGAAATGAGAAAACAAATCTGTAAGCATAAAAAAGAGGTTTTGAATAACAACAATATGGATTCAACCAAGAATATAAAGTCTATTAATAATAATACAAACATATCAAAAAGCAGCTCTAAAATTGATTTAGTAAAGAATCTTCCATCATTAGATATCAATATAGATGAAATAAAAAAAGATTATATATTTTAAGAAAGAAAGGTTCTATTTCTGGTTCTTTTAGAATTGATAATGTCAAACCAATAATAGATAATACCGCTTTAGGAAGCGTGTATTCGATTACGTTTAAGAATCATAAAGATGTGGCAAATATTTCAAGTTTGGATCTTAATTACATTTTAAAAGATTTAAATCTGAATTTCGATACTACAGATATTGATAAAACAATATGGCTATTAGAGCAAGCAAAAACTGTTGATACTTTAAATGTTTTTATAAATGAAGGAGAATCTTATCGTTTGAATTTTTTTAATGAAAAAGAAATCATAGCTAAAAAAGCATTATCAATACTCTATGTTATAGACATTCATTTCGGTGATGATATTATTCAAATGTTAGAAATAAATAACAAAAACATTAGATATGATGTAAATGCTATTGAAAACAAAATAACAAGTGAAATGGATTCTATAAAGAGAATGTATCATGCTTTATCAAAAGAACAGAAATATTCTCTCTTAGTTTTATTATCGCCCTTTTACGAATTCGCAACTAAGAATAATCGAAATAATGCTGACGCATATAAAATAGTAAGATTCATTAGTGATTGTTTAGAAGTATCAATAATTGATGCTGGCTTATTTTTTAAAT
>JAJDIA010000044.1 GCA_030266465.1 Parabacteroides sp. OttesenSCG-928-G21 | reverse complement strand
CTAAATCATAAATTTATCTTAAAATGGAACTTACACATATCGAACATCTGGGAATTGCCGTGAAAAGCATTGAGGCATGTTTGCCTTATTACGAAGGTGTTTTAGGACTAAAATGCTACAACATTGAAGTTGTGGAAGATCAAAAAGTGAAAACAGCCTTCTTTAAAGTAGGCCAAACCAAAATCGAATTGTTGGAACCAACCAGTGAAGACAGTACTATCGCTAAATTTATCGAGAAAAAGGGTGAAGGTGTTCACCATATCGCATTTGCTGTACCTGATGTACAAGCGGCTTTGGATGAAGCGGCTGCCAAAGGGATACAGTTGATTGATAAAGCTCCTCGTGGTGGTGCTGAAGGACTTGACATTGCCTTCCTTCACCCGAAATCAACTTGTAGCGTGCTGACTGAACTCTGCATGCCTGGAAAAGAATAATCGTTTTATATCTAATCAACAAATTCATAAAATAAAAATGAGTAACCAGCTTGAAAAAGTAAAGGAGCTTATCGCACTTCGCGAACAAGCCCGTTTAGGTGGTGGAGAAAAAAGAATCGAAGCTCAACACCAGAAAGGAAAGTACACAGCGCGCGAACGTATCGCCATGTTACTTGATGAAGGTAGCTTTGAAGAGTTTGACATGTTTGTACAACACAGAAGCACAAACTTCGGAATTGAAAAAACAAAATTCCTGGGTGATGGTGTTGTAACAGGTTATGGAACAATTGACGGTCGCCTGGTGTATATCTATGCACAGGACTTTACCGTATTCGGTGGAGCTTTATCTGAAACTCTGGCCATGAAGATTTGTAAGGTAATGGACCAGGCCATGAAGATGGGCGCTCCTGTTATCGGCCTGAATGACTCGGGTGGTGCACGTATTCAGGAAGGCGTTAACGCTTTGGCTGGCTATGCCGAAATTTTCCAACGCAATATTCTGGCTTCGGGTGTAGTTCCTCAAATTTCAGGAATCTTCGGCCCTTGTGCCGGTGGTGCGGTATACTCACCAGCATTGACCGACTTCAATATCATGACACGCGGTACAAGCTATATGTTCCTTACCGGTCCGAAAGTAGTAAAAACGGTAACGGGAGAAGATGTAACTCAAGAACAACTGGGTGGTGCAAGTGTACACACAACAAAATCGGGTGTTGCTCATTTCGCTGTTGACACAGAAGAAGAGGGCTTCCTGTTAATCCGCAGATTGCTGAGCTTCCTGCCGCAAAATAACCTGGAAGAAACTCCACTTATTGCCTGTGACGATCCTATTGACCGTCTGGATGATGTATTGAATGAAATCATTCCTGATAATCCTAACCAGGCATATGATATGTACGAAGTGATCGGTACAATCATTGACCATACTGAATTCCTGGAAGTTCATGCGGACTATGCGAAAAACATTATCGTAGGATTCGCACGTTTCAACGGTCAGACGGTAGGTATCGTTGCCAACCAACCAAAGGTTATGGCAGGATGTCTGGACAGCAATGCTTCACGTAAGGCTGGTCGTTTCGTTCGTTTCTGTGACGCGTTCAATATTCCATTAGTTACATTGGTTGACGTTCCGGGCTTCCTTCCGGGAACCGGACAAGAATATAACGGTGTTATCCTTCACGGTGCCAAATTGCTTTATGCGTATGGCGAAGCTACTGTACCTAAAGTAACCGTTACATTGCGCAAATCATATGGTGGCGCTTATTGTGTGATGAGTTCTAAACATCTGCGTGGCGATATGAATTATGCATGGCCAACTGCTGAAATCGCAGTAATGGGTCCGAGTGGTGCTGTAGAAGTGATCTTTGCTAAAGAGGTAGCTGCTGCTGAAAATCCAGCCGAATTAGCTGCTGAAAAAGAAAACGACTACAAAAAAGCATTTGCTAATCCATACAATGCGGCTCAATATGGTTATATCGATGATGTAATCGAACCGAGAAATACCCGTTTCCGTGTTATCCGTGCATTGCAACAATTGCAGACTAAAAAACTTACCAATCCGGCTAAGAAACATGACAATCTGCCATTATAATGCTTAAAACAGAAATGTATATGATTAGAAAAAAAATAGGGGTAATCCTGCTGTTTGTCCTGTTGATCTCTTTCGGGGCACAGGCACAGCGAGTAACCTCCATGCGAATCAATGAAGTTTTAGTCATTAACGAAGACAACTTCGTGGATGACTATGGTAAGCGAAGCGGATGGATTGAATTATATAACAGTTCTGCCGGAACAGTTAATATTGGTGGTTGCTTCTTAACCAACGATAAGAATAATCCTAAGAAATATCCGATTCCAAAAGGTGATGTTTTGACAAAAATTAGTCCTAGACAGCATATTTTATTCTGGGCCGACGGTAGAGCAGAAAAGGGAACTTTCCACATGAATTTCACGCTAGACCCCTCCAAAGAGAATTATATTGCACTCTATGACACTGACGGAAAAACACTGGTTGATGAAATCATCATCCCTGCAAATCAAATAGTGGATAAAAGCTATGGCCGTACTGTTGACGGTCAAGATGAGTGGGGTGTTTTGGCCAAAGTAACTCCAAGCACCAACAATCTGACATTAGATACAAATGAAAGGATTGATAACTTCAGACAAAATGACCCTGTTGGGATTGGTATGACCGTAACAGCAATGGTTGTAGTATTCTTAGGTCTTATTCTTTTGTATGTCATTTTCAAACAGATTGGTAAAGCTTCTGTTTCAGCCAGCAAGAGAAGGGCTCAAAAAGCCTCAGGTGTTACAGTTGAAACCGAATCTACGGAGATATCCGGAGAGGTTTTGGCTGCAATCGGAGCGGCTCTTTATGAATTGGACGAAGACGTACATGATATTGAAAATACGGTTTTGACTATTCAAAAAGTTAAACGCAACTATTCTCCATGGAGTTCTAAAATTTATGGATTACGCGAACTTCCAAGAAAATAATCATCAAATAGTAAAAGTAGTATGAAAAATTTTAAATATACAATCAACGGAAACGTTTATAAAGTACATATAAATTCCGTATTGGAGGATGTAGCTGAAGTGGAAGTAAATGGCACACCCTATAAAGTTCAATTAGAAAAGCCGACCAAGAAACAGGTAGTAACAATCAAAAGACCGGCACAAGCTCCTACAACCTCTACCGGAGCTCCTGTAATTTCACGTCCTGCCGCCTCATCTAATCCAGGTGCGATCAAATCACCACTTCCCGGTGTTATACTGGAGGTAAAATGTAGCGTGGGTGACGTTGTCAAAAGAGGACAAAACCTGCTTGTTCTGGAAGCCATGAAAATGGAAAACAGTATTCCTTCTGACAGAGATGGGAAAATTATATCAATACAAGTGAACAAAGGAGATTCTGTGCTGGAAGGTGCTGATCTCGTAGTAATCGAATAAGATATGCAAGAAAGTTTTTTATCATTCCTTGGTGAGAATTTACAGCTATTCTTAACCTATACAGGTTTTTATAATGCAACGCCCGGGCATATTATTATGATCCTCATCGGCCTTGTCTTTATATACCTGGCTATACGATATGAATTCGAGCCTATGCTTCTTATTCCTATTGGTTTCGGTATGTTGATTGGAAACATTCCATTCAAAGATGCCGGATTACAAGTAGGTATCTATGAAGAAGGTTCTGTACTGAACATCCTCTATCAAGGGGTTACACAGGGATGGTATCCGCCTCTGATATTTTTGGGGATTGGAGCAATGACCGACTTCTCGGCGCTGATATCCAATCCTAAACTGATGTTGATCGGTGCGTCTGCACAATTTGGTATTTTCGGAGCTTATATTATTGCTTTGCAAATGGGATTCGAACCTAACCAAGCCGGTGCGATCGGTATTATTGGTGGTGCGGATGGACCAACAGCGATTTTCCTTTCATCTAAACTGGCGCCAAATCTCATGGGGGCCATTGCGGTATCAGCCTATTCCTACATGGCGTTGGTACCGATTATTCAGCCTCCGTTTATGCGTTTACTGACAACTAAAAAGGAAAGAGTAATCCGTATGAAACCACCGCGTGTTGTTTCTTCAACAGAAAAAATCGTATTCCCAATTGTAGGATTGTTATTAACTTGTTTCCTTGTACCTTCCGGTCTTCCGTTGTTAGGTATGTTATTCTTCGGAAACTTGTTGAAAGAAAGTGGTGTAACTCGTCGTCTGGCAGAAACAGCCCGCGGACCACTGATTGACACAATCACTATTTTGTTAGGAGTAACGGTTGGAGCATCTACACAAGCAACTCAGTTCCTGACTGTAAGTTCTATTAAGATCTTTGGTCTTGGGGCTTTATCTTTCGTAATTGCGACTTGTGCCGGTATTCTTTTCGTGAAATTCTTTAATCTCTTCCTGAAAGATGACAACAAGATTAATCCATTAATCGGTAACTCCGGTGTATCTGCGGTTCCTGACTCCGCACGTATCTCTCAAACAGTTGGTTTGGAATATGACCCAAGCAACTATTTATTGATGCATGCTATGGGTCCGAATGTAGCAGGTGTAATCGGTTCAGCTGTTGCTGCCGGTATTTTGTTAGGATTCCTTGTATAAGAGAAATAAATGATAATAAAAAAGGTTGGCCTAACAAAGCCAACCTTTTTTATTATCATTTATTTCTTTGCTTCTTTTAAAGCGTCATTAATTACTTTATTCTTCGCTATCGTAGCCTGAAATTCTTTCAGGTAGAAAGGTTCAAAATAGGCAACATCCACAAATTGATTTTCCTGAAAAGCCTTCTCTGCCAACGGTATCATATTTATTGCCAAAGGATGAATATCTTCTAAAAAAGTGGCATTCAATGACGTAATCAAAGGTTTGCATTTAGCGGCACCATTTCCAAAGAAACAGACTTCTGATTGTTTTAGTAAAGAAGCATAGGAGTCTTCTGTTATTATTTCAGCCTGTATCTCACGAACAGGTCTTAGCATGGAGTCATAAATCGCAGAATAAACCTCCATACGACGCGCATCCAGCATCGGGCAGTAAAGAGCAGCGGAATCCATCACCTTACGTTGAACAGCCGCTACAGTTAAAAGTCGCAACGTAGAAACAGAGATCAAAGGGATTCCATATCCAAAACATATACCTTTTGCTATTGATACACCAATACGCAATCCGGTATATGAACCAGGCCCACTACTAACGGCCACCGCATCAAGCGTTAATCCCCTACCCTTTAGTTCATTTATAGCTTCCTCTACAAATACTCCAACCAAAGAGGCGTGCGAAGGACCATCAAAAGAGACATTGCTATATATCACTTCCCCCGACAATGAAAGGGCAACAGAGCAGACAACAGTAGAGGTTTCTATATGAAGGATACAAGACATATTTACAGATAAATTATTGACGCAAAAGTACAAAAACAAATCTACTACGAATAAAAATCCATGGAATAAGTTACCTTTGCAGAAACAGAACAATAATATGATATATTCAATGACCGGATTCGGCAAGGTTATAGCCGAACTCTCATCCAAAAAGATAACCATAGAAATTAAAGCACTCAACAGTAAACAACTGGATTTGTCGACTCGTATGCCTTCCGCATATAAGGAAAAAGAGATGGAAATCCGTTCGTTGTTATTACAAACTTTAATCAGAGGAAAAGTTGAATTCAATATGCACTTGGAGTATATCGGAAAAGATATTCCAACACGTATTAATCAAACGGCCGTTGAAAGCTATTATCAACAAATCAATACGATTGCGACTGATTTAAATATATCACTGCCTGCAGACTGGTTCGTTACATTACTCAGATTACCGGATACCATCAAGACTGAAATCAATGAATTGGATGAATCGGAATGGATCGTTATACGTAATACGATAAACGATGCGATTGATCAACTCACTAAATTCCGCATACAAGAAGGCGAAATGCTTAACAAGTTATTCGAACAAAAAATTGCACGAATAAAGGAGCTCTTGATCGAAATTGAAAAATATGAAGGAGAGCGCATAGAAAAGATAAAAGCGCGTATCATTGATAACCTTGAGAAGGTTGCCGAAAAAGATTATGACAAAAATCGTTTCGAACAGGAGATGATTTATTATATCGAAAAACTGGATATAAACGAAGAAAAGAGTCGTCTTGACAATCACCTAAAATATTTCCTAAGCACATTGAAAGACTCACATGGGCAAGGGAAAAAGCTTGGTTTTATAGCACAGGAAATAGGTCGTGAAATTAATACGCTGGGTTCTAAAAGCAATCATGTTGAAATGCAGAAGATTGTTGTTCAAATGAAAGACGAACTCGAACAAATCAAAGAACAGATTTTAAACGTTTTATAAATGAAAACCGGTAAATTGATTATATTTTCTGCTCCTTCAGGTTCAGGTAAGTCAACGATCATCAATTACCTGTTAAAGCAAAATCTCAATTTACATTTCTCCATTTCAGCCACAAGCCGTTTACCCCGTGGTAATGAAAAAGATGGAGTTGAGTATTACTTTCTTACCCCGGAAGAATTCCGAAACCGGATTGCTGCGGGTGACTTCCTGGAATATGAAGAGGTTTATACCGACAAATACTACGGAACCTTAAAAAGTGAAGTTGAGCGTATGCTGGAAAAGGGTGCGAATGTCATCTTTGATGTGGATGTAGTGGGTGGATGCAATATTAAGAACTATTATGGCGATCAAGCACTATCAATATTCATACAACCTCCACATATCGAAGAATTACGCCGGCGTTTGCACGAACGGGGAACAGACTCTCCCGAAATGATTGAGCATCGGATAAATAAGGCCGAGTATGAACTGGAATTTGCTGTTCAATTCGATAAAATAATTATCAATGACAATCTGTATCAAGCGATAGAAGAGACAGAATATATCGTTAAGGAATTTCTTGAAAAATGAAAAAAATAGGCATATTTTCAGGCTCATTTAATCCTATTCATATAGGTCATTTAGCTTTGGCTAACTGGATCTGTGAATATGAAAAAATGGATGAAATATGGTTTCTTATCACCCCGCTGAATCCATTAAAAGAGAATCAGACGTTAATAGACGATCAGATACGATTAGAAATGGCTAAAGCCGCAGTCGGAGATTATTCTAAATTTATTGTCAGTGATTATGAATTCCACCTACCCAAACCGACCTATTCCATAGATACACTCGACAATCTAACTAAAAAATTTCCGGAATATCAATTCCACTTTATCATCGGTGCCGATAACTGGGTGCGTATGCATTTATGGAAAGATTATGAAAAGTTGATCAGCACTTATCCTGTTATCATTTATCCCCGAAAAGGCTTTCAGATTATTATTCCTGAAGAATACCAACACATTTATGCTGTTGATGCCCCTGAAATAGAAATCTCATCTACTTTTATCCGTGAGTCTTATAAACAAGGAAAAGATGTTCGGTACTTCCTGCCGGAATCTATTCGGTCTTATTTCATAAATGACAGTCATTTATACTAACCTTTTAGCTGCTTAGCCATTTCTTCTAAGTGCCTGTTATCTGTTCCGCAACATCCTCCAAACAACTTAAAACCATACGCTGACTTAAGCCTCATTACATCATTAGCCCAGTCCGTAGGTAAAGATGTTTTCAGATCCTTTGAATGGTCTAATTCACTATAAGGTAAAGCTGAAGTATTTGCCTGAATACCCATAAATCGTCTTTTGACTATCGCAGTTTTGTTGAAACTATGCGCAAGAGCCTTGTAAACGATATTTGGATGCACGCAATTTGTCATATAACCTACAGGTTTGTTAATGACACTGTCATCTATGAATCGGATTGCATAATCAATAGTATGTCCGTCTATTAATTTACCGTCTTCCTGAATAGTAAAACTTATGAGATAGGGTATATTCGTCTCGGACATTGCCATAGACATCCCGGTTGCTTCCGATAATGTCGGCATAATACCTGCCATTAGAAAATCAACATTCGCCGCTTTAAATAGATTGATCTGCCAGCTATGAAAAATCTTTGCCTCTTCTATATCCAAAGAGCCTTCGCCTGTGTAAGCATCTCCTTTGCATCCAAGCAAACCGCCTACATACATTTCTATATTTGCTTCATTTTTTATTTCACGAAGAAACGCAACATTTTGTGAGATTATAGAATCGTCATATGCAGAAAATGCAACCCGTTCTTTATTGGCACGCCGGGTTGGTGTGGTAGCCATAAACGGCAGATTATATTTACGTGCAATGTCAATGTATTGTTCCCATAAAGCTTTCAACGCCGTTTTTCCGTCCGCATCATAGATTAAGTTTGCCATAGCAACTGTTTCACCTATTTCTAAATGGTATTCTCTTTTAAGACGTTCGCCCAATGCGCCCTCCATTAAAATAGCGGGACTAGACATGATAGTTGCTTGAAAGTTCATGAAACAAATTATGTTCTTCAATTATAATACAAAGATAGCGGATCACTCCGAACTGCATAAGTTAGCCGTAAATAAAAAAAGGAGTCATTTCTGACTCCTCCTTTATATAAAGAAAGCCGCACCTTTAGATATGAACAAACTCCGAATGACAGGATTTGAGTGCTTTGCTATCTTTGTAATCCGCTGTGCTAAGCATCCCCAAAGGGTGCGGCCCGCCATTGACAACAAGAGCTATGCCTCGGAATTGAAATAAACTGATGAGTTTCCCAATCGAACAGTGCGGCTTAACTCATTCCATTTATGTTATTACAAATATATATAAAATTATCCTATTTTCCAAATAAAACAGTGTTAAAATCAACGATCTCTATTCTATTAGTAAAACAAAAAAAAGAGCCGTAATGTTTTACGACTCTCTTTTTATCTTTAGTAAATAAACTTATTTTACCTTTTCAACGATAGCTTTGAAAGCTTCCGGATGATTCATTGCCAAGTCGGCCAATACTTTACGATTGATCTCAACTCCTTTTGCATGTAAAGCACCCATCAGGCGAGAATAAGACATACCTTCCTGACGCGCAGCAGCGTTAATACGCTGAATCCACAATGCACGGAATGTACGTTTTTTGTTACGACGGTCACGAAAAGCATAAGTCAACCCTTTTTCCCAGGTATTCTTAGCTACTGTCCACACATTTTTACGTGCTCCATAATAACCTCTGGTGAGCTTTAAAATCCGTTTTCTCTTTGCTCTTGAAGCAACATGATTTACTGATCTCGGCATAATACTAATCTGTTTTTGAATGTTAGCGTCATCATTTAAGATGATCTTTTCGGCTAATACATTCGGTTAATAAAAATCGTTTGTTAAACTCGCTTAATTAAAAAGATTACTTCAGGCAAAGCATTTGCTTTACGTTGTTAACATCTGAACGATCAACCAGACCAATGTGAGTAAGGTTTCTCTTTGCTTTTTTCGTCTTTTTAGTCAGAATGTGACTTTTAAAAGCGTGTTTTCTTTTGATTTTACCTGTTCCGGTAAGGGCGAACCTCTTTTTGGCACCGGAGATAGTCTTCATCTTAGGCATTTTCCAATCTTATTTTAATTATTATTATTTATTCCTTCTTACAGGAACTTCTTTATTCTTTATTATCCTCTTTTTCCGGATTCGTTTCCGGTTTTGTAACAGGACGAACAATTTTCTTTTCTTCCTGCTTTGGAGAATTTGGGGCTTTAGCTTGTACCTTCTTAGGGCTAAGCATAATAATCATACGCTTACCTTCCAACGCCGGCATTTGTTCTACCTTTCCATAATCTTCCAAATCATTGGCAAACCGAAGTAAAAGAACTTCACCTTGCTCTTTAAACAAAATAGAACGTCCTCTAAAAAATACATAAGCCTTAACTTTTGCACCTTCCTCCAGAAAACCTTTGGCATGCTTCAACTTAAAGTTATAATCATGATCATCCGTTTGAGGTCCGAAACGAATCTCTTTCACCACCACTTTAACAGATTTGGCCTTCTGTTCTTTCTGACGCTTTTTCTGTTGATAGAGGAATTTTTGAAAATCGGTTATTTTACAAACGGGGGGGACAGCATTTGGTGAAATTTCCACTAAATCAAGTTCCATATCTTCAGCTATTTTCAAAGCTTGCGAAATAGGATATACACCTTGTTCTACGTTATCACCTACAAGTCGAATCTCACGAGCACGAATACGCTCATTAATTCTGTACTGATCTTTTAGGTTGTCTTTCTTCATTAAAAAGATTTATTCTCCTCGTTATATTTTAGTTATTACTATTTTGCCAGCGATTCATCATTTCCTCTACCTCGTCGGTCAAAAGCGCAGCAAAGGTAGTAATTTTCATGGAACCTTTATCACCTTCACCCTGTTTTCTTACAGAAACTTCATTATTTTCAGCTTCTTTCTCTCCTACGATAAGCATATAAGGAATTCTTTTCAGCTCATTATCACGAATTTTACGCCCAACTTTTTCGTTTCGGTCATCAACAATCACGCGTATATCCTGATCACCCAACTGTTTGGCAATCTCCCACGCATAATCATTAAATTTCTCACTGATAGGCAATATGGCCACCTGATCCGGGGTCAACCACAATGGGAACTTACCTGCCGTATGCTCAATAAGCACAGCCACAAAACGTTCCATTGAGCCAAACGGAGCACGGTGAATCATCACCGGTCGGTGTTTCTTATTATCTTCACCGGTATATTCCAACTCAAAGCGTTCCGGCAAATTATAATCTACCTGAATGGTTCCCAACTGCCAACGGCGTCCCAATGCATCCTTAACCATAAAGTCGAGTTTCGGGCCATAAAATGCAGCTTCTCCCAATTCTATCCGGGCTTTCAATCCCTTTTCCTGACAAGCTTCAACAATTGCTTTCTCTGCTTTGTCCCAGTTTTCATCCGAACCGATATATTTTTCCTTGTTATCCGGATCACGTAAAGAGATCTGCGCTTCAAAGTTTTCAAAATCCAACGCCTTGAAAATAATGAAAATAATATCCATTACTTTCAAAAATTCATCCTTCAACTGGTCCGGACGACAGAATAAATGCGCATCATCTTGTGTAAAACCACGCACACGAGTTAAACCGTGCAGCTCACCACTTTGCTCATAGCGATAAACCGTACCAAACTCAGCAAAGCGAATAGGCAGATCCTTATATGAACGGGGTATCAATTTATAGATCTCACAATGATGCGGACAGTTCATTGGTTTCAACAAGAACTCTTCACCTTCCTGTGGTGTATGAATCGGCTGGAAAGAATCCTTTCCATACTTTTCATAATGTCCGGAAGTCATATATAGCTGCTTTGCTCCGATATGCGGAGTCATAACTTGCTGATAACCATATCTTTTCTGAATGCGTTTCAGGAAATCTTCCAGTTTTAGCCGAAGCTGTGTTCCGCGAGGCAACCACAAAGGTAAACCTGCACCTACGGCTTGAGAAAAAGCGAACAATTCCAGCTCCCTGCCTATCTTACGGTGGTCACGTTTTTTTGCCTCTTCCAATAAGACCAGGTATTCATCCAGCATCTTCTTTTTCGGGAAAGTAATACCATAAAGACGAACCAACTGTTTACGGTGTTCATCACCACGCCAATACGCTCCTGCCACACTAAGCACCTTAACGGCCTTTATATAAGAGGTATTCGGTAAGTGAGGTCCACGGCATAAATCGGTAAAGTTGCCCTGGGTATAGGTAGTAATCGTACCATCCTCAAGTTCCTGAATTAATTCGGTCTTATATGATTCACCACGATCACCAAACATTTTTAAAGCAGCCGCCTTAGCTATCTCCTGACGTTTGATCTCCTCCTTACGAGCAATCAACTCCATCATTTTAGCCTCTATTGCAGGGAAATCCCCTTCCTTGATCGTTACGCCTTCACCCGGATCTACATCATAATAAAAACCATTTTCAATAGCCGGACCAATACCGAATTTGATACCCGGATATAACTCCTGCAAAGCTTCTGCCATCAGGTGGGCACTGGAGTGCCAATAAGCATGCTTGCCCTCTTCATCATCCCATTTCAACAGATTAACAGTAGAGTCTTCCGTAATCGGACGGCATAAATCCCATGTTTCACCATTTACGCTGGCAGCCAAAACCTCTTGTGCCAGACGCGAACTGATACTTTCCGCAATCTGCATCGCAGTCGTACCTTTCACATATTCTCTCACATTACCGTCCGGAAAAGTTATCTTTATCATAAGATTATTATTGTAAGCAATATTTTTTATAATTAATTCGCAAAGGTAGTATTAAATTGATAACTGACAATGGATAAGCCACAATAAATCACATACATTTCTGATGATTTTTTAATAAAAGCGTGGTCCTATAAATGTGTGTATTTCCTGAGAAACAAGAAGAGAGGTAAGATCAATTGGTACTCGTCATACGTTTAATAATATTATACGCATTAACAATTCCCAATTCTCCGGCTTTACTCAGATCAGCAATTCCACGGGCAGCATCTCCTTGGGAAAGACGGGCTAAACCGCGATTAAAATAGGCTTCCGCAAATTCAGAATCAATCCGGATCGCTTCGTTGTAATCCAATATCGCCTCCCGATAGTCACGCTGCGCACATCGTATATTGCCCCGATTAAAATAAGCGTACACAAAATCCGGATTCAACTCGATCACCTTGTCATAATCTCGTACCATAATTTCATATTCCAAGGCTCTCCTACTATCTCTCAACTGATTAGTTGTCTGATCAGTGCCGGTTGACAACTGAGTTGTCCGTCCTGTTTGCAGATTAAAACTTAACGAAGTCAGCTCTTCAGTCACATTTTGTGACGTCTGCGCCAATGTATAATCCAATTGCTTATATTTTACGACTGCCCGATTAAAATAAGCCAGCATAAATGAAGGGTCAGCCTCTATCGCCTGATTAAAATCCAGCAGAGCCGCTTCAAAATCCTGAACCAGCATATAATCCATTGCACGTCCGAAATAAGCAATAGCATCCCGTGGATTTTCCTCAATCTTAGTTGAATAATTATTAATCGACGCAAAATGCTCCGCTATCTGTGCTTCATTCAAGGCCGCCTCTTCATTCGTAAGCCGCAAACGACTGCCCAATACCATTTTGGAATTAAACGCTTCGAGATCCTTATCGTAATAAATAAGTTTCTTGACAGGATCCGGTTTTTCATAATAGGTCAAGACAAACAGAGACTCCAGATCCACACGCACATTCTTATCCTGAACACGCCCACGTATTTCACTTTGGTATTTACTACGTCGCTCCTCCTCTTTGTCAAAGACCACCAAACGGTTGAATTTGTTGATATTACGGTCAGATTCCTCACGAGTCTTTTCTTCATTTTCAGCCGCAGCCTCCTCTTCTGTATTTGTAGATGATGTATCTGAACCGGATGTATCCGCAAGCAAAGATCTCCGTTGCCGGTTCTGTTCCATATCACGCTCTATCTCATAGGCCGTCCAGTTATCACGATCCGCACCATCCGTGTCATTTAATTTCCGCTTTGCCTCTGCCCGCGCATAATAACCGGGGATAAAATTCGGATATTGAGCCAATACGATGCTAAAATCAGTTATCGCCCCTAAATAATCTGCCGTCTCCAAACGCAGCAATGCGCGGTTATAATAAGCCATATAGTTATCCGGTTGCAAGTCGATAACAACATCAAAATCGGCGATCGCCCGATTGTTATCACCTACCTGAAAACGCAGTAATCCCCGATTGAAACGGGCTATCAGATTTTTACTATCAATATCAATAACCTGATCATAATCAGCCATTGCGCCGCGTAAATCATTCAAATAAAAACGAACCAACCCCCTGTTTATATAATATCCGCTTTGACGGGTATCCAAGCGTACGGCCTCATTCAAATCTTCCAACGCACCTTGCAGATCTTTCACCTGATAACGCAAAATAGCACGATTCCCATAACCGGGCGCATAATAAGGATCCATCTCCACCGCCTTGTTATAATCCGCAAGCGCTAAAGTTGTATCCCCCTTTTCCACATACATAGCTGCACGGGTCAGGTAACTCATAGAATTGCGCGGGTAGGCAGTCATCAGCTCTGAAAAAGCCACTTCCGCCCCATCATAATCTTCCTTCTGTATATAAGCTACTGCCCTGTTTACAAGCATCGAACGGTCGTCAGCTTTAAATTGCAGTCCTCTGTTATAATCTTCAATGGCACCGTCGAAATCATCCAGATTCTGACGGGCAATCCCACGGGCATAATACGCCTGTGTATAAAACGGATTACGTTCCAGACAAAGCGTACAGTCCTCTTCCGCACCTTTATAATCATCCAGATTGATTTTTGCTACGGCCCGATAGAAATAAGGTTCTGCCAACCAGGGTTTTGAGCGGATCACTTGATTAAAATATTGTATAGAAAGAACATAATCTTCAAAATACAAAGCATTCCGTCCAATAGCTAATACACGATCCGTGTTGATTTGCGCCAACAGGGCAAACGAACAAAAGAATTGCACAAAAAAGAAGAGAATTAGCTTTTTACCCAATTTTGTCATGTTTTAATCGAATCAGCGCAAAAATAAGTAAATTATCCGACCAATAAAGAGAACTATATATTAAAAACTAAAAATTAAAGTTACTATAATTCACATTCGCACACAAGAGCGCATAATAATAATGTATAAGCGCATTTGACGATTTGATAGCATTTAAGCAAAACCACTGACATATTTTAAAGAAATCAATCATTTCAATAACGCGCACTTTTTCAAAAAACAATAAAATACTGTCGTTTTTT
>JAJDIA010000043.1 GCA_030266465.1 Parabacteroides sp. OttesenSCG-928-G21 | reverse complement strand
ATGTTTCAAAAAAACAGAGGTGGTACAATCTTATATGGAGTCTTATCGAGTAATACCTAAAAAAATTAATATAGGGAACTCCTCTGAATATAAAGTATTCATAGATAAATATGAGCCTATGAATAGTCTAGCATTTTGGTTTGTCGACCAGCCGAATGTAAAATACACACTAAATACAAATAGAATAATTTCTGATATTTCAAAAGCACCAGTTATTGATGAGATGGTATACGCTATCAAAACTCATCATATTGGAGATTGTGAACAAGTAAGTTATGATGCATCTGGTATCCTGTTCTCTTCTTCGGATTTTATTCTAGAAGCTGGTGCGACAATTCAAGGATACAACTTGTTTATCACAAAGTCTTCAATCTATGTGAAAAACATCCTGCCTAGTAACAATATATATGATTTAAGTTTGAAATCCTTAGTTCAATATTTTGGTGAACTGCAATCATATAAACAACATACCGACTTCCTTGATTTTAGTCAGTATTATAGGAAGGTGTCAAACCCCAATAGCGCATGCTACATCGCTACCATGGCATATCAAGATATAAGCCATCCACAAGTAGACTACCTTAGGACGGTCAGAGATGAAGTCTTGAGCAAATATTCTATAGGCCGAAAATTCATTAACTACTACTATAAGTACTCTCCTATGGCAGTAGAACGCTTATCAAATCATCATAATGTAAACCGTTTTATCCGTAAAGGCTTAGACGCACTTATAGCCATGTTAAAACGATTTGTATATAAAGGACACTAAATAAACTTATCGTATGGTAATATTTATCATTATAGTAATTGTCGTTATTGTATTCTTTATTTTTAATAAGGTAACAGTAACCTACGTGCCACCGCCGCCACCCTCTCCGCCAAGAACCCATACGTTTTATAGCGCAACATTGCTTGCGCCATGGGCAGACCCGGAAAAAGATTGTGAAAAAAGTATTACTACAATGACTATAACTCCTCAATCAATACGATTTAATGGGTATGTCAATGATTCCTTTCTTATAAAGCACAAGGAACCGGGTAAGAATAATAATGGTTCTGCTTATATCTGTATTGATGAAAAAAATGGAGCTGTTGCAGTAGTGTCAATTACTTACTATCCCTATGAAGCAATGATTTTTTATAGAGATACGTCCACTGGTTATAAATTCAACACATTTTAATAATATGAAAACAAGTATCCATAAGTTTATTGTATGTATCTCGTTGTTTGCCCTTACTATCTATTTCATAGAAATAAACAGGAATTATAAAATGATATAACCACATGCTATGGAGTACATTGCACTAATAATAAGCATAATGACTTTGGTTGTTTTAGTCATTGACAACCTGAATCAAACAAAGACATTCAATAAACAATTAAAATTGAATTTTTTCTCTGAATACACCAAGCGGTATCAGGACATTGCCTTGAATTTACCTGAGAACATTAATGATGACGATTTTAGCTATAAGAATATGCTTGACGAAGAAAGAAGCCACGTTTTAAGGTATATGAGAGTCTATTTTGACTTGTGTAGTGAAGAGTTCTATTTGTATAGTAATAATTGTTTAGATGAAAACGTTTGGGAAAACTGGGAAGAAGGGATAAGTTGCACTATGAACAAAAAGGCATATAAGGAGGCATGGAAGATAATAAATGCATCTCATTTCTATAATGGTGATTTTGAGAAATGGGTAGAGTCAAAAATGCACCTATAAATTAAAAACATATAGAAGAACAAAAAAAGAATATATAAATGAACGAAGAAACAATTTAAAAAATTAAAATTATGGTTTTAGGAATTATTATCAACTTATTATTGAGCCTTTGGATTATACCGATGTATGTTGGTCAAAAAAGAAAAATCGGTTATGTATGGTCTTTAGTGGCATGTCTATTTTTGACTCCCATAATAGGAGCTATAATTACATATCTTTCTCCATTGAAGGAGGGAAGTAAGGAGAGTCAATAAATTCAACACACTTCAACAATATGAGAACAAATTGGGGTCTAATTCTTTACATTTTGGTGTTGGCATTGACAACCTCATGCAACGATGACGAACAAGCCCAAAGAGGCAAGGTGCATAAATGGGACGTTGTCTCACTTGCAATATACGACAACCACGCGTTAGAAAATTATCATGTATGTAATATATCAGATGCCTATTTTGATTTTGACAAAGATATGTTATACCTTTATTCAGAAGAAGAGGACTTACAGTATACTTTTACTCTTGAGTTCTCTCCAGATGGGAGATTGATTTCAGTTAGCTCGCCACCGTATAAAACATACCTCGAGATTACTACTGCGAACTATGAAATAATCCATTATGACGGCTATGTAAGATATTGGTTATCGTTGCATTTTGTAAAAGATATAGACAAATTGGGGTCTCCTGAACGTAAATACATGTCGCTAGGGTTGAATATGGCTTTCTATAAATAGCATGGGGTGGTCAGGGAGCTCATTGGCATGCTCTTAAATAATTATGTAATGAAAAGAAAACACATTATAGCACTTGTTATTCTTGCAGTAGTTCTTTTGCTTCTGCGACTTAACCCTGACCACCTGACCACCCCCATACAAGAGTCAGAGGTCTTACCCGTATTAGCACAAGACACCATAATTCCGTTAGTAGAAATTGAAAAGTACGCAGATAACATCATGTCATTGTATGGAGATACATCTTTTTATTCAGCAGAAGAGTTAGGGGAAGTCAGGGACAGTGTAATTTCAATAGTCAAAATGTATCGACTTGCTGGCAATCGTATTTATGATATTGCCTCCATAGAAGAAGAATTGCTTCTCTTGAACGAAAAGGTAGGAAACAATAGCCCTTATGGAATGGTTTTTGCATACCAATTGACCAAGCATTTGAAGAATCCTATTACTGTTACCCATCCTTTTAGCCAACTAGAAGGAAAGGTATTAGTCAGAGGTTCACTGAGGGATAATACACGTTTCTTTTCTTACTATTTTGGCGGTGGAAGTATGAGATTCTATAAGACCTTTCTCCAGTATCCCCAAGATGGGAGCATAGGTGTTGCTGAGATAGATATTTGGGAACAGCGTCTTTACAAAGTCCATTCCTTTGACTACCAAAATGAGTGCTACTACATATTAATATCTTATGCCAAATATAATGCTAAGTGCTGGAGCGAAAACATAAGAGTAGCCACCATTAAGGATGGCGTATTAACCTATCACACCGAGTTCTTCCCTAAAAAGTATTTTGGAAAGGAAGAGCCTGTAGATGTGGAGGACTATCCTCTTAATGGATGTGTGATAGACGAATGCTTTGTGCTGTACAATGGTGATTCAGTAGAGGTGGAGTCTATTAACTTGGTTTACGATGAAGAAACCCATAGTTTTTCCTTTGATGAGTTAAAACCGGGAAATCCATCTACAGACCCTGTTGTATATGAAAACGAGAGGATTTCCCCATTCACAACACCTACAGGTAAAAGAATTACAATGCAACTAAATCTATAACTCCCGTAATTAGTGTATAATGGAAAGAACACACATCATAGTCCTTGCTATTCCCCTTGTAGCACTTCCATTTATGGATTTTAAGGTTATACAATGATGAATTAAACTATATGCAGTTAACGGTTAAAAATAAGACTAGATATATCATTCTCACGTGCTGTCTGTTTATAGGCTTACTGCTTATTATATGCTGTGATTGGATTGTGTCAAACAATGCCAAGGATAGGCTATTTGCCAACGTAGAAGATATACCCTATAACAAAGTAGGATTACTACTTGCAACATCTCCTATTACTCCACAAGGAATACATAATTACTATTTTGACTATCGGATTGAAGCGACCACCGAACTATATCGTAATGGTAAAATTGATTACATAATAGCAAGCGGTGGAGACTATTCTTTTCGTCCTAATGGCTATAACGAGCTAACTAGCATAAGGGATTCGTTGACGGCTTATGGTATTCCTGACAGTGTGATAATACTGGACTATGAGGGAACTCGTACGTTAAATTCTATTGTCAAGGCAAAAGAGGTCTATCAACTCAATCGCTTAACAATCATTTCACAAGACTTTCATAATGCGAGAGCCATTTATCTTGCGGATAAAAATGGAGTGGATGCGATTGCCTATAATGCGGAAACGCCAGATATACTTAAAGCGCGTTTGAAAAATAGGCTACGTGAATATTTGGCGAGGGTAAAAATGTTCATTGATTTAGCTACAAACAAAAAGCCTCATTTTGGGAGTACTTAAGCTATCAATATGAAAAGAGGTCAAAACTGTACCGAACAGCCCTGACCACCTTCACTATTATTCCTTATAATATATTATCGGAATTTTGTAATTAATATATTATATTTTTTATATATTAGTTCCCTTAAATAATCCTTAGCAGAATGAAGTTTATAGTCTTCTACAATCTTATTAAAAACCAGCTTATGTTTTCGCTTATCGTACGGTTCCCCTTCCTTTAGGCTTTCCCAAAACTGAGGATGTGTATATTTCGTTAACAAATCCCGCTTGGCTTTGGGCATACCCCTATAGCCATTATAACTGTCTATAACCATAAGGTTTTCATATTTTATCATACAACTTTTATACAAGGCGTCTATTGATGTTGCCCGCCTAAGGTCATTTAAAGCCACTACGCCTGATTTTCCTAACTCGTCAGTCTTATTCAATACCTCATATCTTAATAGGCTTCTGGAGAGCTTAAAATGCTTCGCTTTGTCATACACCTTAATAGTATAGTCTTCATACTCGTATTTTTGCATCTTCATATCAGTTCGATTTTTAGGGTTATAGCATGGGGATTTATATTTATACATGAATACATGTTTATCAATAAAATCCGTCGCGTTCATATTTAACTCAATATTAAACCCAAACTCAACCACAGTAAGTTTAGTATACGTCAAGTCATAGTCCAGCTCGTTTTGAAGAATGTCAAGGCATGACAATAACTCATCATAACTAAAATCATTCCAATTCATTGCCCTTAAACCATCACCCTTAATTGCATTGCAAAAGGAGTGAAGCGAACCATGCATATAAGCACTCGTAGCAGTTGAAACAAGCTCTAAATTGTACAGCTGTAGCTTATACACTTCCCGACCACCCAGATAAGTACATTTATGCCCTTTACTTTTAATGTACTTGTCAATCTCATGCTTCCTTGTGAAGAAGACTTTTACAAAGTCAATCATTTTTACTCCTTTCCAATAGTGCGTTAATTTCACTCATTTTGTACCTAATCTGCCCGCCAATGTCATAACGTTTTAGATATCCTTTTTTTGCCCAACGCCACAATGTGGTATTGTGTACGTCTAATAATTCTGAAACCTTTTGAGGGCTTAGATATTCCTCTTTGTTTGATTCCCTCAAAGTCTGCTCCAGCTCATCACGAGTTTTTTGGATGCAGTAGTTTACTACATTGATAAGGTCTTTACCTTTGATAGTAAGGTTAATGTTTTCCAAATTTTTCTGTAGGTTCATTTGATTATTGTTTAATAATATAAATCATCCAAGTAGCCAGCCACTACCTGACGCCTCTAACAGGGGGGCTGTTCCCTATTAGCTATTCTGTTAATTAACAATGCAAATTTACGACCTATATTGTTGTTTGACAAATATTTACGCTTGTATGATTTGAATACAAAACCATACAAAAACGTACAAAAAAAGACATAAGAATATTCTTATGTCTAACGCTTTTTGTTTTCTGATTCAACTAAGAATCACTATCTAACCCTAATGCTTTAATTCTGGATATTGCGTTGCTGACTTCATCGTCGTTTAATCCTTCGAATCGAACCCCATCAGCATAATTTTTAATATAAGGTTGACAACTTTGGTTTTTAAGATTTAAGCCGAACGCAGAATTAAGCGCATTATATACTTTTTGTTTTTCCTTATCTCTTATCACAATCATTTCTAGCTGATGTAATGCGCTCAATACCGTTGAAGCTTTCTTGCCTTTAGCTCCCTTAAATTCAAACTTTAAAGCATCCATAAGCTTGGTTTTTTGCTCTTTATCACATATGAGAAAGTCTTCAAATATCATTTCCTTATTTAGGGGAATTGTATTCTCTTCATCTCTCATAGCCAGCAAATCTATGACCCCACTATTATTAGGATGTAATCTCGCTATTGCATCCCTTGCGTTATAAATATGCTGCTTTGACATTGGAGAGACTGCAAGCCACCTTGTTGTGCTCCACGATTTAGTAAAGGCTGATATAACACCTGAGATATTAAGCATTCTTATACGCTTTGATAACTCGCTATCATTTGTCACTTGTGCATAGGCTACTAAACCTACAACCCAATTTGCAATGTTTTCACAATCAGACGGGGTAGACACTCTTCTAGTCACATTATTTATGGTATTCTCAACCTTTATTAGAACCGCATAAGCTTCATCTTTAGTCATAGATTATAGATATTTATTTAATTAATGTACGTAATAACTCTATTTTCATGTCATCATCAATTTCCCTATAGCGAGCAAAGGACTTACTCCCTTCTTTATGTCCAGATACTGAACCAACCAAATTAGGGTCTTTTGTTTGTTTGTACATATTGCCAACAAAAGTACGTCGTGCCATGTGTGACGATGCAATTTCATTAATTGGCTTCTGCTCCTGTTCCTCTGTTGTTGGATTAATAACCGTTACTATTCTTGTAATACCTGCAAATTTAAAGATTTCCTTTATAGCTTCATTATATTTTTGAGGGGATATGAATGGTAGTAATTGTTTGTTGTTAGACCGATAGCGTTCAATTATTTCATTAGCGGTCTCAATGAGAGGAACTCTTAATGTCTCGGGATGTCCATCTTTTGTCTTTCGTGGAATGTACTCTATAAAGCCATCATCCATAACATTAGATTTTGTCATTTTAAGCAAGTCGCTTACTCTACACCCGATAAGGCATTGAAACACAAAAATATCACGCTGGATAGCGAGTTTTGGACGTTGTGATAAGTCAGTTTGATATATAATATTACGTTCAGCCGATGTTATATATATAGGTGTTCCGTATAAATCTGGCTTTGATTTATAGTTTTTGAATGGTCTATTAGCTGTAATGTCATTGTCATAACACCAATTAAAGAAGGCACGCAATTTGTTGAATAGACTATTAATCGTATTCCTCCCTCTGGGCTGAGGCTTGTTTGCCTTTCTATTGCCTCCTGTTACTGCTGGAAGCTGCTTGTAAATACTTCTATAATCATCATACAAAGTATGTTCATTCCTTAAGAAGTCTTCAAAATCAGTTATTATCTCCAAGTCTATAGTATTCACATCAAGTTTGAAATTGGAAGTTTCATTAGCCACTATCAGTTCATAACGTTGTAATGCCCTTTTCAATACCAGATAATTTTTACCAGTCACTTCGGCAAATGAACACTTTGATAAATAAGCATCAAATAACTCAAAAAAGTTTAATGTCGTATCCTTGTTTGAGGTTGAGAAGCTTTCAGGGAAACAATATTTTTTTATAACATCCTTGAGCCATTGAGCCTTGATATTATCCTTCCCGATTTTATTAAAAGATTCCTGAACGATAGTTTTAAGCGTATTCAGCCTGCCTGCCTGTTCTATAAGATAGTTTTTTGTTTGGGTTCGCTCGATATCCATGACCCTGCTATTGGGCACTATTATCTCTTCCTTTGCCTCGTCCCAATATTTCTGTTGAACAAAAATGTTAGTCCCAGCACGCTGATTGACCTTCCCATGTGAAAACCTCATCATGATTTGATGCTGTTCATTAACGTCTTTTTTTGTTGATAAAGATAAATAAAATGTCGCCATTCTTCACTTAATTGTATTTAGCAAATATATATAATTATAATTAAAAATGGCGAGTTTTTGGCGATATATTTGCAATTAGTTGCAAAATTATGCAATTTGATGCAATCAAAAATAGTCTAATAAATTATTGTATATCAATTATAAATACATGTTTAATGAGAGGTTTATGGATGAATAGTGTTGCAATAAAAATACTCCCCCTTCGAGTACCGGATAGATGCCTGCAACTGAACAAGTTGCGGGCATTTTTGTTTAAAATCATTGAAATAGGAAAACGCAGGTTTTTATAGCGAAATCATTCCTTCAGGTAAACCAAGAGGTAAACCGGCAGTTTCCCTCATATTTTTTTAGAAGTCCCACCAAGCCTCAACCTTGCTACTTCCCAAATAGATTCATGATTAGATTGGTATGATGAAGATTCTTTTAAAGAATAAGCTATATTTGTGTTTAATTGATCTTTTAGAAACAGAAAATATGAAAAAAGTTTTTGCATTAGCTATAATACTATGCCTTCTTGTGCAGGGGATGATATCTTGTTCTTCGCCCGTGAAACCCTCTTCTGTAGAGAAAGAAACCTATGTTTTTGCAATCAGAGAAGGTGAAACCTTGCGACTGAATAAGTATGCGAAGGTCGATGAAGATACAGCAAAACCCTGTGTGATATTTGTATTCGGAGGTGGCTTTGTGGGCGGTTCCCGGGATAGCGATTATAATAGTGCTTTTATGCAGCGATTGGTTGAGAATGGGTATGTGGCTATTGCGATTGATTATCGGTTGGGAATGAAAAATGCTAAGATGGGTAGTGAGTTTGATCCGGAGCAATTTGGTATGCTGATGCAAAATACCATACAGATTGCTGTGGAGGATCTGTTTGCAGCAACACGTTTTGTTTATGAACATGCGGACGAGTGGCAGATTAATACAGACTGGATTGTGGCTTGTGGGTCAAGTGCCGGTGCGATTACCGTCTTGCAGGGAGAATATTTGATTTGCAATAATTCGGAATTGTCCCGGTTGCTTCCGAACGGTTTCCGGTATGGAGGTATAATCTCATTTGCAGGTGCTATATTTAATATGGGTGATGAGCTGACCTGGTCAGCCAATCCTTCGCCTATACAGTTGTTTCATGGGGATGCGGATCGGAATGTTCCCTATAATAAAGCGACAATGGAATCAATGGGAGGACTTTTTGGTTCGAAGTATATTGCCGATCAACTAAAAGCATTAAAAACGCCCTATTATTTTTACGAAATAGGAAATGCGGCACATGAAATAGCTGGCGAGCCTATGGCACAAAATATTGAAGAGATCAATTCTTTTATACGCGGGATGGTGATAGACCGGAAGCCCTATATGATACATATGGCGGTTGAGGATATGAACAGACCTGAAACGGAGAAAGAATTTACACTGATAGATTATATTATAACTAACTATCAATAAGATGGATCCTTACGAACTGATAACGAAATATTATCCGATAAATTCAGACATTTACAGGTTATTGGTGACCCATAGCCGGAATGTGGCAGATAAAGCCCTTGCCATAGCCCGAAATCATCCTGAAATGAATCTGGATTTGTCGTTTATAGAGGAAGCGGCTATGCTGCATGATATAGGAATTTTTCTGTGTAACGCTCCGGGTATTGGTTGTTATGGGGATATGCCGTATATCTGTCATGGCTATTTAGGGGCAGATCTTTTGCGTAAAGAGGGTTATGTCCGACATGCGTTGGTTTGTGAACGGCATACAGGAACCGGAATAACCCGGCAGATGATAGAGGAGCAGAACCTACCCTTGCCCGATCGGAACTTTGTTCCGGAGACACTAGAAGAACAAATTATCTGTTTTGCCGATAAGTTTTTCAGTAAAACAAAACCTTTTCAGGAAAAATCGGTTACTAAAGTGAAGAAAGGTCTTTCCAAGTATGGTAAAGAGACTGTTGAGCGCTTTGATGAGTGGCGTAAACGCTTTTTAAAAGAATAAATCGTGAGGGCTCGCAGATTTATTATACATTTGCAGTGTATACCGCATAGATGATGATGGTAGTCCATTGTCATAAAGTAAGAATATGGACAGAAGGCTGATTATCTTACTACTACTCTCCCTGATCGGGGTTATGAATATGAATGCGCAGGAGTTTGTTGCTCCGGCAAATGATTCATTATACCCGGACTCATTGCTTTTACAACCTACAGATTCAACAACTTTGCAGGACACTCTTTCGGCGAAAAGAAGTCCGATCGAGGCTCCGGTTACTTACCAGGCGAAAGATTCCATTGTTATGACGGGGAAAAACTGGGCCTATTTGTATGGCGAAGGGGTTGTAAAGTACCAGCAGATAGAGCTTCAATCCGAGATTATAGAAATCAGTATGGACAGCACGCTTGTGTATGCCAAATACGGATTGGACTCATTAGATATGGAATTTGGCTATCCGGTATTTAAAAATGGGGGAGAGCAATATGAGTCTAAAACCATGCGCTATAACTTTAATACCAGCAAAGGATATATTAACGATGTGATTACGCAGCAGGGCGAAGGTTATGTAACAGCCGGACAGACAAAAAAGATGGATGATGACGTCTTGAATATGGTTGGAGGACGCTACACGACCTGCGACGATCATGACCATCCCCACTTTTATATTCAGATGACAAAAGCGAAGGTCCGACCGGGAAAAGATATAGTAACCGGACCGGTTTATCTGGTGATTGAAGATGTGCCTTTACCATTGGCGTTGCCTTTTGCCTTTTTCCCCTTTTCAAGTTCCTATTCTTCCGGAATTTTGATGCCGACATTTGGGGACGAATCTGTTAGGGGATTCTATTTGCGGGATGGTGGTTATTATTTTGCCATTAACGACTATATGGATCTGGCACTGACAGGCGAGATCTATACCAAAGGTTCCTGGGGCCTGGCGGCATCTTCTTCTTATCGAAAACGGTATAAGTTTTCAGGAAGTTTTGACGCCTCTTATTTGGTAACAAAATATGGTGATAAAATTCCGGATTTACGCCCCGACCAACAGGATGATTATCAGGTCAGCAAAGACTTTAAACTAGCATGGACCCATTCCCAGGATCCGAAAGCCAATCCGAATCGTACGTTTTCAGCCAGTGTGAATTTTGCGACAAGTAGTTACGACCGGAATAATATCAATAGTTATTATAATGGTAATGCGACGCAAAATACGAAAAGTTCTTCTGTAAGTCTGACTCAACGTTTTCCGAATAGTCCTTTTACGCTTTCAGCATCTATGAATGTTACTCAGCGTACTTCCGACTCTACCGTCTCATTGACTTTACCGAATGTATCGATTACCATGAGCCGTATATATCCGTTTAAGCGAAAACAAGCTGTGGGAAATGAACGCTGGTATGAGAAGATCTCTATGAGTTATACAGGTAGTCTGACTAATAATATCCAAACAAAAGAGGATCTTTTATTAAAATCAAACTTGATTAAAGATTGGAAAAATTCAATGTCCCATACAGTTCCTATTTCAGCTACGTTTACTTTCTTCAATTATCTGAATATTTCACCTACTGTTAATTATAAGGAACGATGGTATACCAGCAAAATTGATCAAACGTATGATGAGCAGATACAAAGAATGGCTCCTAGTGATACGACTTATGGGTTCTATCGTGTGTATGATTTTGATGCCGCTATCGCTGCTTCTACAACTTTGTATGGTATGTTCCAGCCTTTGCCGTTTTTGGGCAATAAGGTACAGATGATCCGTCATATGTTTCGACCAACCATCTCTTTTACTGCAAGTCCTGATTTTGGCGATCCTTTTTTTGGCTATTGGAAGACCTACCAGTATATGGATCAAAATGGCGAAATAGTAGATCACCGGTATTCGCCTTATTCGCATAACGGGTCTGTCCCGTCGGAAGGGAAAAGAGGGAGTATTAGTTTTTCAATAAGTAATAACCTAGAAATGAAGGTTCGCTCCAGTCAAGATTCAACAGGAACAAAAAAAATAAGTCTCATTGATGATTTAACCATCGGAACGAGTTATAATCTTGCGATAGATTCCTTTAAATGGAATGATATCAGTGTAGGATTAAGGTTGAAGTTATCCAAGAGCTATACATTGAATTTGAATATGGCTTTCGACCCTTATACCTATGAGGCCAAAAGGAATCAGAAAGGGGAAATTACAGGACTTCGAAGAGTGGATGTGCTTCGTGTAAATAAAGCGGGAAAAGGAATAGGACGTTTGAGGAGTACGGGAACAACTTTCTCCTACACATTTAATAACCAGACATTCAAAAATCTTTTTGGTAGAGGGGGTGGAGATTCAAATACCGCATCTGCCACATCGCCAACAGATGGCGTAATGGAGGATAATTCAGCGGAAATCGCCAATGCCGGTGCCTCATCTTCTGATGCAGGGGAATTCAATCGCTTGCGTGGTCAGACTCAATCGGTGGGAGAGTATGATAATGATGGCTATTTGGTAACGGAAATCCCCTGGAGCCTTTCATTCAGCTACGGCTTGTCTGTAGCATATGATAATAAGATCGATGAAGAAAAGTTGGAATATAAATATGCATTCAGGCATACACTTTCTTTTAATGGCAGCATACAACCAACGAAGAACTGGCGTATGAATTTTAATGCTTCGTATGATTTTGATAATAAGAAAATAACCGGTATGGTTGTAAATATAAGTAGGGATCTGCACTGTTTCCAGATGACAGCCAGCCTGGTGCCTGTCGGTTATAGAAAGTCGTATACTTTCTCCATCGCCGTGAATTCTGCGCTATTGAAAGATCTGAAATATGACAAACGGAGTAATTTCCGGGAAGGACAGAGTTGGTACTAAATTAATTATGAATTATGAGTTATGAATTAAGAATTAAAAGAAATTCCATTCATAATTAATAATCCATAATTATTAATTTCTTATCACCAATTTATCGGTGTTTGTCCTGATGCGATAAGATAATCATTGGTTTTACTGAAGTGTTTGCAACCAAAGAATCCACGGTAAGAAGATAAAGGTGAGGGATGGGCTGTTTTTAATACTAAGTTTTTTGAAGCGTCAATAAATGCCCCTTTTCTTTGCGCATAAGAACCCCATAAAATATACACGATATGTTCACGCTCTTCAGCCAAGCGATGAATAACAGCATCTGTAAAAGTTTCCCAACCCTTGTTTTGATGTGATCCCGCCTGATGTGCCCGTACGGTAAGCGTAGCATTCAACAATAACACACCTTGTTCAGCCCAACGAGACAGATTGCCGGTTTTTGGCATAGGTTTTCCCAGATCGCTTTCTATTTCTTTAAAAATATTGACTAACGAAGGGGGGAAGGAAACACCATCCTGTACGGAAAAACAAAGTCCGTGCGCCTGTCTTGGCTCATGATAAGGATCCTGCCCGAGGATAACGACCTTAACCTGGTCGAACGGACAGTGTTCAAACGCATTAAAAATGAGTTTTCCGGGCGGATAAACGGTAGTTTGTCTGTATTCCTGACGAACAAAATCAGTTAATTGCCGGAAATAATCTTTTTCGAATTCTCCGGATAATCGTTCTTTCCAACTTTGTTCGATTTTTACATCCACAGGTGCAGACAGTGTTATATCAGATTAAAGGCATTCCGGCTTCCATAGCCTCTTTACGCATATCATCCGGCCATATACTTGCCTGGATTTCACCAATATGAGCTTTTCTCAAATAGAACATACATAAACGGCTCTGACCAATTCCTCCACCAATACTTAGGGGTAGTTCTTCGTTAAGCAGACGTTTATGGAAATAGAGTTCTTTTCGTTCTTCCTGTTGAGTGATTTTTAATTGTTTCAGCAAAGCATCTTTGTCGACACGGATGCCCATCGATGTGATCTCTAAAGCACGGTCAAGAATGCTGTCCCAAATCAATAAGTCGCCATTTAAACCTGGTTTTCCGTCTTCTGCAATAGTCGACCAGTCATCATAATCAGGCGCTCTCCCGTCATGCTTCTCGCCATTACTCAACGTGCATCCGATGCCAATAATAAAAACAGCACCGTATTCTTTTGTAATAGCGTCTTCACGTTCTTTAGAAGAAAGATTCGGATATTTTTGTAATAAATCTTCTGCATGTATGAAAAAGATATCTTTAGGTAGTTCCGGTTTTATTTGAGGGAACATTTCGTAAACCAAGTATTCGGTACGAATGATTGCTCCGTAAATACGACAAACAATCTCTTTCAGAAAAGCCAGATTGCGCTCTTCTGCAACCATCACCCGTTCCCAGTCCCATTGGTCGACATACAATGAATGCAAATTGCCTAACTCTTCATCTGAGCGGATAGCATTCATATCTGTATAAATACCGTAGCCTTTTTCTATTTCGTAATCAGCCAAAGTAAGTCGTTTCCATTTGGCCAATGAATGTACAATCTCCGCTTGAGCATCGCCCAGATCTTTGATCGGAAATGTTACCGCCCGCTCGGTTCCGTTTAAATCATCATTGATCCCTAAGCCTTTGATCACAAAGAGAGGGGCCGTGATACGTCGTAGTCGCAGTTCCGATGATAAATTTTGTTGGAAAACATCTTTTATTTTTTTGATTCCCAATTCGGTCTGGGGTAGGTCCAACAAAGCTTTATAGCCGGATGGCTTAATCAGATAACTCATATAGGATTGTCTTATTTTGCAAAATTATTTAGTTCGCAAAGATAAAGCTTTATGTAAAAAAAGCAATGATTTTAGTTGTTTTTCGCGCAAGATGGAAGCGTTTATTGTTTATATGTGTGCAAAATGATACATAAATAGGGGATTGATTAGTCTAAATGTTTTTGAAAAGAAGTAAGTTCTTACATTATAATATATATAGACCTGCTGAGTGAACTTATGTATAGAGGTCGATATTTTTTGGATCTACCTGTTTTGACTTTGTTTTCTTCTGCATAAAATCGTTATTTCAATCTTATTTTCATACAATTTCTCCGGC
>JAJDIA010000042.1 GCA_030266465.1 Parabacteroides sp. OttesenSCG-928-G21 | reverse complement strand
ACAAAAGTACGCGTTATTGAAAAGTGCTTAATTTTGAAAATATGTCACGAAAATAGGCTGTTTGCTGTCAAAATGCTTTTTGGAAATTGCTGCTATTGATTATACTACCAACTCGTTGAATAACCGGTCGAATGTTTTTTCGATATCAGTAGAAAAACCTGTTTGTGAGCGCGATGTCTGTATAGATGTGCTTCTGATGGCGGTCAACCATCGAAAGCGCTCGGGGATATCCAGTTCGGCAATCGGACCGCCTGATTTGTCGCCGGAGCATATTTTGTCGAACGAATGAAGTGTTTCACGAAGGGAGTCTAATTCAAGTTCGGACGAAAAAAGGCTCAATTTTTTCTCGTCTAATACGTAACGGACTTTTATATACTTTGCCTCTCTTGAAAAGAGTATTAGGCCAATGTTGATAAACTCCTCTCGCTCTACACGTGGCACAACCCGTATGACGGCATATTCATAAAGTACTTTTCCGGGCATGTTCGATTTCATTTATGAATGTTTCCGAATGATCTCTTCGTTGCTGAAGAAATTGCAGATAGACAGCGCGTAACTGTTCGGGTGAGTCTTCACAACCCGACCAATGCAGCCAATCGTCAGGAATCAGATTTACGATGTCGGATAAAACAGCATCGTTCAGTAGATTTTTGTATTCCGAATCGACCTCTTTTACTTTAGCAGCCCAAGCCAATAACACATGATCTTTGATCTGTGTAAACGGACTGATCGCATGTTTCTCCCAATTATCCCAGGAATAATGGAAATAAAGGGTTGAACCATGATCGATCAACCATAACTCTTTGTGCCAGATAAGCATATTGGTATTACGTACCGTACGATCAATATTGGTCAGGTAAGCATCCATCCAAACGATTTGTGAAGCCAGAAGTTCGTCCACCACATGTACAGTCGGGTCGAAAGCCAACGCACCGGAGAGGAAATGTAATCCTAAATTCAGTCCCCGACTGGCTTGTAGCAAATCCTGTATCTCTTCATCCCCCTGCGTACGCCCAAAGGCCTCATCCAGATTCAAAAAAACAAGCTCGGGAATACGCAGGCCAAGAACTTTGGCAATCTCTCCTCCGATCAGTTCCGCAATCAGTGTTTTTATCCCATGACCGGAACCCCGAAATTTAAGCACATATTTAAAATCGTCATCAGCCTCAGCCAAGGCCGGGAGAGAGCCTCCTTCACGGAGTGGCATGATATAGCGAGTAACATTCGCCGTACGTAATTCTATAGGATTGTTTTGCTTCATTTAATACAATAGTTCTTAAATTGCACCGTTACAAATGTATGGAAAAATGTTGTTTTATCACCCGGAATAGCATTTGATTCCTTATCTTTGTAGAAGATAGGATGCGTCTCAGCATAATTCAAGCAAGCTTGATGCTGCGTTCGGCTTTCACTATCTTTGTCTGTCTTTGGTCACTTTTTTCATGGGAGTGACGTGTATTTTTGTGTACATACGGGATTTGAGAAGAAGTCATCACTCACTGTGAGTTAGTAGTTAAAGAAGTTAAGAAGTCAAAAAAGTGAAAAATATTTTAGTTACCGGAGGAGCCGGTTTTATTGGTTCGCATTTATGTGAACGCTTATTGAAAGAGGGGAATAATGTCATTTGCATGGATAATTATTTCACAGGCAGGAAAGAAAATATTGTTCATTTATTGAGCAATCCTTACTTTGAATTGGTTCGGCATGATGTTACTTTTCCCTATTATATAGAGGTTGACGAGATTTATAATCTGGCTTGTCCCGCCTCTCCTATACACTACCAGTTCGATCCGATCAGTACAGTTAAAACGTCTGTGATCGGCGCCATCAATATGTTGGGATTAGCAAAGCGTGTACAGGCAAAAATATTACAAGCCTCTACCAGTGAGGTGTATGGTGATCCGGTAGTTCATCCGCAGAAGGAGGGCTATTGGGGGAATGTGAATCCGGTAGGGGAACGGAGTTGCTACGATGAAGGCAAGCGCTGTGCTGAAACGCTGTTTATGGATTATCACCGTCAGAACGGTGTGGATATTAAGATTGTACGCATCTTCAATACCTATGGACCGCGTATGCGTCCGGATGATGGCAGAGTGGTCTCTAATTTCATTATGCAGGCACTCAAAGGAGAAGATATAACGATCTATGGAGAAGGCACGCAAACCCGTAGTTTTCAGTATATAGATGACCTGGTTGAAGGTATGATCCGAATGATGGCAACAGAAGACTTTACCGGACCTGTTAACATTGGGAATCCGGTTGAATTTACCATGCTGGAACTTGCAGAAAAGGTCATCCAACTCACCGGTACAAAATCTAAGATCGTCCATAAACCTCTACCCGCAGACGATCCGAAACAACGACAACCGGACATTACCTTAGCAAAAGAAAAACTGAATGGCTGGGAACCGAAAGTGGCCTTGGAAGAGGGGCTGAAGAGGACGGTGGGGTATTTTGAGAATATGAAATAGAAAATAGAAAGATATGCTAACAGAATTGTATAGAAAACATGTTTCGCCTGAGCTAAGGGAGAAGATATATAGGCTGTTTCTTGGAGATTTGTTATCTTTTACTAGAAATCCAAAAGGTTATTGGAAGTGCTTAGGATATGCAATTCGCTACACGTTTATTTCTCCTAAGACAGAAAAGGAAAAGGCGGAAAAGATTTTAGGGGAAATAGGACTAAGTCCTTATCCTTATGAATGGGTGAATGAATATATAAAACGTGATTATACGGTCTTGTTTGATTCGGAGAAAGAACTTCGTTATGTATTACATAATGAGAAGAAATTATATTTCACAAAAAAAATGGATACTATTGCTATAGAGACAGCATATAGAAGCTTGTTAATAGAGCAAGATGAACAGAGTGCGCATCGTTATGTGGGAAATTATGAAGAACTTTCTGGGAAAATATTATTGGATGTCGGTGCTGCTGAAGGAATATTTTCATTGGATACCATAGAATATATAGATCATGCCTACTTGTTTGAATGTGAGGAAGAGTGGCTGGATGCTCTTAATGCTACCTTTGAACCATGGAAGGAGAAGGTTACTATTGTGAAAAAATATGTGAGCGATACTAATGAAGGAGACTTTATAACATTAGACAGCTTTTTTAGTAACACTTTGGCATCTTTTCCTAAGAATCTTTTTATTAAAATGGATATAGAAGGAGCTGAATTGAAGGCGTTAAAAGGGTGTATTAATACACTCCAAAGGTGTGAAAATAGTTATGGTTCGATATGTATATACCATAATCGGGAAGATGAAAGAGATATAGAATCTTTTTTTGAAGATTTGTCCTTTAAGACTTTGATAACGTCTGGTTATCTATATATAGGGAATGAGATGAGACGAGGGGTGGTAAGGTTTGAGAAACAAAAAATATGAATAGTATCAAACTATCATTGGTTATTCCTGTGCACAATGAAGAAAAGCATATCGCAAAGTGCTTGGATAGTTGTTTAAAGCAGGATATACCCTATTCTGATTATGAGATAATAGTGGTTAATAATGGATCTACAGATAATAGTTTGTCGATTATTGAAGAATATGTTGCTAAATATCCGAATGTAATTGTACATACACAAGAGAATAAAATTGCAGGCGGAGCTCGTAATTTTGGAATACTGAATGCAAAGGGTGATTATATTTGGTTTATAGATGGAGATGATTGGATTAAGGAAAATTGTTTATCTGGATTAATAGGGTTTACAGAAGATTTGGTATTATTCTCTGGTTGTTATAGATATCAGGACGGAGGAGTAAAAGTCGTTTCTATGCCAATGCCTAAATTTGAAAAAATTGTTGAAACAAAGATGTCGGTTTTGCCTTTCTTGGTTTTGTGTAAAAGGATATTTTTATTGAATAAAAAACTATTTTATGTAGAGAGTGTATTTTATGAAGATACGGAATTTATTCCAAAAATTTTCTGTTGTGCAGAAAGTGTTAATTATATACAAGGGGAAGTATATTATTATCGATTGAATAGAAATTCTGTGTCACAAGTAACAACTCCGAAAAAATGTGGAGATTTTCTGATTCTAGCACGTCACCTTCTTTTAGATAAAGAAAAATATTCTACTGATAAAAAATGGAATTTATTTTTTGACTTTTACATATTATCAGCCATACACTCTTTTTTATGGAGGAGTATTGATCTCCCTTTCAGGCAAAGAGCAATTTTGTTAAACCAATTTAAGGTTGATGAAAAGTTAAAACAAAGCTTTTTAGATTCTGACAAATTAGGGAATAAGCTTAAAATTTTCTTATTGAATCATTCATTTGTCCTTCTTTCTCTATGTTTATTAACAGAAAAAATATTCCGAAATTATAATATACTTAGAAGTAAAAGAGGAACTACTTTATGAGTGAAGAATCGCTTAAAACCAGAGCAGCAAAAGGGTTATTTTGGGGAGGATTAAGTAATGGCTTACAGCAAATCATAGGTGCTGTTTTTGGAATTATTATCATGCGTATTCTTTCGCCGGATGATTATGGACTGACAGGGATGTTGGCTATATTTACGGCTATTGCGAATACGATTCTGGATAGTGGTTTTACTACTGCTCTAATAAATCGGAAAGAGGTCAAACATGAGGACTATAATGCCGTATTTTGGTTCAGTTTATTTGCCGGAATACTACTCTATGTTATCCTGTTCTTTTCTGCACCATTCATTGCTCAGTTTTATGATAAACCGGAATTAATTTCTCTTTCCCGTTTCCTTTTTCTCAGTTTCCTGATTGGAAGCACAGGCATTGCTCACAATGCGATACTTTTTAAAAAGATGATGGTGAAAGAGCGGGCAAAGATTGACATTGCTGCTGTCTCTGTTTCCAGTATTATAGGGTTAATTTTAGCTCTAAAAGGTTTTGCCTATTGGGGCTTAGCTATACAGACCGTATCACAAACATTGATGGCAGTTCTTTTACGTTGGTATTTTTCACCGTTAAAGCCAACCTTTTCATTTCATATTGCTCCTTTAAAAGAAATGTTCGGATTTGGTTCCAAGCTGTTTGCTACAAATATTTTGGGGCAAATAAATGGTAACATTTTTTCAATTTTACTGGGAAGATTTTATACTGTGGAACAAGTTGGTTATTATTCGCAAGGTAATAAGTGGATGTGGATGGGTTTAACGACAATTACCGGAATGATTGGTAGTGTAGCTCAACCGATTTTTGTAGAGGTAAGAGAGGATATTCCCCGTCAGTTAAGTGTTTTTCGGAAAATGCTTCGCTTTGGATCATTTGTCTCTTTCCCAGCCATGCTTGGGTTGGCTTTCGTATGGGAAGAGTTTATTTTATTAACCGTAGGAGAAAAATGGATGGATAGCATACCCTTTCTTCAAATCTTATCCGTATGGGGTGCGTTTGCTTATCTATCGACATTATATACAAATATACTCATAGCTTATGGAAAATCCAATATCCTTTTTGGCGGGAATATGTGTATTTATGTGATACAGCTAATTGTTGTATTCGCGTTTTTTCCTTTGGGCATCTTTCCGATGATTAAGGCTTATGTGGGATGTAATATTATTGGATTGTTCGTTTGGCATTATTTTGTGAATAAATTGATAGGAATACGGATATGGGAAGTGTTAAAGGATATTTTGCCCTATCTCACTATCACTCTTGGGACTTTTGCAGTTGTATGGCTCATTACTTATAATATAGAATATATATATATGACTCTTGTTCTCAAAATAGTTTTATCGATCATACTATATATGATAATTATGAAAGCAACAAATTCCGTAATATTCAAAGAAAGCATACAATTCTTAATCAATAGCAGAAAAAAGAATTATGAATGAGAGGGTGAACATCAAAAAAGAAACATTAAAAGAACTGTTTCTTCATAACGAAGGTAGGTTGATTCACAAATGGGATAGTTATTTCCCCATCTATGGACTTGATATTGATCCTCGATGTAAACCATTAGAAGAGGAGAATGTCAAAATATTTATCGGATCCCAATCTGACCGAAAATATTTGAAATGGCTAAAAGAACAAATTCCAAAAGTCGATATTCTAATTGATGATGGAGGGCATACAATGCAACAGTAAATAATCACGTTTGAAGAATTATTTGACCATGTAAAAGAAGATGGTGTCTATATTTGCGAGACTGCCACACATCTTATTGGCCTACATATGGGGAGGATATCTTCGTAAAGGAACTTTCATAGAGTATGCAAAGAAACTTATAGATAAATTGACCGCATGACATTTTAATAAATTACTGGTAGATGATTTTACCAAATCGGTGAAATCTTTGTGTTTTTATGACAGCATGGTAGTTATAGAGAAAATGAAAATAAAAAAACCGGAAGCCATAATGGTTGGTAATCCTTCTTTTGAACAGATAAACGAAGAATACATAGGCCCTAAAAAGAACACTTTTATCGAAAAAATCAAATATTATTTAAGATTACCTTCTATATGAGAATATTAGGAATAATTATAGTATATTTCCCTGATTCTAATTTAAAATTTAATATAAATTCATATCTTCCTTATATTGATAAATTAATTTTTTGGGAAAACTCTCCTGAAGAGAAGGCGGAATATATACCACAAAGTTCTAAACTCGAAAAAATGGGATTAAACAGGAATGTAGGTATTGGGAAAGCGCTGAATGAAGCCGTTAATTACGCCATAGAAAATGGCTATACCCATCTTTTAACAATGGATCAAGATAGTTATTTTGAAAGTAATAAATTTAAAACTTACCTTGAAATCATAGAAAAAACGAATCAAGAAATAATATACTCTCCTAATTATAAAATATACGGCAAAGAAATGTACGATCCTACTGAAGCATCACTTATTGAAGTTGAAGCAAATATGACTTCAGGAAGTATCTATCCAATAAGTATTTTTAATAAAATCGGTTTATTTAGGGATGATTTTTTTATAGACTCAATTGATCTAGAATTTTGTATGCGAGCTAGGAAGAACAACATTCCTACCAAAATTGTTCCTTTGGTTAATCTGGTACATAAAGTAGGATATCAGAAAAAGAAATATCGTTTTTTATGGAAAACGTTTTTCCCAAATGAATATTCTCCTATAAGGTCATACTATATTGTAAGAAACGGAATAATAACAATGCGATTATATCCTTGGGCAAATTGGAAGGGTTTCTTATTTTATTGGTTTTACAAAAGACTTTTTTTTGTGTTATGTTATGAAAAAGAAAAATATATGAAATGTAAAGGGCTGATTATCGGTTATCTCCATGGGAAAAGAGGGGTTACTGGAGAACAAAAAATTTTCTTGGATAACGAATGATTGTTTTATTGTAATCAGGACAGAATATGTAAAAAATGAAATGAAGATAAATAAAAAATAAAATTTCTCTGCTATTTTCTGTTTACAATGTGTGGGTTTTTATAAAAAATAGTCTAATAGTACTTAAGTTTATTTTATTAATCTAATGTTGGGAGAACAAAAATATATAAAGGTTTCAGTCATTATGTGTACTTTTAATGGTGAAGAGTATATCTGTTCTCAACTTGATTCCATATTGAATCAAACTTATCCGATTCATGAATTACTCATTCAAGATGATTGTTCTACGGATAAAACATTTTCTATCCTTGAAGAATATCATAAAAAAAATCCTTTCATTCGCATATTTCGAAACTTCGAACAAAAAGGGATTAATAAGAATTTTTTTTCTGCTATGGAAAAAGCAACAGGCGATTATATAGCAATATCAGATCAAGATGATATTTGGGAATTGGATAAAATAGAAAAACAAATAAATTCTATAGGGGACAATTGGCTTTCTACTGGATTTTCTCAGCCTTTTTCAACAAATAGTGAATTGTTGGAATTTGATAAAAGAATTCCGAACCTTAAAGCAGAACGATTAATTCATGTAGCTTCAGCTGTTCCAGGTCATACGATTCTAATGAAGAGAGATTTACTCTCATATCTCATTTGTGAGAATTATTCTTTTATTCTATATGATCAATTATTATCAATAATTGCATCTTCTTTCAATAAAATATCATTTTGCGAATCAGTTTTGGTGAAACATAGAGAGCATATAGCTTCTGCAACATACACTTTGCCTGTAATGCAAAGAAATGGTAATAATAGAAACTTAGTAAATATATTAAAATCTATTTATAGAACATTTTTTTTATATGTAGAATTGAGAAGGAAAATAAGAATGTATTTTGGAGAAATGTATCTATTACTGCGGGGACTTCCGGAAGTTTCCTCTAAAAAATATGCTGAACAAATAGCTTTATGGCATTCAAAGAAGGGAATAAAAGCATATTTGTCTCTTACATTACTATGTATTCGGCGACGAAAATATCTTTTCCATGTTATCGAATCTAATAATTTTTTCACTTTTTTACGTGCATTATATTTTCCAATTTCTTGTAGTGATTATTTTAGATATATGTCAAAGCGGTATAAATGACAAATGTATAATACTCCTATATTATTTTTAATTTTTAATCGTCCGGATACAACAAAACAAGTATTTGAACAAATAAGAAATATGAAACCCTCCAAGCTTTATGTTGCTGCCGACGGAGCAAGGGAGGGTAAACCGGATGAGCTAGAGAGATGCAAAGAAACCCGTACAATTATTGATCAAATCGACTGGCCTTGTAAGCTTAAAACATTGTACCGGGATAAAAACCTAGGATGTAAAATTGCTGTGTCAGAAGCAATAACTTGGTTTTTTGAACAGGAAGAATATGGAGTAATACTAGAAGACGATTGTCTGCCGGATTTATCTTTTTTCCCTTTTTGTGAAGAACTTCTTATTCGGTACAAAGATGATGATAGGATCGGCCATATAGGCGGGAATAATTTTTTTCCAGGAATTGTTAATCCAAATTTGAGCTATGACTTTTGTTCTTTTTCCCATATATGGGGTTGGGCTTCTTGGCGTCGTGTATGGAAGAATTATGATGTGGATTTTACTTATTGGAAAGAGGTGAGAAAAGACAAGTCAAAAATGAATTCTTTATTTAAAAATATACGAGAAGAAATCTATTTTTCATCATTCATTTCAGACACTTTAGTTGGAGGGAAAAAGATTAATACATGGGATGTTCAATATATGTTCATGCTGAGAGTGCAGAACCAATTATCTATTTACCCATATGTAAATCTGGTAGAGAATATCGGGTTAGAAAATGTAAACGCTACTCATTTCAACAAAAAGCAAAAAAAATTTCATGTCTTAGCAAAAAAAATGGGCTCCCCATTAAAACACCCTAGGTATATATTGTCTAACTACGTGATAGATAATACTACGATAAGGAATAATTTTTTTTCTTATAAGCGATTAATCAGATATATTTTTAAAAAAATATGATGCCAAATATCCCAATTATTATCGTACACAAAGGAGATAGTTTCTATCTTTCCCCTGTTCTGAAACAAGTGAGGTTATTTAATCCTCACAGTCGTATTTTCCTGATAAGCGACAAGTCAACAAATAAATATGATTTTATTGAACATTGCGATATAAGCCAATACATGGAAAATGCGGATAAGTTTGAACAAGTCTATAAGCACATGTCGGTAAACCCCTATAAATATGAATTAATTTGCTTCCAAAGGTGGTTTATTATTCAAGATTTCGCTATAGAACATAAGTTTAGCCATTTTCTCTGTCTTGATTCCGATGTACTGTTATTCTGTAATATAGATGAAGTATTCAATAACTATCTGAATTACGATTTTACAGTTTGTCATAGAATTGGGCCAGGGAATTCGCTATTCAATTCTTCATCAATAGGTAAATTATGTGATTGCATGATGTCTTTTTATGAAAACAAAGAAATCCTACAAAAGTTAGAAAAATATTATCGAGAGGAAATTATCGAAAAAAATATCCGAGGAGGGATTAGCGATATGACTGCCTTTGCATGGTATCAGGAAAATATCTCCAACAATGTGCTTGATCTCTCTATTCCTAAAAATAATGTTTGTTTTGACGGAGCGATAACGGTATCCTCTGGATTTGAGATGGAAAGCGGACTGAAAAAAATATATTGGCGCAACAATCTACCCTATGGGAAACTAATAGACAACGAATCGTTCATTCAATTTTTATGTTTACACTTTCAAGGGAGGTCTAAATATTTCATTTATAGGTATCTGATAGATGATCAAATGAATCATCGAATAGGATTATGGAACACTCTGAAGTGGTTTCTTTCAAAGAAGGTTCTATGGACTCAAATAAAAGCAGTACGAAAAATATTATTAAGCCCTCAAATATTATTGCGTAAAAAGTAATCTGTGAGAATTCTTTTTTTTAATACATATGAAAATGGAGGAGGAGCCGCTGTTGCAGCCAATCGCTTAATGAAAGCATTGCAAAAAAGAGAACTCCAGGTTAAAACTATTGTTGCAAAAAAAAACTCTTATGATAAATCTGTGCTAAGCGCATCTGAGACTAAAATTGGAGAAATAGCAATGTTTATACGTTTTTCCTGGGAAAGATTGATTATTTTTTTATCAAACAGACTCAATTATAAGTTGCTATTTAAAGTATCTATAGCAAATACAGGGATAAATGTAAATAAATACGCCGTGGCTAACGAAGTTGATGTTTTTCATTTGCACTGGATCAATCAAGGGTTTCTGTCATTATCAGGGATTAAATGTCTTTTACGTTCAGGAAAGCCGATCGTTTGGACAATACACGATATGTGGCCTTTGACAGGTATCTGCCATCATGCTTGGGAATGTAAAAGATTTACTGAAAAATGCGGAAATTGTCCATATCTAAGCTCTGGTAATCAACGCGACTTATCCTATAAAATCTGGGAGAAAAAGAAATTTATAGCTCAGTCCAATATCCATATTGTTACAGTCAGCAATTGGTTAGCGGAAAAAGTAAGAAAAAGTTCCATAACGAACAAATTAAGTGTAACTATTATTCCAAATACCATTGACTCTTCCATTTTTTACCCAAAAGAAAAAAAGGCTGTTCGAAATGCCCTTTCACTACCTTTAAATAAGCGCATTATGTTAATGGGAGCAGCAAATCTGAATGATCCTATCAAAGGTTTTGATAATCTTAAAAAATCACTTTCTTTTCTGGTACAGAATTATGAACACAAACAAGAAGATTTACTTCTCATTCTATTTGGTGATATAAAAAATAAACATTCTTTTTTTGCCGATTTGCTAATCCCTTATTTGTATCTGGGGTCATTAAATGATATAAATAAAATCTCAGACCTCTATTCGGCTGCTGATGTAACTGTTGTTCCCTCTTACTACGAGTCTTTCGGCCAAACAATTATTGAAAGTATGGCTTGCGGATGCCCAGCCGTTTCATTTGATAATGGAGGACAAGCAGATATTATTGACCATAAAACAAATGGCTATCTGGCTCATTCAGATGATATTGAAGATTTTGCAGAAGGGATTAATTGGGCATTTGCGAATTCTAATGATGAGTTATTGTTGTCCTGTATAAATAAGATACAGAATAATTATACTGAATCAATTGTTTCGGAGAAATACATTGAACTATACAAAAATTTGTTGACTAAGAATAAATAAAATGTATTCCCCTACCTTCTCCATCATCACCATCACCTACAACGCCTCCCGTTGGTTGGAAGATACTATTCTAAGTATCCTTAACCAATCCTATCCACATATTGAATATATAATTATCGATGGAGCATCAACTGATGGAACAGTCGATATTATCCGTAAATATGCCTCAAAGATATCCTATTGGATAAGTGAACCGGATAAGGGGTTGTATGATGCGATGAATAAAGGATTACAAGCTGCAACCGGTGATTATGTCTGGTTTATAAATGCAGGCGATAAGCTGAATGCAACAGATATTGTTCAGCAGATTGTAGAACAAATTGAACGACTTTCAGAACTGCCGGATATTATCTATGGAGAAACTTCTGTAGTTGATGAAAACGGAGAATTATTAGGAATGCGTCGATTAAGCACGCCGGAAAAGTTAACCTGGAAAAGTTTTCGAATGGGAATGTTAGTTTGTCATCAGTCGTTTATCTCAAAACGCACTATTGCCCCATTATACGATTTGAAATATAGATATTCATCTGATTTTGATTGGTGTATTCGGTGCATGAAAAAAGCAGAAACTATTTATAATACCCATCTGACACTTTCAAATTTTTTAGATGGCGGATTAACTACGCAACAACGAAAGACTTCACTGAAGGAGCGTTATGCGATTATGAGTCATTATTATGGGAAAATAACGACCTCTCTTCTGCATCTTTGGTTTGCAGTTCGTTTTTATTATGCGAAATGGATTAAAGGAAGGGTGTAATTTTCCATATATTTGTCACGATTTACGATAAAACAATACTAAAATGAATATATCAAAACAAGTTATTTGGGATAAAGTAGGCAAACATATTGTTGCTGTCATACTGTTTTTAGGCTTAGTAATGGCCTATTTCTCTCCGGCGGTATTTGACGGAAAGGTTATCGATCAAAGTGATAATGTTAAAGCAACCGGAATGGGAGGAAGCCATGTTGAAAAATATGCTGAAACAGCCGAACCGGGAGAATTTAGTGCCTGGTCTGATGCGATGTTTGCGGGTATGCCTTATGGACCGGGATATGGTAGTCCGGCGCCTGATCTTCCCTCATTTAGTATATTTGACGGATGGCTTAAAAAAGTTGGCTATACGCATGCTGCCATGATTTTTACAGCATTAGTTTGTTTTTATATCCTCATGTGTGTAATGAAAGTCAACTGGTGGCTGGCTATTGCCGGTTCAATAGCTTTTGCTTTTGCCTCCTATAATATTATTATCATACAAGTAGGACATATCGTTAAAGCCTATGTGATAGGCTATATGCCATTAACCATAGCCGGTATGATTCTTCTTTTCCGGCGATCCTGGTTATGGGGAGGGGTCTTATTTCTTTTAGGCGTTGCCTATTCTTTGGCAAATGGACACATGCAAATTACCTATTATTTAGTTCTTCTTTGCCTGTTTATCTATATTGGGTATCTGGTAAAAATGATAAAAGAAAAGGATTATACCGATTTAATCAAATCTTCTCTGATCATGGCCGCTTGTGTAATATTAGCAGTGATGCCTAATGCACAGCATATGTACTCTAACTGGGAATTAGGGAAATATTCTATTCGCGGACCATCCGAATTAACTCCACAACCGGATGAAACAGGAAGAGTTGAAAAAGCTTCCACGGGTTTGGATAAAGATTACGCTTTTCAGTGGAGTTATGGTTGGGAGGAGTTACTTACCGTCATGATCCCAAATGCTTATGGGGGTGGCACTGTCGCTACTTTTGGCCCTGATTCCGAATTATATAAAGAGATGAGGCGAAATGGAGCTCAGGTAGGACGTGAGATTCAGTCCTATGGCTATTGGGGAGATAAAATATCGACTTCCGGACCTGTTTATTATGGAGCATTGGTTTGTTTCTTATTTGTTTTGGGCATGTTTGTGGTGCGCAACTCAATGAAATGGTGGATGTTTGGTGGAGCATTGTTTCTTACCTTCCTGGCCTTAGGGCGAAATTTTGATGCGTTTAATGACATTATGTTTCATTACCTACCCTTATACAACAAGTTCCGTACGGTAGAAATGGCCTTGGTCATTCCCGGATTAGTTTTTCCTATTGTCGGAATTTGGGGATTATGTGAGATTTTTCGTCAGAAGGTAGATGAGGCGAAGATGAAAAAAGGTTTCCTTTGGGCATTAGGTATTACCGGAGGTATTTGTTTACTTATCTGGTTGATGCCAGGCTTACTCCTTGATTTCCGTTCGCAGTATGATGCCTATTATATGGCTCAATACCCTGATTGGTATTATAATGCTTTGATAAGCGATCGGGAATCGTTAGCCTCCTCCGATGCATTACGTTCCCTTCTGTTTATTTTGGCAGGAGCGGCATTGTTGTTCTGGTATTGGAAAGCAAAAAATAAACAACAGACTGCTATCTATGTCAGTGCAGGAATGGCGATTTTAATTACAGTGGATTTATGGGGAGTAGACAAACGTTACCTGAATGATTCTCATTATGTAAATGAAAGTCCTACGGAGGTATATAAACCCCGTGTAGCTGACAATGAAATATTCAAAGATACCGATCAATCTTTTCGTGTTTTGGAATTGGCTAATCCCTTCCAGAGTACGGATGTCTCTTATTTCCATCATTCCATTGGTGGTTATCACGCTGTGAAATTACGTCGCTATCAGGAACTGATAGATCATCGTTTGATGAATGAAATGAATGAAATGCTACAAGGAGCAGAAACTACTGCGGATATTCAACGGGCAATGGCGAATACGCCCTCTTTAAATATGCTCAATACCCGCTATGTTATCCATAACCATGATTATCCTCCCATACAAAACCCATTTGCTTATGGCAATGCTTGGTTTGTGGAAGATGTAGAAATCGTTGAAAATGCAGATGCGGAGATTGAAGCGTTAAACCGTATTGATCCTTTGGAGATAGCGGTAGTGGACAAGCGATTTGCTGCAGACCTGGAAGATTTTACTTCTCGGCCGGATTCAACAGCGACGATTGTTTTAGAACAATACCGTCCGAATCGATTGACGTATACATCAAAAGCCGCTTCTGAACAATTGGCTGTTTTTTCGGAAATTTATTATCCTGGCTGGAAAGTCACAATTGACGGACAACCGGCATCTCATTTCCGGGCAGACTGGACACTTCGCGCTATGCGTATTCCGGCAGGTGAGCATACAATCCGTTTTGAATTTCTTCCGGAAGGATATATTACGGCAGCAAATGTTTCGGCTTATAGTTCTTTCCTTATTTTACTGTTGCTTATAGGCGTAATTGGTTGGTCGGGCTGGCAGGTATGGAAGAATTATCAAATGGAAAATAAAGAAGAAAAAGCGGCGAAGTAATGCCTCGTTATTCCATAATTATACCTGTTTATAATCGTCCGGCTGAGGTCCATGAACTATTGGATAGTTTAACGAAGCAGACGTATACAGATTTTGAGGTATTGATTATTGAGGACGGTTCTTCCATTCGTTGTG
>JAJDIA010000041.1 GCA_030266465.1 Parabacteroides sp. OttesenSCG-928-G21 | reverse complement strand
AATATTAAAAGAAGCAACGACATTTTCATTGTAAGTAGAAAGAAGACAGATTGCTCCTATTTGTATTAAGCCACCACTCGGTAGTTGTATAGGCATCTCTTTTTTTTCAAAAGGAAGAGTAAATAATCGATTGCTTGAAGGGTTGATTTTGTTGATTGTATAATTAGCGATTCTGTCAGATTGGACAACATGAGATAGAACCCATAGAACATCATTGTGAAAAAGACAATAGAGGCTTGTTGCATTTAAGGAATACTCTCTCATTAAGTCTCCCGCATAATTATAACGCTTAATTTTATCACCAACTGCAACAAATGAGAATTATACATTTTTTATAAACCTTTTAATTCATATACATATGGAAAGAAAGAAAATTTCATTAAGTGGTCTCGGTGAAGTTCTAACTCCACAGGAGATGAAGAACATTACAGGGGGAAGTGTTATCTGTTCGTGTACTTGTGATGGGACATTGATCACTGGCACTTGTGCTGGTTCTAGTCCAGATGAATGTAGAGGCTACAGTTGTGCGGGTTGTGATTCGACACCTAATGATTGCTGGTATGCTTAATAATTGTTGAATATTATTAAAAAAATATTTCTTCAATTATTAAGGAAGTTCCTATCTCTCACTATTGGGTTTGTGTGATTCAAACTGAGTAATTACAAATCGCAATAGTGAGAGGTTAATCTTTGAAAATCAAAAAAACTATGCGAATATTCCTCTATTTTCATTTTTTGTTATCTGCCTGTCTTATATTGCTCAGCTGTGGTCAAAGTAGTTCGGATAAAACAGGTGATATCCCCGTGATCGATATTATTGAGAATCTTGGGAATTATGAGAAGGTACCTGTTAGTCAATATATTGCTGAGCTGGAGTATATTTCTTTAGAGACGAACGATAATTGTCTGTTTGCAGATGAAAACTTGGAATTATTGGTTACCTCTACACATATTTTTGTGCGGGGTTTTCGTTACTGTTACGCATTCGACCGTAACGGGCAGTTTCTGGGTCAGATAGGGAACTACGGGCAAGGCCCCGGTGAATTCAATTATTTAACCGGATTTACGATAGATGAAAAAAATCAAGCTTTATATCTTGAGACCTTTCGTACTTTGTTAAAATATTCCTGGGATGGCGTTTTCCATCAAACGATAGAGTTACCTAAAAGCATACATGGAAGCTCTCTACACGACGTTTTTTTTGTGCGTGATAATTTATTTATAGGGCATTTTCCTAATTATAAAGGCGACCTATTCCATAATTTTGTTTTATTTGATGATTCATCGGAAGTGATAAAATCTTTTGATAATTATGTACAATTTAACCGCACACGTGAAATAGCACCTTGGACTGATGACTCTATGAAGCCCTATCGAATAGGCAAACGTATTTATGTGAAAGAAATAGCGAATGACACCTTATTCTATTTGAATGAACAAAACGAACTGATTCCCCAATTAGTATTTGATTTAGGAAAATATAGCAACACGAAAGAAAAAAGAGAAAGTAGAGTACCGGGAGAAATAAATGATGAAATCATGCTTCCTACATCTACTTGGTCTATGATTGGCACTCATAATCACTTTTTTTTCAGTATTCGAGCGTACAATCTCTCCGGTAAATTTTATTTCCCGGAAAAAGGGAAAAGAAGATCAGTCGTGATTCCTTCTGGTTATCAAATTGTAGAAGGTGCTGAATACCGGGACTTGTTCGGCATATATGATATAGTCAATCAGACAACACAATTATTAGACACTGATCCTATTTCTCCTATACGTGGATTTGTTAATGACCTGGATGGCAGCCTATCTTTCTGGCCCAGGTATTATACGTCGGACAATGAACTGGTCGATATATGGCAGGCGGAAGACATGAAAGAATTCTTAACCGAAGAATATTTTGCAGCCCATGAGATCAAAGACCCAGCCGCCCATCAAAAGCTAAAAGAGTTGGTGCAAAAGATGGACGAAGAAGATAATCCGGTGATAGTGATTGGGAAGTTGAGGCCGGAGCTGATCCGACCGAATAACTAAGCTAATTGGATTAAATTTACATAATAATAATATACACTATGCCACAAATCCTATTCATTATCGCCTATATAGGAAAATATCCCTGGTATTTCCCTTACTTCCTGCATTCCTGTCGCTATAACCCAACCATTGATTTTGTTATTTTCACAGATAACGAAACCCCTGACCTGGAAATACCGGCCAATGTGAAGATTATTCCGTATTCCATTGAGCAGTTTAAAACTGATGCTTTCAAAGTATTGGGATTCGATGTCGCTGTGGAATCGGGTTATAAACTGTGCGATTTCAAACCGGCTTACGGATATATCTTTTCTGATTTAGTCGCAGGTTATGATTTCTGGGGGTATTGTGATGTCGATGTTATTTTCGGCGATATCCGTGCGTTTATGGCGGATGAATTGTTGAATGAATATGACATTATCAGCGCCCGTCATGATTACCTGACCGGCTGTTTTGCGTTGTATCGGAATAATCGCTATTGCAGAGAACTATTCAGACAAAGCAAAGATTACCGGAAAGTATTTACCGATCCCCGCAATTTTTTCTTTGATGAGACTAACTTTGCCTTTGAAGCTTTTGAAAAAGGTTTGCACTACAGTCAGATTCAAACGGATGTGGAAAGCATGACCCATGTTGTAAGGCGACTGGATGAAGAAAAGAAACTGAAAGCCTATTTTGAATTTCAGATCGTAGAAGGTTTTGCAGGCAATATGTTATGGGATAAAGGGATGTTGATTTACCGGAAACAGTTTGAAGCAATGCTTTATCATCTGGTGCGGTTCAAACGTAAATACTCGGAACCGCTTGATTTATACCAAACAATCCCGGAGAAGTTCCGGATCGGAAAGAAAAAGATCTATTGGACAAAGAAGAAAACACACATTATTTGATTGTTTATTATAAAAGCCACAAATGGGATTTGTCATTATTTCAACGAGAGTTTCTTCATAATACAAATATATCAACTCATCTATCAGTCTTCTGCTCATAACCATAATTAGGCACCAATACAGTTATCAGGTAGTAAAGAATTTCGTATCTTTGTAAGCCGATTTATCGGCAAAAACAATATCATATTATAATTCAACATATTATGGCAAAAATAAAAGGAGCTGTTGTTGTTAATACCGAACGATGCAAAGGGTGTAACCTATGTGTGGTGGCTTGTCCGTCGGATGTATTGGAACTGCATCCTCGTGAAGTGAACAACAAGGGGTATCATTACGTCTATATGAAAGAGCCGGATAAGTGTATCGGCTGCGCCAACTGCGGACAGGTTTGTCCGGACGGTTGTTTAACCATATATAAAGTAAAAATCTAAGATTATGTCAGAAGAGATAAAATTATTAAAAGGTAACGAAGCCATTTCGCACGCAGCGATACGCTATGGAGCTGATGGTTACTTTGGTTACCCTATTACACCGCAGTCGGAAATTCTGGAGACATTGATGGCAGAGATGCCTTGGGAAACAACCGGGATGGTGGTACTTCAAGCGGAAAGTGAAGTGGCCGCCATTAATATGGTATACGGTGGCGCCGGTACCGGAAAACGGATTATGACCTCTTCTTCCAGTCCGGGTATAAGTCTGAAACTGGAAGGAATCTCGTATATAGCAGGAGCTGAACTCCCTTGTCTGATTGTAAATATTATGCGTGGAGGTCCCGGTTTGGGAACGATCCAACCCAGCCAAGCCGACTATTTCCAAACCGTAAAAGGTGGCGGACATGGCGATTATCGCTTAATCACACTGGCCCCTTCATCCGTTCAGGAAATGGCGGATTTTGTCGGATTGGGATTTGACCTGGCTTTCAAATATTCCAACCCGGCTATCATTCTGGCCGACGGTATTATTGGGCAAATGATGGAAAAAGTTATACTTCCTCCTTATCGTCCACGTAAAACGGAAGAAGAGATAGAAAAAGAATCTCCCTGGGCTGCCCGAGGTAAGACAAAAGGACGTAACCGGAATGTGGTAACGTCATTAGAACTTGACCCTGCGGCCATGGAAGAAAATAATATTCGTTTTCAGGCTAAATATAAGTTGATTGAAGAAAATGAAGTTCGCTACGAAGAGTTTCTTTGTGAAGATGCTGAATATTTGTTGGTGGCTTTCGGATCATCCGCGCGTATTTGTCAGAAAACAGTAGAATTAGCCCGCGAAGAAGGTATCAAATTAGGCCTATTAAGACCTATTACCCTTTGGCCTTTCCCTTCTAAGGTATTGAATACGTATGCCGATAAAACGAAGGGGATGTTATCCGTAGAATTAAATGCAGGTCAAATGGTTGAAGATGTTCGTCTTGCCACTAATGGAAAAGTAAAAGTAGAACATTTTGGTCGTCTGGGTGGTATTGTTTTTACACCCGATGAAATCTTAGCTGCGTTTAAACAATCTGTAATGAATCAATAATCCGTAAAGATTTAATAATTATGATGCGCGGAAGCAGGACAGACGAAATATTCACGTTGCTTTTTATGGTATTGGCCATTGCAGCAGTAGTATGCTTTTTTGCCGTAGATAACCGTACGGTGTTTCTTATTCTTGGTGGTATTGCTGTTGTTACACGATTAGTGCAATACGCACTCCGCTTTTTCAGATAATTATCTAACAAATAAGAAAAATGGAACTAAAAGATATTATAAAACCGGAAAATTTGGTTTATGAAAAACCCCGGTTAATGAACGAGAACCCGATGCACTACTGTCCCGGTTGTAGTCATGGGGTAATCCACAAGCTTATAGCAGAAGTCATTGCAGATATGGGTCTGGAAGACAAAACCATCGGTGTTTCTCCGGTAGGTTGCGCCGTATTTGCCTACAATTATATCGACATCGATTGGATAGAAGCGGCACACGGACGGGCACCGGCTGTAGCTACCGCCGCAAAGCGGTTGAACCCGGACCGAATGGTATTCACTTATCAGGGAGACGGAGACCTGGCAGCTATCGGTACGGCAGAAACCATTCACGCGGCAAACCGTGGGGAAAATATTGTTATCGTATTTGTCAACAATGCTATTTATGGTATGACCGGCGGACAAATGGCTCCTACTACATTAGAAGGTATGCCCACATCAACCACCCCTTATGGACGTAACATTGCGCTAAACGGACATCCTCTGAAGATCGGTGAATTGCTGGCTAAGTTGGAAGGGACGTGCCTGGTTACTCGTCAAAGTGTACACACGGCTGCTGCTGTCAAAAAAGCAAAGAGAAGCTTACGGAAAGCATTTGAAAATGCGATGGCCGGAAAAGGAACTTCTGTTGTTGAGTTTGTATCCACCTGTTCTTCAGGCTGGAAAACGACTCCCGACAAAGCAAATAAATGGATGGAAGAAAACATGTTTCCTTTCTATCCGTTAGGTGATCTGAAAAATAAAGAAGAAGGTATATGAAACAGGAAATTATTATAGCCGGATTTGGCGGACAAGGTGTCTTGTCCATGGGTAAAATTTTAGCTTACTCCGGATTAATGGAGGGCAAAGAGGTTAGTTGGATGCCTTCATACGGTCCTGAACAAAGAGGCGGGACGGCAAATGTGACGGTCATTCTCAGTGACGACCCTATCAGTTCACCTATTCTCAACGCATACGATATAGCGATTGTTTTAAACCAACCCTCGTTGGAAAAATTTGAAAGCAAGGTAAAACCCGGCGGTATACTTATTTATGATGGATATGGTATTCATTCTAAACCTAAACGCACGGATATTCAGACTTATCGCGTAGATGCGATGGATGCCGCTACGGAGATGAAGAATGAAAAAGCATTCAACATGCTGATACTTGGCGGATTGCTGAAAATTGTCCCGATGGTTAAATTGGAAAATGTATTATTAGGCCTCAAAAAATCATTGCCGGAACGTCATCATAAGTTGATACCTATGAATGAAGCCGCGATAAAAAAAGGTATGGAGATCATACAGAAGGTATAATTCATAAAAAGAGATAAAGAAAAGGGCGTTTCTTTCCTAGAAATGCCCTTTTCTTTTATCTTTGCATCCCATGAAGCATTGCTTTTACATATTCATTTTCCTACTCGGAAGTATTTTTTCCGTATATGCTCAGGAGGTGGAACATCTGCATCCGGCAGAAGAAGGGGTATATGAACATGAACGCGATCAGAGCCATGATCATACAGATGGTTCGTCTCATCACGACCATGAAGAAACCGTAGAAGCACGTGTGATCGGTTATCATCTTACTCCGCTTTTAGGTGATTCCTATATTGCACCGATGGATACCAATCGGTTGAATTTTGCCAACAGCACTTTAGTTGAAGGTAAATCTTTAGGAATCGGATATTTAGCCAATGTAGGCTCTGCTGCACAATCTAAAATATTCACAGAACGAAAAGAGGCCCGCGACTTCATTTTTGCGGATGCATTCGACTATTGGATTACCTCTACGGATAATGCCTATTTTTATGATACCAAAATACCTTATACCAATATAAATTACACCACCGATCTCTTTGCCAGTCCAAACCACTCCGACCGGCTTAAAGGGGTTCTTACCACGAACTTTGGAAAACGTATAAACATCGGTGCGGAAGCTGATTACATCTACAGCCGCGGCGTTTATAATTCCAATGGTAACAAACTGTTGAGCTATCGTTTTTTCGGAGGTTATACATCCGATCGTTATTCAATGAAAGCCTATATCAGTAATTATAACTTTGTTTACCATGAGAACGGCGGATTGACCAACGACCGCTTCATTACTCATCCGGATGATCCCGATTTAGGTGGAGGCGGAAAACAAAACGTTGACCCTAAATATTTCGATGTCAGGTATTCCGACTACTTTAATCGTGTACGTGGTAAAACCTTATTCTTGACACATCGGTACAACCTGGGATTCACCAGAACGTTAGATACAGTAGATGAAGAGGGATTTGAAATGAAAGAATTCATCCCTGTATCCAGTATCATCCATACTATTTCATACGAAGATAACCGCAGACATGCTTATGCATCAGAAGGTGCGACATCATATATCGACACAGCGTATACTTTCCGTTACCGTCCGGATACAATTTCATTAAATGACGAGGCTTCTTATTGGAAATTATCAAACACTGTCGGATTATCACTACGAGAAGGTTTTCAGAACTGGGCTAAATTCGGGTTGACCGCTTTCATCAACATGGAAAAAAGACAATACAAAATGCCTGATTTCTATGAAAAACGTGATTCTGATGATAAAATAAAACTGGAAGATGGAGAAAAACCCGATAGCCTTGATTATGGAGCCATGCAAGCCTATGATGAATTTTCCACCTATATAGGCGCGGAACTATCCAAACGGATGGGGAGCATTTTGACATATAACGTACGTGGTGAGTTAGGCATAGCGGGAGATGACATAGGAGAATTCCGGTTAACCGGTGAGTTGCAAACCCGATTCCGTTTATTCAACAAAGATGCTTCAATAAAAGCCGAAGGTTACATTCACAATGTCAATCCGGCATTCTATATGCGTACAAACAGTTCCAGATACTATCAGTGGGACAATAAATTAAAGAAAGAGCGCAAGGTATATGCCGGAGGAGTTATCGATCTGGAATCAAGCCGTACACGCCTGATGTTTGGCGTGAATAGTATGGATAACTATACCTATTTTAATTCTGCCGGTACTCCCGAACAATTTTCAGGAAACATACAAGTTATAACGGCCCGGCTGAAACAGGATTTCAGATTTGGTATCTTTGGTTGGGAGAATGAGGTTGCCTACCAGTTAAGTAGTGAAGAAAAGGTTCTTCCTCTTCCGGATATTACCGCATACAGTAATATGTATATCATTTTTAAGCCCGTTCCGGTTCTGACCATTCAATTAGGAGCTGATGTACATTACCACACCGCCTATTATGCGCCATATTATGAACCGGGCACCCTGCAATTCCAATTACAAAACGATGAAAACAAAGTCAAAGTCGGTAATTATCCACTGATTAACGCGTACCTTAATTTTCATCTGAAACAGGCCCGATTCTTTGTTATGGGATACAACTTAGGCTCCTTGTTTGTGAATCCCAACTATTTCTCTTTAGCGCATTATCCACTCGATCCGATGGTGGTAAAAGCTGGTATCTCCGTCACGTTCAACAATTAACAGACGAACATGAAATCGCGGAAAATGCTTTCTCTTTATCTGTTTCTGTTAGGAATAACAGTTATAACCATGTGCTTGCTTTGGAGTGTCAACAATCGAAAACCTTCCGTCAGAGATTATCATGAAATAGCTCAGGAAGGTGTTCTCCGGCTCATCACAGAATATGAGCAGTCCGGCTATTATATTTCAGGCGATACGGTTAAAGGTTTTCAATACGAATTAGCACAAGCAATTGCAGATTTATCCGGTCTGGAAGTTCAAATCCAGTTAGAGATGAATCTCCCTAAAAGTTTTCAGGAACTTGGCTCAGGGAATTGTGATATTATCGCCCGTAATATTCCGATAACCAGCGAAATGAAAGAAACTTTTTTATTTACCGATCCTATTATTCTAAACAAACAAGTCTTAGTGCAACGCGCGGCAAGTATTAATGACAGCATTCAGCCGATTCGCAATCACCTGGAATTAGCAGGTAAAACATTATATATCCCCAAAGACTCCCCCGCCCTTCTCCGGTTACGAAACCTCGAAGATGAAATAGGCGACTCCATACACATCATAGAAGACAAACTTTACTCTTCCGAACAGCTCATCATTATGGTTGCAAAAGGAGATATAGACTATGCGGTATGTGAACAATTAATTGCGGCAAAAGCACAAGAAAGATATCCGGAAATAGATATTGCCACAGATATAAGTTTCACCCAGTTACAGTCCTGGGTATTACGCAAAGAGTCCGTTGTTTTACTTGATAGCCTGAATTACTGGTTCAACCAGATTCGTGAAAATGGTTTATACGATAAGATTTATAACCGATATTATAAATAACTACCTACTCATCATGCGAAGGAAGCACAAAAGAGAACTCAGAGCCTTCCCCAAGCTTTGATGTTACCTGAATATCTCCACCTCCCATTTTAGCTACCAATCCCTGACAAATTGCTAAGCCTAATCCAATACCTTCCGCATAATCATTCATCTTTGCAAACCGGCCAAAAAGATTTGCCAGTTTTTCTTCCGGAATACCAAAGCCTGTGTCACGCACATAAAAACGTAGATGTTTCTCATCATATGCGGCATAGCCAAGTGTTATACTTCCTTTTGCGATATGCTTGATCGCGTTGTTCGCTATATTGGTAATTAATTGTAGTAAACGTATGGGATCAGTGCCAAATGTACATTCCGGCAGGCCCTTTTCAACAATAAGTTCTACGCCTTCCGGCATACGGAGTTTCACGGACGCATATGCAGAATCAAACAGATCATTTATATCCACAGGCTCATAGTTAATCTTTACCACATCCGCTTCAATCTTTGATAAATCCAGAATATCATTAATCAATTGCATCAGCATTTGATTGTTTGTCTTTATCACATCATAGTAGGAAAGTCTATCCTCATCCGACTCCTCAAAGGCCATTAACTCCGCAAATCCGGTAATCGCATTTAGTGGCGTTCTGATTTCATGGCTCATATCTGCCAGGTATCTGGATTTCATCTTGTCTGCTCTCTCCGCTTTTTCGATAGCCTCTTCCAGATTCATTTCCTGAATCTTACGGGCATTAACATCTGAAGAACAGGCAAAGATAACAGTAGGACGTCCTCTTTCGTCTCTTTCATATACAGTTATGGTGTAGTCGCGCCATAAATACCGATCGAATTCCGGGAACTTAACAGACAATTCTAATTTTACTTCAGGAATCTCACCTTTGGCAACCTTAGGGAATTCCCGCATAAAAGCAGCCAGGCCATCTGCATCAAACACCGAAATATAATGCTCCCAAGTAATTCGTTCACGCAATTCCTTACCCGGTTCCCAGTGATAAAGCATAGTAATAACACTATCCTCATATGTATCGGTATCGGGATTAATTGCAATAGAGCAAGCATGAATATCATGTGCTTTAAAGGCCATTCGAGTTAAAAGGCGCAATTTCTTTAATTCTTCCCTTAGACTTTCTTCTGAATTATCCCCTTTGTTGCTTAGTGGACTTAAATGTTCATTCTGCATTGCTTATTTCATACTTGTTTGAAGACAACACCCCATCTTCAGAGTTCATAATTATTATATTCCTTGTGTTTTTATGTATATCCCCGGTAAAAACAGATTACCCTATCCTAAAAAATAATAGTCATCTACTAACAATAACATTCCCCAGCGAGTAAAACAAGCACAAAATTAATATTTTTCAACTTAAATCCCCCCTTTTTCTACTTGTTTTTGCTCTATATAAATATTTTTTTAGTTAATACAACCACTACATTCCCGCTTATAAATGAATAGCTTAAATGAAATTCATTATTTTTTCTGACAAAAATAGCAACATTACTTGCAAATTGATATAAAATCGCTAAATTTGCCAACGAAATATCAAATTATAGCATGAAATGAGAACAGTTATGGTAAATACATTTTGGTGGTGGTGCTCCTTACAACTCACAAAGTCGTAAAGAACGAAGGCCAGTCATGTATATACCCTAAAAATAGATAAAGGAATACCCAAAAGGTCTGTCGCACTTGCGACAGACCTTTTTGTTTTTATACATACCGGTCTGCACAGAAGAAAAACAATCCGATTAAATCATCAATTAAAAAACATAAACAGAATATGAAAACTTATCAAGTCAATCAACAAGGCTACTACGGACCATACGGCGGTGCCTATGTACCGGAAATTCTCCATCGCTGCGTGGAGGAATTACAAAATAGCTACGTCAAAGTACTGGAAAGTTCGGCATTTCAAAAAGAATACGGGCAATTACTCCGTGACTATGCCGGTCGTCCCTCTCCTCTTTACTATGCCCGTCGATTAAGTGAAAAGTACGGCTGCAAAATCTATTTGAAACGTGAAGACCTGAACCATACAGGTTCACACAAAATCAATAATACGCTAGGACAAATCCTATTAGCCAAACATATGGGTAAAACACGCATTATTGCTGAAACAGGCGCCGGTCAACATGGTGTAGCCTCAGCAACGGTCTGTGCATTAATGGATATGCCCTGTGTTGTATATATGGGCAAGACGGATATGGAACGTCAACGATCGAATGTTGAAAAAATGCGTTTATTAGGAGCAACGGTTATTCCTGTCACATCAGGAAATATGACGCTTAAGGATGCAACGAATGAAGCCATTCGCGACTGGTGTTGTAACCCAGCCGACACCTATTATATAATCGGTTCGGTTGTAGGACCACACCCCTATCCTGATATGGTGGCGCGTCTTCAATCCATTATCAGTGGAGAAATCCGACAGCAATTGAATGAAAAAACTGAACGTCCCGAACCGGATTATCTTATAGCTTGTGTCGGCGGAGGAAGTAATGCTGCCGGTACCCTTTATCATTTTCTAGAAAAACCAAATGTGAAAATCATTCTGGCAGAAGCCGGAGGATTCGGAATAAGCAGCGGTATGAGTGCAGCTACCATCCATTTAGGACGCGAAGGTATTCTTCATGGTGCCTACACATTAGTCATGCAAGACGAAGATGGACAAATAACAGAACCCTATTCAATCTCTGCAGGTTTGGACTATCCTGGAATCGGACCTGTTCATGCCTATCTTTCTCATACAAAACGAGCTGCCTTCCTTTCTGTCAATGATGAAGAGGCGTTACAGGCGGCTTATGAACTTACCCGTCTAGAAGGTATCATACCTGCATTAGAAAGCGCACATGCCTTAGGATGTTTAAACAAAGTAACTTTCAAACCCGAAGATGTGGTAGTTGTTACGATTTCCGGACGGGGAGACAAAGACATGGAGACCTATATCCAGGCATTCAACAAACAAGCAAAAACACCTACCGTACTATCATGAAATACCGCTACGAAGCAATAAGCAATAAAATATTAGGAGACATGCATACACCGGTCAGCGTATATCTCAAAGTTCGGGATATTTATCCGGAGTCTCTTTTATTAGAAAGTTCCGATTTTCATGGCAATGAAAACAGCCTTTCTTATATAGCTTTATGTCCGATCGCAACATTCAGTGTTGTCAATGGTCTGGTCCGGGCTCTATATCCTGGAGAAAAAGAGGAAATAACCCCATTATCCGAACAATACACGCTAAACCAATCCATTGATCATTTCATGGATCATTTTGAAATAGCAGGAGATGCGGCACATACCTCCGGGTTATTCGGTTATACTGCTTTTGATGCTATACGTCATTTAGAGCCTTCTGTTCATTTGATGCATAAATCTTCCGAAATTGAGATTCCGGACATCAGGTATATCCTTTTCAAATACTTGATTATATTTGACCATTTTAAAAGTGAACTCACACTTGTTGAGTTAGTTGCTCCGGGAGAAAAATCAACTCTCAATCAAATAAAAACCTTAATTGAAAATAGGAATTATGCTTCTTACAATTTTACAACGATAGGACAAGAAACATCTACCCTTTCTGATAATGATTTCTGTTCCATCGTTCGTAAAGGCATCTCCCATTGCCATCGCGGAGACGTCTTCCAGGTTGTTTTGAGCAGACGTTTTGAGCAATCTTTTCGTGGTGACGATTTTAAAGTATACCGGGCATTACGCCACATCAATCCTTCACCTTATTTGTTTTATTTTGATTTTGGTGGATTTAAAATATTCGGATCCTCACCGGAAACGCATTGTAAAATTACTAACCGGCATATCAGTATTGATCCTATCGCCGGTACTGCTTTCAGAACCGGCAACAGCACTATCGACCGAAATCGTGTAGAAGCACTGCTGACCGATCCGAAAGAAAATGCAGAACATGTTATGTTGGTAGATCTAGCCCGCAATGATTTATCACGTCATGCCCAATATGTAAAAGTAGATTTCTTCCGTGAAGTACAATACTACAGTCATGTTATCCATCTGGTATCACGTGTTAGCGGAGATATTCTTCCAGAAGACAGCACAACTCAAGCTTTTCTCGACACCTTTCCTGCCGGTACATTAAGTGGCGCTCCCAAAGTACGTGCGATGCAACTCATTCATGAATTAGAACCCCATCAACGCAGTTCATACGGGGGATGCATAGGTTTTCTCGGATTTGATGGAAGCGTAAATCAAGCCATAACAATCCGTTCATTCCTGAGTAAAAACAACAAATTGTTCTATCAAGCCGGTGCAGGCATAGTAGCAGCCAGTGATGAGCAACGAGAGTTGCAAGAGGTAAACAATAAATTAGGCGCTTTAAAGAAAGCCATCGTCATGGCCGAAGAGTTAAAGAATTAATCTACAACAATTATGAAAACAAAAATATTAATTATCGACAATTACGATTCGTTCACCTGGAATCTGGTACATCTTGTACGTGAGTTAAATGTAGAAGTTGATGTTTATCGTAATGATGCCATTTCTATTTCTGATGCCGCCCATTACCATAAAATCTTACTTTCACCAGGCCCCGGGATTCCTTCTGAATCCGGCATCTTACTCCCTTTCATACAAAAATATGGAGCTACACACAGTATGCTCGGTATTTGTCTGGGACATCAAGCAATTGCTGAAGCATACGGTGCGAAATTAATTAATCTACCACAGGTAAGTCATGGTATATGTTCCGAAATACGCCTACTAAAACAAGACGAACCTCTCTTTAAAGGATTATGGCCCGGAATACGAGCAGGACGTTATCATTCCTGGGCAGTTTCAAAAGAGAAACTACCTGAGAGCCTTGAAGTTATCGCAACAGAAACTGAATCCGGACAGATCATGGCTATCAGGCATCGTGAATATGACCTTTGTGGCGTACAATTTCATCCGGAGTCCATACTAACTCCACAAGGAAAAACGCTTATAGAAAACTGGTTAAAAAATTAAATACGAAGTTTTATGAAAGAAATATTATACAGACTATTTGATCATCAATACCTCGGCCGGGAAGAATCATACAAAGTTCTTCAAGGAATCACGGCTGGTATATATAATGAAGCACAGATTGCCAGCTTAATTACTGTCTATTTAATGCGCAATATCAGTGTAGACGAATTAGCCGGTTTTCGTGAGGCTCTCCTTGAAATGCGTTTACCGGTTGATCTGTCTGATTTTAGTCCTATAGATATCGTAGGAACGGGAGGAGATGGAAAAAACACCTTCAATATAAGCACAGCCTCCTGCTTTATTGTTGCTGCCGCAGGATATAATGTGGTAAAACATGGCAACTTTGGCGCAACTTCCGTTAGCGGAGCCAGCAATGTGATGCAACAACATGGCGTAAAGTTTACTACAAACATGAACACCCTTCGACATTCCTTAGAAAAATGTCATATCACCTACTTACATGCTCCATTGTTTAATCCTGCTCTAAAAGCAGTAGCAAGTGTTCGTAAGAATCTGGCCGTCCGTACTTTTTTCAATATGCTGGGACCTCTAGCCAATCCGGTAATTCCCGCTTATCAATTGCTGGGTGTATACAATCTTCCATTGCTTCGTCTTTACAGCTACAGCTACCAGGACAGTAGAACTCGCTTCGCGGTTGTTCACAGCTTAGATGGTTACGATGAAATCTCTTTAACTTCACCATTTAAAGTTGCGTCAAATGCAACTGAAGATATCTACACACCTGAACAATTAGGATTTACACGTTGTAACTCAGAAGATCTTGATGGAGGAAACACACCAGAAGATGCAGCATTAATCTTTTTTAAAGTTCTAAAAGGTGAAGGTACAAAGGCACAAACGGATTGTGTTGTTGTTAATGCAGCATTTGCCATTCAGGTTATATGCCCTGAAAAAACAATAGAAACGTGTATTGATGAAGCACGAGAAGCTCTCTCTTCCGGGAAAGCACTGAAAGTATTCCAACAGTTTCTAGAAATAAACAGCTAAATCATACAACAGATGAAAGATATTCTACAACAAATCATCGCTACAAAACATCTGGAAGTTGAAAGACAGAAAAAAGCGATACCAATGGAAACGCTTCT
>JAJDIA010000040.1 GCA_030266465.1 Parabacteroides sp. OttesenSCG-928-G21 | reverse complement strand
GATAAAAATGCTTCGCAGGATGAAATTAAAAAAGCCTATAAAAAATTGGCACGAAAACATCATCCTGATTTGAACCCGAATAACACGGAAGCACACCGTAAATTTCAGGAGCTAAATGAGGCAAATGAAGTATTAAGTGATCCTGAAAAACGAAAAAAATACGACCAGTATGGGGAGAACTGGAAACATGCGGATGAGTATGAAGCACAACGCCAGCAATATGGAGGTGCTACGGGAGGAGGAAATACATTCTGGTCATCGTCTGATGATGGGGATTATTCTGATTTCTTTGCATCGATGTTTGGTTCCCGACGCGGTGGGAAGTCAAGTTATAGTTTTCGGGGACAGGATTATACGGCGGAATTGCATCTTTCTCTGAAAGAGGCGTCAGAAACGCACAAGCGGGTAGTGACGGTTAATAATAAGAACCTCCGTATTACAGTCCCTGCCGGAGTTGCCAACGGGCAGACCATCAAATTGAAAGGACAAGGTGGAGCAGGAGCGAACAATGGTCCGGCCGGAGATTTGTATATTACTTTTGTGATCGCAGAAGATGAGCAATTCAAGCGGGTAGGGGACGACCTCTACATGACGGCTTCAGTAGATCTTTATACCGCTGTTCTGGGAGGGGAACAGATTATAGAAACGATGACAGGAAAAGTGAAATTAACAATTAAGCCGGGAACACAAAACAACAGTAAAGTCCGGTTGAAAGGAAAAGGTTTTCCTGTGTATAAAAAAGAGGGACAGTTTGGAGATTTAATTGTTTCCTATACTGTTGATATTCCTACGGATCTGACTGAACGTCAGCGGGAATTGTTTCTTGAATTACAAAGTCTAAGCAAAAAATGAACCGAATCATGCAAACAGAATTAATAATAGTAAGTGACTATTGTCAGAAAAGCCGTATAGAGCCATCTTTCATTTGGATGCTGGAAGAAGGAGGATTGATAGATATCCGTATGATCGAAGGTGAGCATTACTTAGAGCTGTCTCAACTGGGTCGTTTGGAGCAATATTCACGCCTATATTACGACTTGTCGATTAATATAGAAGGCATTGATGTTATACGCAATATGTTGGATCGAATGGAGGCTATGCAGGAGGAAATCGATTATTTATATTCCCGTTTACGCGTTTATGAATCAGATGAGAGGAGTGTAACAGACATGTAAATGGCGGATATATTTCAATAAAGATTTGAAGGACTGTTAAAAAGATATTGACAGTCCTTGTTTTATTTATAGAAATTTCACTATATTTGCTTTGTTTTTAACCCTTAAGGAAAACGTTTATTTGTTTTTTTTGTTTGGAACAATATTGTATAACACTCTTAATAGTAAACCTATGAAAACGAGACTTTTCATTTTATCTTTAACTATGCTCTTTTTCCTGACATCAACTTCGTGTTCTTTGATTGACGACCTCATACATAAGGACATATCCATTGATGAATTTGCACTTGAAATTCCTGTAACTCTTGATCAATTGAAGTCAGACGATAATTGGCGGACATTTACCGGTGCATATGAGAATTTGAATATTGATCATCCCAGATTAAAAGCATTAAAGGAGTATAAGGATTATAAATTTGACTTGATTGTAGAAAAAGTAACGGTAGAAATGGCCAATCCGGAAATAGTGGATAGTGGTCTGGGAATTAAAGATTTCATCTGTACGGCATCAACAATCAATAAGGACTATTCAACACCTAATGGCAGGATAATAGATATTACTGAAAGATTTTCAGACAGAGAACTTGCCAACTTCGTTCAGAATGTTTTAAGGGGTGTGCAAGACCGAAAAACAATCGATCTGAGTGTAACCGGGAAAACAGATGTGAAGTTTAAACAGGGAGAAAACCGGAACACAATGAAAATCAAATTATCAATGAAGGTTAAAGCCCGAGTTTATTTGAGTACATTGTTCAGCGCATTATAATATTTATTGCTTAATAAAGAAAGCTGCCTGATCAGATCATCATCAGGCAGCTTTCTTTTTGTGATATACAAAAACATATAAGCGTAAATGCTTTCGACTGAAAATAATTTCCTATTTTTGCCAATTGTTGACATTTTAAGATTTTTTACTTTATCTTGATGACAGAAAATCCGATATACAAAAAGAATACGCTTGAGTTTGTTACAGTAGCCTTAGAGTATTGCTCATTAATAGAGACTTCCCGGGAGTATCATTTATTTGATTTTGTGGATAAGATGACTAAACTTCTGCCATTGCTTTATTTGAAGGCTACCTTATTGCCGGAAGTGTCATTGGAAGAGGATATACAGCCGGAACTGACCGTTACAGAAGATATGTATGAATCCGTACGTTTTCGAATGGCAGAGTTACTTGCAGATAAAGACACTTATTTGGAGACGTTTCATCCGGATATGCAGTATAGCGATACGCCGATAGCCGCTTTTATTTCTGAAAATTTAGCGGATGTATATCAGGATACCGGTAATTTTATCTCCTTATTTCGCCAGGGAAATGAAGAGGTTATGACAGCGGCAATAGAATTGTGCCGTAATAATTTCCGGGATTATTGGGGACAACAACTATTAAATGCATTAAAAGCTCTACATAACATACGCTACAACCAAGAAGATAATCTGGAAACCGAAGAGAACAAATGATACAAAATTTTACACAATCTATTACAAAAGAAGAAATCACACAGCTACCTGTTGAAGAATACTCCGGGGAAATAGTATTGATTAATACAGAAGATGATGCGAAAAAGGCCATTGACTATTTGACGCAATTCACCAGTGTTGGATTTGATACGGAAACGCGTCCCAGTTTTAAAAAAGGACAGCGTTATAAAATTTCATTAATGCAGATATCTACCGAAACGACCTGCTTCCTTTTTCGGTTAAACCGTATAGGTATTCCGGATTCATTAGTAGATTTTCTTGAAAATGATACGACGTTAAAGATAGGTCTTTCTTTACGGGATGATTTTGGCGCTATACATAAACGTACGGAGGCCGAATTGACTAATTTCCTTGATCTGCAAAAATATGTCGGTGATTTCGGTATAGAAGACGTGAGTCTGCAAAAGATTTATGCCATTCTGTTTAAGAAAAAGATTTCAAAAGGACAACGCCTTACCAACTGGGAAGCAGAGGAGTTGACAGAAGCCCAACAGAAATATGCCGCCCTTGATGCATGGGCTTGTTTAAGAATCTATAATTACCTGAATCAGTTTAAATGAGTAGTCTGATAAAAATATTTCTGAAGCCAAAGAAAGAAGAATCTTTGCTTCGCTTTCATCCGTGGATATTTTCAGGGGCTATTCAAGCCATAGAGGGCAATCCGGAAGAAGGAGAGGTTGTAGAAGTCTATGGCGCTCACAAGCAATTTTTAGCTATTGGTCATTACCAGATAGGAAGTATTGCAGTCCGTATTTTATCCTTTAAACAGTGTGATATTGATGTCGAATTCTGGAAAGAGCGGATTGAAACGGCATATTCATTACGAAAATCGTTAGGATTGGCAGATATGGAAACCAACAATACCTATCGCCTTATTCATGGTGAAGGAGACACTTTGCCGGGACTTATTATTGATATTTATGCGCAGACAGCCGTTATTCAGGCACATTCCGTAGGTATGCACTGTTCTCGTCAGCAGATAGCTGAAGCGTTAAAGGCAGCTATGGGAAATGCTATTGATAATATTTATTACAAATCAGATGCCACGCTTCCTTTTAAAGCTAATCTGGACAATGAGGATGGCTATCTATTGGGAGGGCACTCGACGGATATAGCTTTGGAAAACGATTTGAAGTTTTATGTCGATTGGCAAAAAGGGCAAAAAACCGGCTTTTTCATTGACCAACGGGAAAACCGTTGTTTGTTGGAGCAGTATTCCAAAAATCGTTCCGTATTGAATATGTTTTGTTATACCGGAGGCTTTTCTGTTTATGCGATGCGTGGAGAGGCTGAAATGGTGCATTCAGTAGATAGTTCAGCTAAAGCTATAGCATTGACAAATAAAAATATAGAACTTAATTTTCCCAATGATGAACGACATAAAGCCTATGCCGAAGATGCGTTTAAGTTTCTGGAAAAAATGGGAGACAACTATGATCTGATCATTCTTGATCCACCGGCTTTTGCGAAACATAAAAAATGTACTTCGTAATGCATTGCAGGGCTATCGTAAGTTAAACGCTATTGCTTTTGAAAAAATAAAACCGGGAGGTATATTGTTTACGTTTTCCTGCTCGCAAGTTGTGAGTAAAGAAAACTTTCGCTTAGCTGTATTCAGTGCGGCTGCACAATCCGGGCGAAACGTCCGTATCCTGCATCAACTGACACAACCGGCTGATCATCCTGTAAATATTTATCATCCGGAAGGAGAATATCTGAAAGGATTAGTTCTTTATGTAGAGTAAAAGAACTATCTTGTCCACACAATAAAAAACCACACAAATTTAAGCGCTATGAACAATCAGATTTGGTTAATGACATCAGCTTTTAAATCCTATTCACTGGATGAGATTATTGTTAAAGCAAAGGAAATCAAAGTACAAGGATTAGAAATTTGTGTGTTTCCGAATGATGGAACACGCACGGATTTTGTGGCTACACACTTAGATTATGACCATTTCGGTCCTGATCAGGCTAAACGGTTATTGGAACAATTTAACCGGGAAAAACTCAGTTTCTCCATTGGAGCGTATGAGAACCTGATCGGGGGTGATCCTGTTGAACGGGTAAAAAATCAAAATCATTTATTGAAACTAATCCGAATTGCCCATTTATGTGGCGGAGATCAGCAGGATATAAAAGTAGGTACTTTTGTCGGATACAACGACGAATTAGGTATTCAGGATAATGGTTTTGAAAAAAATCTGTATGAATATCAGCGTATTTTTGCGCCTATAATTAAATATGCGGAAGATCTGGGCGTTACTATTATCTATGAAAACTGCCCGATGGAAGGTTGGCGACCTAAAACCTGGCCGATGACCTATAACAACCTGCCTGGAACATTAGCGGCACGCAAGTTGATGTATACACTTATTCCGAGCAGAGCACATGGTGAAACCTACGATCCATCGCATGACATCTGGCAAAAGAACAATCCGATGGAAGTAATCCGGGCTACCGACATGAGCCGGGTACATCGTGTTCATGTCAATGCAATCAGAAATTTAAAAAATCAAAGCAGTATCTATTGGGGAGGAATGTTCCCGAAGCAATATGTTGACCCTGCATTGGCAGAGAAGGCCGGTGTGCCTATCGCGCAACATGAATGGGATAGATATGCCTACGAAGCGATGATGCCGGGATTTGGCGGCTATGACAGTCTGGACTGGCGTGATTTTTTGGAGACATTGATGGATGTTGGTTTTAATAAACCATTTGTGATTGAAAATGAAGCGGTCAACTCTACACATACCGGTAATATCGGTGCTGTGATGCAGGGTTTTCAAGCAGCTACCTTATGTATGGCTCCCATTGTCTGGTCATTAAAAGAAAATGAAGGTTACGCTTATCAAGATAAAAGACCGGAATACACGACCGAAACGGTAAAAGACATCCCGGTAGTTACGATGAAGGAATTAATATAATAGTCTCATTAATAAATAAAAAGAAAGCTGTTCTTAAATAAAAAGAACAGCTTTTCTTTTGTCTGTATTGTCTAATAAATCATTTGATTAATTGTACACTCCGCTGAATAAACTGACTCAACGCTTCACCTTTCAGCATGCCGTTACCTAATAAGGCCAGGTCGATCAGTTGGCTTAACAGTTTATTGGTAGAAGCATATTCAGTCCAGATAGCATCCCGTTTTTCCCGCAATTCATCCAATGTCTTGTTTGTATTGGTCATATCATCACGTTCTTCAGATGTGATTTCATCCTCTTTCTTCTTATCCATTGCCGTGCGTAAATCAGACTGACGGGCTTCCCAACCTGCAATATCATTCTGAATTGGAGTAATTTTCTCACTACAAGCCGCTTCTTCTGCTTTCAAGATGGTTTTCACCACCGAATGGTCGGTATTTATTACCAGATTATAACTGTCCGGCAATTCTCCATAAAACGACATTCCCGGTTGCATAGCCGACATTTCACGCATACGGCGCATATATTCGCTTTGTGTGATGATCACCGGATTTGTTTTCTCTCCAAGCGCTTCAAAAGAAACGGAAAATTCTGTCTTTTCAATTGTCGGCAACTGGCTTTTAAACATTTCCCTGAGAGCATCCTGTTGTAGTGCGGTCAATTCAACAGATGCCGCATCAGTCTTACGAATAATATTATCAATCGTATCACTGTCTACACGTACAAAACGTATTTTTTCATTCTTTTGCTCCAACTGACCAATCAGGTGAATATCCAGTTGTCCATCCATCATCAAGATATTATACCCACGATCTTTAGCGGTATGGATATAACTGTACTGATCTTCTTTATTGTTGGTATATAGATAGATAAGCGTTCCTTCTTTATCTGTTTGTTCAGATTCGATCAACTTCTTATATTCCTCCTGTGTAAAGTATTTGCCATCCACATCTTTTAATAAAGCGAACTTCGCCGCCCGTTCATAGAATTTCTCATCGGTCAGCATACCGTATTCTATAAACAACTTCAGGCTATCCCATTTTTCTTCAAAAGAAGGGCGGTCGTTCTTAAATATCTCCTCCAATCGATCCGATACCTTTTTAGTGATGTGATTTGAAATCTTTTTCACATTACTATCGCTTTGCAGATAGGAGCGGGAAACGTTCAACGGAATATCCGGAGAATCCAGTACGCCATGCAGAAGTGTCAGGAATTCAGGAACGATACCTTCTACTGAATCCGTTACAAATACCTGATTGCTATATAATTGTATTTTGTTTCGTTGTAGTTCGATATTATTCTTCACACGTGGGAAATATAGAATACCGGTCAGGTTAAACGGATAATCCACATTCAGGTGAATCCAGAAAAGAGGCTCTTCCGTCATCGGGTACAGGTCGCGGTAGAACTTCTTATAATCTTCATCCGTCATATCCGCCGGCTTACGAACCCAGGCCGGAGTGGTATCATTAATGATCTGATCTTCATCCGTATCTACATATTTACCATCTTTCCACTCCTGTTTTTTTCCGAAAGCGATAGGAACAGGGAGGAAACGGCAGTATTTGGTAAGCAACGTATTCAACCGGTTCTTATCCAGAAATTCTTTGTTTTCATCATCAATGTAAAGGATAATGTCAGTACCTCTGTCAGCCTTGTCAGTCTCTTCGAGGGTATATTCAGGAGATCCTTCACAGCTCCATTTCATGGCCGGTGCATCTGCCTGGTAGGATTTGGTAATGATTTCCACCTTTTTAGCCACCATAAATGAGGAGTAAAAACCTAAACCGAAATGTCCGATAATAGCCGCCGCATCATTTTTATATTTTTCAACAAACTCCTCCGCTCCTGAAAAAGCGATCTGGTTAATATACTTATCAATCTCCTCCGCAGTCATACCTACACCACGATCCGATATTTTAATCGTTTTTTTGTCGAAAGAAACGTGTACCGTCAGATCGCCCATTTCTCTCTTAAACTCTCCAACGGAAGAAAGTGTTTTTAATTTTTGCGTAGCATCAACCGCATTAGATACCAATTCACGTAAAAAGATTTCATGGTCACTATACAAGAACTTTTTAATAATCGGAAAAATGTTCTCGCTGGTAACCCCAATATTTCCTTGTTTGCTCATAATTTGAAAGTATTTTTATGTTGTTTTTTTATATAACAAGATAATGTGCAAAACAGATATTTCCGCATCACACTTTATAACCAGCAAAAGAAATGCCAAAAACCCTTAATCACGTTAAATAGTTTTCCTGTCTGACAAATTTGCAGACATGACAATCTTTTTGTTTGTTCATTTCAGTGAAAATTTTGTCTCCTTGCAAGGAGAAATCCGTTAGACCCGGGTCTAAACCAAATTACACCCGGGTATAAATTTGTTTAGAGGGGGGTATAAATTAAATTAGACCCGGGTCTAACCGATTTTTAACCTATATTATATGGTAAAAGCTTGTAGGTCAAACGAATTTTCCATTACTTTGTATCAGTAAAACAATAGTGTTGAACCAACAAATTTTTAACTATGAGTATTATTTATAAGCCGAGGCAAGCGGTCAGTACCGTTCCCGGCAAAGAACGAATGGGTTATTTCGCCGGTAAGGTGTCCGGCCAGACAATTGACACCAATGATCTCTGTAAACGTATCTCCGATAAATGTTCGATTACCGGTTCCGATGTAAAAGGGGTGATAGAAGCCCTGATCAAGGAAATAGAACTGGAACTTCTCTCCGGCAGCAGCATTCAGGTGGGCGAATTGGGTATATTTTCCGCCTCGATAACCAGTGAAGTGGTAGACAACAAAGAGGATCTAAAGCCCAAAAATGTACGTGTAAAACGAATCACTTACCGACCTTCTGTCCGTCTGAAAAAGATAATGACCGATGCCAGCTTTATCCGTCTTCGGGATTATAACCGGATGATGTATGGGGAAGATAAGGAGTGAGGGTTAAAAAAAGAACAATGAAATGTTGTTTTTCGAAAATTTAACAAGTAAAATTTTTAATTAATAAAATTGTTTGTTATATTTGTAAAATATAAAATTTATTAAACAATAAAAAAATGAAAAAAATCACTCTAAAATCAGTTGAGAAAGTTCTTAATGACGAAGAACTCAAAAACATATTAGGCGGTAGTAGTTTTTGTTCTGGGACAATTGCTTGTTCTGGAGATTGTAAAAATTCAGACGAACACTGTATGCATGCCAATGGTAGATGTGGATGTTATAAGTCGAATCTTACTTAAAAAAACATGGCCAGGTTAATTTAAACCTGGCTTTATTTTTTTATGAAAAATAGATATTTTCTTATATCTTTTCTATTACTTCTTTCCTTTTTTGGATTTGCTGATAATTTCATATACCATATAAGTGGTCGTATAGATAATAAATATGAAGGAAAAGCAATAGAAATGCGTATTCTTGTCGAAGACAGTATTACTGTTTTTAATACAGGGAGAATAGTAAATGGTGAGTTCCATTTTTTCGGAGATGAATATATAGATAAAATGGCTACTATCGTTTTTGAGGATGAAGGTGAAGAATATGTATGTGATGTGATTTTAGAAAAAGGTAATATAATGGTTTTTCTTGACAGTATAAGTTTTGTTGCTGGAACTCCATTAAATGATTTGCATCAAAATTATAAAAATTATTCTCGAATTATAGATGGTATAATTACAAAAGAATATAAAGAAAACGTTGAAAATAAAGCAGATCCTTCAACCAGTAAGTTTGACTCTTTAATGATTAAAAGAGCTAATTTTAAAAGAGAGTTTCAAGTAAAAAACATAAGCAATATTGTTGGTAAAACTCTATTTATAAAAGAAGTTGGCCAATTTTGGGATCCTCTCTTTTTTGAAGTGTATGAAAATTTACCGCAAGATGTAAAGGAGCATCCAAAAGTTTTAAGTTATGCCTCTGCACGAAAAGAGATAGATGAAAGTCAAGAACGTTCTGCAAAACTACTAAATACAAAAGTTCGGGATATAACTCTTTTAACAATAGAAAATAGACCCTCAAATTTGTCAGAGTATATTGGTCATTCAAAGTACCTTTATATTGACTTTTGGGCCTCTTGGTGTGGTCCTTGTCTTAGTGAATTCCCCAAATTGAGATCTATTTTAGATGAATATAAATATAAGGGACTTAATATGTTATTTGTTTCTATTGATGAAAATTTTGATTTATGGTATAACGCTGCGAAGAAACATCTTTTGGGCTATGACCACCTTTTAGATAATACAGGAGGAAAAATGACAGCAGAAGTATTTAGTTTTTCAATTATACCTCATGGCGTATTATTGGATGAAAACGGAACTATTATTGCTACTGATCTCTGGGGAGATTCATTGAAGAAAAAACTGAATGAACTTTATCAGGATTGAAATGTGAGATATATTTAAAATTTTTTTATTAAAAACATTCTAAAATATAAAATTAATGAAAAAGGGACAAAATACATTTGTTACATTTTTGAAATTGATGAAAGTAAGGCACACGACAGCATTTTCCAATAGATTCTTTAATGAGCACCCGCATAAATACAGTTTGTTTGGGCTTTCTAAAATGCTGTTTGCTTATGGTGTCCAAAATGCCGGAACTCGGATTATGAACAAAGAAAAAGATATTTTTAATATTGAGACTCCATTTATTGCACATACAGGTAATGATTTCGTGACGGTTTATAAAGTAGATCCTGATCAAGTACATTTTTTTCGAGATGGTGAGAAAATAATTATTCCCGTTTCTGAATTTATCCAAATTTGGTCGGGTATAATCCTTTTGGTTGAAATTAAACCAGATTCTGGGGAGCCGAATTATATAGCTCATCGAAAAGAAAATTTGTTATATATTGCTCGAAAATCAATCCTGATTTTGGCAATCATTTTGTTTTTTGGAATAGTTTACTCTTGGCATTCTCTGTCTGCTGATCTAGGGTTTATATTACTTTTGATTGTTAATTTTTTTGGTGCATATATCTCTTTTTTACTAGTATTGCAACAAGTACATATTAATAGTAGGTATGCAGATAAAATATGTTCATTATTTAATAAAAGCGATTGCAATAATGTATTAGAGTCGAAAGCTGCCAAGCTTTTGGGGGTTTTTGGATGGAGTGAAATTGGATTGGGATATTTTGTGGCAAATATCGTAATTCTTATGTTTTTCCCGCAAATGATATCTTTTTTTGTACTCATCAATATATTGGTACTTCCTTATACTGTTTGGAGTGTATGGTATCAAAAAATCAAAATTCAGCAATGGTGTCCTCTTTGTTTGATTGTTCAAATTTTATTATGGGTTATTTTTGTATTAAATGTTTTTTTTGGATATATCCAATTTCCTGATTTTCATATTCAGAATATTTTGATAATCGGTTGTATCTTTACTATTTCTATTTTTACATTTAATATCTTACTTTCCAAATTAAGTGAAGAGAATCAGGTAATAGAACTCAGGCAGGAAATTAACAGTATCAAAGCCAATAAGGAAGTTTTTAAAACACTCCTTATGCAGCAAACTTATTATTAAATAAGTAATTATGATTCGCAAATTCTTTTCGGAAAACCAGATGCCCAACTAATAATTACTATTCTCACTAATCCTTTTTGTAATCCCTGCGCAAAAATGCATGTAAGAATAAAAAATTTGATTAAGGAAACTAAAGGGAATGTATGTGTTCAATATATATTTTCATCTTTTAATGAAAGTTTAGAATATGCTAATCGATATTTGATTGCAGTATATTTGGAAAAAGACTGGAATATGGCATTAAGTATATTTGGCAACTGGTTCGAAAATGGACAATTATTGAAAGAATTATTTTTTAAAGATTTGCAATTAGATATGACAAATCCAGCTATTGAAGCTGAATTTCAAAAACATGAATCATGGAAAGAAAAAACACAACTACATGCAACGCCCACGATTTTAATTAATGGCTATCAATTGCCTGCAAATTATAAAATAGAAGATTTACAGTATTTTACAGAATTTAAGGTAAATGCTAAATAATCTCTAATATGTTTGTTTTTATTCATATATTCTATAAACTGTTAGTTACTACTATAAATTTTATCCAGATTATGGTTGATTTTGACAGTTGCTATTTGTTTTCTTCATTTTATCTTTGCTAAATCAGTTGAATTAATGAATCATTCTTTAGTAAGTAAACCAGGAATTTGCCTTTTTTGAACGATTAGAGCATTTTTTGTACAAAAAGGAAAGTAAAAATCAAATAATTTACGGAATATTGCATAATGAGAAAGCCCTATTTAGTTTGGTAATCATAATTTCTGCTATTTCTTTGAGAAAATTAAATAACTTTACTGCAACTAATTAACAGAAACTCAAAACAGTTTCTGAAAACGGGAGAAAACAACAATAGCAAACGAATGATGAAAATAAGAGTCTATTCAATCTTTTTAGCCGCCGTAATTGTATTGGCGATGTTCACATTATCATGTAACAGAGTAGAGACATTTGAAAATCTTGGTACGAACTATGGAGACCCTATTGGTGCAAAAAACGGCTATGTATTACCTGCAGGCAATAATGGTGTAGATAACGATGGGAAAGTCTATTATGCAGGAGTGCTTGAAGTGAAAAATCAGGATGCTGCCGGAAATACAGTCGGACCTACGTTGACTTACCATTCAGAGAGCGGCGTAGCTATTCTCAGGGGAACATCCTCCGGTCTTTTCTTTAAAGATATGAATGGCAATGGAATGCTTGATAAATATGAAGACTGGCGTCTTTCTACGCAAGAACGTGCAGACGACCTTGCCTCAAAAATGACCTCTGAAAAACGTTTGATGCTTATGATTCACAGCGTTGGCACAACAGAAGCAGAATTAAAAGACGGACGTCGTTTTCGCTGGGGTACATCAATTCGCGGAGTAACACCGGAAGTGATAGCTGAACAGAACAATCGACTACAACTTTGGGCGGAGAAAGATCTGGAAGGATTTGGAATACCGGTGGTTACGCCCAGCGACCCTCGCCATACCGGCACCGTGGATACGGGCAACCCTGATTGGGACGGCGTAGGATCGGGACTTTCCGGATGGCCGAATCACATAGGACTTGCCAGTACGTTTGATGAAGAGGCAATTTATAATTATAGTCGCATTACGGCACGAGAGTATCGTGCTATTGGCTTGCAAATGCAAATCGCACCGATGGTTGATCTGATTACTGATCCCCGTTGGAGCCGTGCAGGCGGTTGCTTTAGCGAAGATCCTCTATTGAATGAGAATCTGAACAGGGCACAAATTAGGGCTATCCAGACTTCCGATGAAGCAATTCCGGGTTGGGGTATTGACGAAGGATGGGGAATGACTTCGGTTGCCTCTATGGCGAAGCATTGGCCGGGTGGTGGTAACGGTGAGTTTGGATTTGATGCACACCATGATGATGGTAAGTTTGGCGTATATCCGAATGCGGATTTTGAAAATTATATGTACACTCACGCAAGAGCTGCCGGATTTCTCAAGGAAGATAAAGGAACGACACAGCAGTCGGCAGCATTCATGCCATATTTCACAATAACACTGGATAAAGATCCCTCCGGTTTGAATGTCGGTAACGGCCTTAGCCATTATATGATTCAACAATTGCTGCGTGACAGATACGAGTACGACGGCTTTGGTGTAACTGACTGGAATATTCACGCTTCAAACGGACGTGGTTATGAAGATAAGAAAGGTTATACGACCACTTTTCGCGGACTTGAAATTTTTAAAGTCGGCATGGATCAGATTGGTGGCGTGTTCAATACAAACAACTCAACATCGTTACTGAACGATATTTATGCTGCCGGATTAGAACAACTCGGTCAGGAAGAGATGGAAAAAATTACGTATAGATCAGCCGTTCGATGCTTGCGTATTATGATTAACCTCGGATTGTTCGAGAGCGCCTATACAGATCCTCAATTTGCCAGAGACTATGTAGGTTCCAGACTTCTTCAGGAAACAGCACAGAAAGATGGTCATAACGCTTCGACTGTTATGATAAAGAATAAAGGCAATCTGCTCCCTCGTACACAATCAGGAGCGCCCGGAACACCAAGAAATACCGTATTTATTCCTCAAAAAGAGGATGGAACGGCGGTTATGGATTTAACGATTGTTCAACGTTACTATGATGTCCCCAACGAAATTATTAGAGCCGTTGCAGCAAAACGTAAGCTCACGCCTGGAGAAGTGGCATCGGCTGCTGCTAAGTCCGACTTTGCCATCATCAAGCTTTTAACACCGACGCCGGGACACACTGGTATACCTGCTCAGAATTTGAAGTATAGCCCTTACACGGCACAATGGCAGCGTGAGATCAGTCTTGGATGGGAGTGGGTACATGCTGATGATACGACTTATGTAAGAATAGGCGATGGTGAAGTTCCAAACATCCTTGCTGGTGATCACAAATCCAATCGTAGTACCCGGAATGGACTTACACACAATGGGATAGCCTCTTCGTTGAATATTATCAATAATACAGTTGCTGCCATGGGGAATAAACCTATAGTGTTTGCTCTCGACATGACCAACCCAATGGTTGTCAGTGATTTTGAGCCATATTGTGATGCTATTATCGTTGGGGGAAGAACTTCTGATATATCAAATTTGGAAATCATAAGCGGCGCTGTTGAACCGAACGGTTTGTTAACCGTTAACTTCCCGATGAATATGGAAACTGTTGAATTGGCTTTTGAGGATACCCCTCATGACATGATTCCGTATATTGATAGCGAGGGCAATCGTTACACATTTGGCTTTGGTTTGAATTGGGAAGGCATAATCAGTGACGCACGTACGTCGGCTTATGTAACCGAACGAAACTATCCACTTTCCGAAAAGCGTGGTCTTGTTGATTATATCCAACGCGCTGAGAAGTTGAACCCCAATTATTATAATAGCGAAACCAATCGTAATTTGTCGACAGCCCTCTCTGCTGCCAAATCTGTAAACGCAGACAGAAATGCAACGCAGGATAAAGTGAACGAAGCTGCTGAGGCTTTGCGTAAGATTATCCGGTCACTTCCGCAAATACATATCGAAGTGTTGTCTACACCTGCAAATGCAATTGCAGGAAATATCCGTGTCAGAGCTACCGCTGAAACTTTCACGCCGAAGAATCCGATTATTGTGAAGTTGACAGACAAAAACAACAAACAATTAGCTGTTGTTGCAGCTGACGAGAATGGAAATGCCACATTGACGACAGATGGTCTGGAGCCTGGTGTTTATACAATTACCGCGATATCCGGTTCACCGTCTGCAAGTGGGTTTGCCGGCACTGCTCAAGTGATAGCAGCTCTTGAGTAATTATATTACATTCGCGCATAACAAAATATTTACTAATAAATTATATAGAAATGAGAAAACTAATTTTATCGTTATTGACCATTTGTGTGGTATTATCCGTATCCGCACAGGGCAGGGGAGAGAGAAGTAGGGTGGAGACAAAAACCATTCATAGCAATGTGTTGAATGCTGATCGGAATTTTAATGTTTATTTGCCGAAGAGCTATGAGTCTAATCCGAATAAAAAATATCCGATACTTTACTTACTGCATGGAATGAATGGAACAAATCTGGATTGGTTTGAACGTGGACATCTGAAGGATGTGATGGATCAACTGGTAGCCAGTGGTGAAGCTTGTGAAATGATTATTGTTTCACCGGATGCCGGTGGGAACCCTGCGGAAGAATGGAATGGCTATTTCGATATGCCGGGATGGAAGTATGAAACGTTCTTTTACACAGAGTTTTTACCTCATATCGAAAGTACGTATCGTGTGATTGGTAATAAGTCAAACCGGGCGATAGCCGGACT
>JAJDIA010000004.1 GCA_030266465.1 Parabacteroides sp. OttesenSCG-928-G21 | reverse complement strand
CTGGAAAAGGGAGCGGCGTTCAGTTTCTCGTTGAAACCGGAAGATGCTTATGGTGAATTTCAGGAAGATAGCGTAGTGGAGTTACCTAAAAATATATTCGAAGTAGACGGCAAATTCGACGCGGAAATGATACAGGTAGGGAATATCGTACCGATGATGGATGCCAGTGGTAACCGCCTGCAGGGTTCCGTGGAAGAGATACGCGAAGATGTGGTTATTATGGACTTCAACCATCCGTTAGCCGGCGAAACACTTCATTTCACCGGACGGGTACTGGATGTTCACGAAGCTACTGCGGAAGAAATTGCTGCACTTACCGCTCCTGCCGGAGGATGCAGTTGTGGTGATTGTGGCGGCGGTTGCGATGATGGTTGCGACGGTGCCCAGAAGAATGGGGGATGCGGGGGATGCCATTGATTCGCATGTAATGCGAATCAGAAGTTATCATTCGCTTCGCTCATTAGAAGGTAGAAGTTAGGGAGTTATAGAAGAAAAAATAAGTATCTCAGCTCCCCTTCTTAGCAAAGAAGGGGGCGGACCGCTGCTTGCAGTGGTGGGGTAGTTTGATTTTTATAATGTCGTCCTATTTTTTCTTCTAATATAAATAATAAATATATTTTATTACATACAAACTGTTTTAAAGGATATATATACCAAACTACCCCACCACCGCAAAGCGGCGGTCCGCCCCCTTCTTTGCTAAGAAGGGGAACTGAGATACTCTGTTTATACAAAAAATGTGCAGAGAGTTGCTTTTAAGAGGGATCAGGGGAGTGCGATAAACGAAGCGTATTAAGTTATGAATCATTTCGGGAATATATACCGGCTTACCTCTTTTGGTGAATCACATGGTGCTGCTATCGGAGGGGTGATTGATGGTTGTCCGGCAGGAATTCGGCTGGATATGGATCTTCTTTCACAAGAGATGCAGCGTCGCCGTCCCGGACAGTCCGCGATCAGTACGCCCCGGAAAGAGGCGGACGAGGTGGAATTGCTTTCCGGGGTATATGAAGGGGTGACAACAGGTACGCCTATCGGATTCCTTGTACGGAACACAAACCAGCACTCTTCCGATTATGAAGAGATCAAACAGAAGTATCGTCCTTCACATGCTGATTACACCTATCAAAGTAAATATGGTTTGCGTGACCCCCGGGGAGGAGGACGCTCGTCCGCCCGGGAAACGATTGCCCGTGTAGTAGCCGGTGCTATTGCCAAACAGGTTTTACATCATTACGATATACGAATACAAGCTTTCACCTCGCAGGTAGGTACTATCGTCCTTACCGGTAAGTATACGGATTATGATTTGCGCTTAACGGAAAACAATCCTGTTCGTTGTCCGGACAACGAAAAAGCGGCGGAGATGGAAGCCCTGATCCGGGAAGTACGTTCCCAGGGAGATACGATTGGCGGGGTTATTACCTGTGTGGTTTATGGCGTTCCCGTAGGTTTGGGAGAGCCTGTATTCGGCAAACTCCATGCCGCTTTAGGAAACGCTATGTTAAGCATTAATGCGGCTAAAGGTTTTGAATACGGAGACGGATTTGAAGGTACGAAATATCGCGGTTCCGAGCGAAATGACATTTTCTATAACGATAACGGACAAATCCGCACGCGCACAAATCATTCGGGAGGCATACAAGGCGGCATATCCAATGGCGAAGATATCTATTTCCGGGTGGCTTTTAAACCGGTTGCTACCGTTCTGATGGAACAACCTACCGTAACTATTGAAGGAGAAGAAACTACACTTTGCGCACGTGGGCGCCATGATGCCTGCGTAGTACCCAGAGCCGTACCGATTGTTGAAGCAATGACGGCCATGACTTTGCTGGATTATGTTTTGCTTAATAAAGCGAGATGAATTATGAGTTATGAATTATTAATTATGAGTAAAGCTTCGCCTTCACGAGATAAACACTTTTGCTCCTCTGCCCCTTCCCTACTTCGCCATTTGCATCAATTCCGCCACTATTTCCGGATCATAGCCCAATTCCAGGGCTTTTTGAAAATCTTCAACAGCAGTTTTATTTTCATATTGGGCCAGTTTTATTTTTCCCCGAAGGAGATATAATGCGGCTGTCGGTTCTGCCGTTCCAACAAAAACTTTGCTGACATCCGCCATAGCCCGGGCGTTTTTCCCCATAAGAAAGTAAAGTTCGGCACGTCCTTCATAAAAAGATAATTCCTCAGGCATACGAGTTATCAAATGATTATATATTTGTTCACTATCATCAAAGTTTCCTCGTAATTTTTCCAAAATAGCATGTCCTAATAAACCACGGATGGATTCTTTGCTGATATCAAGCAACTTTTCAAAATCATCTTCAGCCAATAACCAGTTACGTTGCTGCAAGTAAAGCAACCCACGCCTGTAAAGCGCCTCTTGGTGTTCCGGTTCTTCCATCAATAACACCGTATAATCAATAATCGCTTTATCGATATCATTTATTTCCGTGTACAATAAAGCCCGATTATTTAACAAGGTTATGTCATTAGGTCGCCTACTCAAGGCTGCCGTATAAGACAACAATGCTTCATCTATCTTCCCCTGACGGCGTTGAATGGTACCTAAATTCCCTAACAAAGCGTAATTTACAGGATTACCCGGCTCTAAACGCATGGCATTACGCAGACATTCTTCCGCATCCTCCAACCGTTCCTGTTCCAGATAATCGTAACTTCGGTCAATCCATTCCTGATAAGTTTGCCCCTCTGAGATTGTGATTGTTCCGACACTTATCAGTAAAGCCAGTATCCACTTTTTCATGTTTAATTTTCTTTTTCGTTAAATACCGGAAAACATCACTCTTTCACAACAATCTTCTCACCATCCGTATGAGATACAAATTCCGGAGCATACATACATTGAATTGTACTTATGCCGGCTGTATATTCACCCGTACGCGAAACATATACCGGATATTCTACGACAAATGTACCCTTCGGCAGACGAGCGAAAAAGAAATGTTCAGCAACATCCTTAGGAGACTGATAATACCCTACACCATCACCCGAACGATAACCGGACAGGCTTTGCCCGGGCTCGAAACAACCGGCACGCAGATCTTTCAGGAAGACGTAATCCATATCCCTGTCCGTACGTATTGTCAGCCTGACAATCACCTTATCCCCTACCCGAAGCGGTTGCCCGGATGTTACAGGACGTATTTGTATTTCGTTTCCGTTATTGATTTCCACAAATAATTTTTTCTCTACATTCAACACCCCTTTTGACGCACTTACTTTATCCAGTGATTCAAAATACTGGCTATAAACAGCTCCCCATACCGGCGTCGATCCTTCTTTACGGATAGTGATCCGGGCAGCCGCCGGATTAATCGCTTCTGCGGTCAACACCTCTTTAAGATATCCGGTCGCCACTTCACCGTCAGCCGTACTATAACGATTACCATTCCATTGAGCCGTTACTACATTATTCTGTGACAACCAATCATCACCCGATAAAAGAATTGCATAAATGGCATTCACGGTTGACGGTGTCGATTCCCAGTTTTGCGTTCTTTTCTGGCTAAGCAGCCATTGTTTCATCCGATTCACTTCTGTTTCATTTGAACCCAATTCTTTAAAGGCTGACATCAACAAGCTATGCACATCAATCGGTGAAGTAAAGTAATCCGCACCACGACGATTATTTGCCCAATACATACCCATTTCTTCCGAAGTCGTTGCCGTACGGCGGAACCAGGCCATAATTTCAGCAGCTACCTCTTTCTTACCATTCCGATGCAATAATATAGCCAGTGCCGCCTTATCAGCCAATGATAAATCTTTCCACTGCTTTTCGGCCTGATCCGTATAGAAGCGACTTGCTTCACGTGTTTCTACAGATTCGGGTATATCCCGATAAGCACTTCTCACGTAGAGATAGGATATCTGTCCGGAAGTCGGACGAGCTTTCTCCCATTCACGATTATTTTTCTTCAATTGCTCATAATCTTTCCGGATAGCGTCATCCAGGAAGCGGAGGGCATTCATTTGCATTCTCTTTTCCTGTTCTCCGTATTGGATCGCATTCAGTTCCACTAACTGTGCCATTCCCCTCAGAATAGATAAAGTCATTGTCCGATCCGAATAAAAACCTTTATACCAACTCCATCCGCCATCTTCATTTTGTTGTTCTATTAAGCGTTGTAAGGCGGTATCATACATATAGGACGAACGATTAAGATCAAAAAGAAGTGACAAGCGTTGTTTCTGCTCCGTCTCATTTTGAGCTTCTAAAACCCACGGCGTTTCTTCTAACAAGATATTCTTTAGTTCCTCGTTGCGTTCCAGATTTGACAACAAAGTCGTCGCATCACCACCCTGCGTCATCCACTGACTGATAACCTGCTGAATGCGCGGATGAGCATTAGCAATATGTGTGGCCAAAATATTACTGTAATAAACAGCAAACCATGAAAGTACATTATCATGTTCCGGCTGTGTTAAAGTCGGTAGCGCCTGTACAGCATACCAAACCGGATTGCCGGTCATTTCCAGTGTGAGGCGGAATGGTTTTCGTCCCGGTTTATCTATGCCAGTAGTCAGTTGTTTTTCTCCTTCATTCAAGAGGAAGAAAGGTTTGCTTTCCGTTATCAGAATCTGATCAGACAATACCGGCAGCAAATGTTGTTCGCCATCGCTAACCCCATCTGCCTCCGCAACAATCCGACATCCGATCAGGTTTATGCCTTGTGGAACAGAGATAGTCCATGAAGCGACTGCACTGCCTTTTGCATCCAAACGAAATGATTGTTCATCCGTATGCATACTTTCAATAACCCGGTCAGTTGCCGGATCAAAAAAGACAAGATTTACCTTTCCGTTTAACATCTCTTCCGACTGACTCAATAGCTGGGTAGAGACTGTCACGTTATCCCCCTGACGCAAGAATCTGGGCAGATTAGGCAAAACCATTAATGGTTTGCTGGCTATTATCTCTTGTTTTAGTTGACCGAAATAAAGATCGGCGGTATGAGCTACTAACTGTAATTTCCAGGTTGTATTACTTTCCGGAAGTGTAAAATTGAGCAAAACATCACCTGTTTCATTCGTACGAAGTGTCGGATAAAAGAATGCCGTCTCATTAAAGTTCTGCCTGATCTGAGGAGATGCCTGATTATCTGTCGGCATTATGTCTCCTCCAGTAGTAGTGGCTTCCTCTTCAACTACAGCCATATCGTCCATAGCAACCATTGATTCTACTTCGGCAACCATCATGTCGGGAGATGCTGATTTCATCATCATCCTTGCGCTACCGTTCATATAATTGGCACTGCCGTATACACCAAAGCCGCCTCCGGATAGCATACCCTGCCAGTCCAAATTACTGAACTCAAAATCCTGATAATTCAAATAAGAAATCCGCTTGGTATCACCTCCATAGTTTTTCCGGAATCCGGAACCGGTAGTAAAGCCCGGCGCTCTCAAATAGACACTTCGTTGAGGTGCAAACGACCAATCAAACGGGTAGATTTTGTCCAGCGAAGCATCATACATTCCAGCCAGTAGTTCCGCTTTTACAGCAGTTGAATCGGCATTCCAGATACGGAATTGCCAGTTCTCTTTGCTTCCCGGCAGTAAATAATCACGGAAAGTGATCGGCTTTACAACCAGTTGTTTATTGGGTTGTTTCTTTCGAATAGTCACATTTGTTGCATGAAATTTTCCCTCTTTAATAAAGACAAACGAAGCAACTGCCCCATCTCCCCAGGAAGGTTCGAATGGTAGTGTAAATACACGATTTTCATTATTGAGTTTTATGCGATTTCGTACTATACGCTTACCATTACTATACAATTCATAAAGGATATAAGCGTCCTTTTCAGACGTTCCCACCACGAATTGCACATTTTCACCCGGTTGGCAAACTGTTTTTTCTTCCAATACCCAGAATGGAGAATAAACCGGAGGCTGTTTATCTTGTTTACTATATACTATCAGATCCTGTTCAGCTGTAACTTTGCGTCCCTTACTATCCCGTGATTCCAAATGTACGCGATACCGGCCCGAAGCCAATGTGCTGAAAACCGACCTGTCAAAAGCCTTGTCGGCGGTAAATTCGCCACGCCCAACTGTTCTGCCTTCATTAAAACCACCTGTCCGTTCTCCTTTTTCAATCACATCTTCCAAAACAGCTATAGTATAGTTTCCTGTAGCGGCAACCGATTCACCATTTAAAGTCCGTGCCTTTACAACAAAGGAGACACTATCCTTTTCCATTTTTTCAGGTGAATCCGTTAGTAATAAAATACCGGTATCACCCACGCTAAACACCGAACTACCCTCCTGCGTTTCACCTTTGCTGTCAGTAATAATAGCAGATACTTCATACGTATAATAGTCCCGTAATCCCGATCTTATCTCTTCTTTTTGTGGGATAAATGAAAAACCGAAAGTTCCATCTGCTGAAACAACTGTTTCTCCTTCCGCAACCTGTTCAGTTTTAAAACTTCCATAACCGATCCGGAGCCAGAAAGGACGACGCACAACCCGCCAGGTGACCTTTCCATCCGTAAGAGCAACACCCGAAAATGTCTGAACCTTACCCTGTAAAGGCACTTCATCTCCAAATGCAATCTCTGAAGTAATCGGCAAAAAGTCTACGGCAAAAGTCGGTCGTTTATACTCTTCCACCCGCAAAGACGTTGAATAGTTATCTGCTTCTAGTGTATAATAGCCGTTTAATCCTTGTTGTGGAAGCGTAAATTCGCCGTTAAATGAACCAAATTCATTTGTCGTAAACGATTTCGTGGCTACCTCTTTATAGTTAGCATCCCGCAGGATCACTTTCACCGTACGATTCGGCACAACCTCCTGTTTATCTTTTTGCAACTGATAAGCTATGCCTTTAAAAAACAACTGTTGCCCGGGACGATACAAACCTCTGTCGGTAAATAAAGAAATCGTTGTAGGTATATTCTCTATCATCTGCGGATAGTCCGCCACATACAACATACTCAATTGCATCGCCGTATCACCTGCTAATGTGGCATTCATCGCCATCGCTTTACTATCTTTAGGCAGCAATGCAATACCATCCTTATCTGTTTTCACTTCACCCAAGCGTTGCAAATTACGACGTTGTTCTCCATACCAGGTAACAACTGCATTCGGTATCGGCTTTCCTGTTTGGTAATCCGTAACCAGAACCTCCGTTTGCTTTGTTTCAGAATCCCTGAAAACAGCAGCTAATTTGGTTACACTCGACCACTGAGAAGATTGTAAACTCTCTCCGGGAGCAGTAACGACAAACTCATACAAACCTAAAGGAAGAGACGGAAATTGTAATACAGAGTCATAGGTCAGGTAGCTGGCTGAAGGGTTCAAAGCAAAAGAGATCTCTTTCACCAATCTTCCCTTTGTATTATTTCTGGATGAATTTCCATAATAAGTCAACTCCGATAAAGCACGTTTGCTTTCATACACCTGTACTTTAAGTTGTTTCAGATTTTTATAATTAACCTGAAGATCAATCGGAGTCCCCGGATAAATCGTGTTATTAATCTGAAATTCAAACATCGGCCCCTCCAGCGATAACAATTTATTCTTTAAAACATTTGTTCGTTCATAACTGGGGAACCGGGCAATATTTTCCGTATAGAGCTTATAGAGTAATGCCGATATAGAATCCTGATTATTCACATAATACTGCGTACGCTCCAGTACAGATGATTTTTCTATAGCTATTTCAATCGAGTAAGCTTCTGATTTATAACTATTCATCAGGTTATCTAAAGCAGGGATATATACTTTCTGCAGCACCTCCGCCGATTTATTTCCATACTGATATTGCAAGTAAGCTAATTCCACAAATAAAGTCGCCTGTCGATTATTCTGAGAACGACGGAAATTCAATAAATCGGTATACAGTTCATCAGAAGGTTTCATATCCAGAGCCCGCCACATCAAAAAGTCATACAAAGTAGGACGAAGCTGCGGAGAGTCTTTCCCTTCTGTCAGAATCTCTTTATACTGCACCACGGATGTTCGCTGTAATAAATCCGCCGACTGTAAAGAAAGGGATAGCTCTTCTTTTACTTTTTCATCGAAAAGATTGGCCGTCCATTCCCGGATATCATCAGGGAAATAGTCGGAAATATTTGTTCTTCGATTAATCTGCCATTGATTTTGCTGATAATAGCTCATATACATTTCCGCAATCATAGAATGCAATACGGCAACAGTCGCTTTATCTTCTATCGTAGTAACATACTGTTCTACTTCTTTAATAAGCTCCGGATAGCGGTCATAATCCACTTCTAATTGTTCTTTCATAGAAACGATCAAAGATTTTATCAATTTCTCTGTGTCATGGTTTTGCATAGCTTCCTGAATTGCTTTTTCGTTTTGTACGGTTGTTGTGGCGTCTCCGCTTAGCGTCATGATTAACAAACAAAATACTGTTAATGCAGCCACCAGAATAGCTTTTATCTTCATCATTTTTATTTTTTATCTACAATAAAAACAGTTGTAATACCCATATAGATACAAATTAAAGGTAAAAATATGTCAAATATATGTTAATAAGGAGTAATATTTATCCGAAAACAGGCTATTACGCTAATAATGAATCACCTCACATTCTTCATGAGACCTTCCGGCTTTCCTTCTATCCACCACATTGTTTTCTCTGATTCATTACATCCTAAAATTTGATCCATAAGATCAAAAAATTATTTAGACCCGGGTGTAAATTCATTTAGACCCGGGTGTAATCTAATTTATACCCGGGTATAATCTGATTTACACCCGGGTCTAAACAAAAAAGCACCTGTGTCTTGCTGAAAAAAGGATACAATACCACAAGAAAAACAGGCTTATGTTACATGGAAAAGTAAACAATGAAAAAGCAGGCCGTTTTTACTGTAAAAACAGCCTGCCGCATCCTGTCCAAGTAGACCCTAAACCATTCCCACATGGTTTATCACACCAATAACGCGATAACAAATCAGAATTTATCGCTTATTTTATTTATCAAAAGTCTGTGGAGCCCCTTCCGTTTTTTTTCTTTCATAAGTAAGAAACGTATACGGATATTTGTGTTTTTCATCTGCCGGAAATTCTTGCCGCTCTACTTCCTCCCATTCATTAATATCAAATTCGGGAAAGAAGGTATCCGCATCTTCAAACACATGATGAATACGGGTAAGATACATCTTATCCGCAATTTTTAATGCCTGTTTATATACAGTAGAACCACCTATCAGGAAGATTTCTTCCTCTTTTTCACAGATATCCAACGCATCCCGCATGGAATCACAGGCAAAACAATTAACAAAACCGGCATTAGGCATACTTGTCAACACGACATTTTTTCGATTCGGTAAAGCCCCTTTAGGGAGCGACTCAAATGTTTTACGTCCCATAATAACGGCATGCCCTGTTGTCAGCGTCTTAAAGCGCTTCATATCATACGGCATATGCCACAATAATTGCTGATTTTTCCCAATAGCATTATTATCAGCTAATGCAACAATAATTGAAATTTTACACATAATCCAATCGATTTAAATGGCCAGTAGTTTATTTTCGCATAAAAGCTTCGCTAAGCTCACATTTAGATTACAGTTCAAAACTGTTCTATCATTTAGTTCATTCCCTTTTCATCGATTAAGGTTATACCGCAACTTCTCCTTTTATGTGCGGATGAGGATCGTATTTTGTTAGTGTAAAGTCTTCGTATTTAAAATCAAAAATATTTTTTACTTCCGGGTTTATTATCATTTCCGGTAAGGAGCGCGGTTCGCGTGTCAATTGCAAACGAACCTGATCCAGATGGTTTGTATAGATATGTGCATCACCTAAGGTATGTACAAAATCACCCGGGACTAGTCCTGTCGCCTGTGCCATCATCTGAAGCAATAAAGCATAAGAGGCAATATTAAACGGTACGCCCAGAAATATATCCGCACTGCGCTGATACAACTGGAGACTCAGCCTTCCATTCGCCACATAAAACTGAAAGAAAGCATGACAAGGAGGAAGATTCATATTCTCCAGATCGCCCACATTCCAGGCACTCACAATAATACGACGTGAATCCGGATTATTTTTGATCGTGTTTACAACCTCACTGATCTGATCAATCGAGCCTCCTTTATAGTCAGGCCACGAACGCCATTGGTATCCGTATATGTGGCCAAGGTTACCCTCCGTATCAGCCCACTCATTCCAAATACGCACACCATGCTCCTGAAGATACTTTGCATTGGTATCTCCATTCAAAAACCATAAAAGCTCGTAAATAATAGATTTGAGATGTAATTTCTTGGTAGTAAGCAGCGGGAAACCATCTTCCATGTTAAACCGCATCTGATGACCGAAAACACTGATTGTTCCTGTTCCCGTACGGTCCTCTTTCTGTACCCCTTCATTCAATACCCGTTCGAGTAATGATAAATATTGTTTCATGCTTACAGAATTAAGTAGAATACAAATGTACGAAAGTGTATCGGAAAAACAAATCATTTAACCATAAACCGATAGCAAAAAGCTTCCGGAGAAATACCGGATAAGATTGTTTTTTTCTAACCACTTGTCACACAATATACAGTAATAATGTATATTTGCTTCTAAATTCACAAGAACTAAAATTAAATCTAAAAATGAAAAGACTATTATTCGCTGTACTTCTTGGTGGAGTATTACTGTCCTGTAGTAACAAGCCCATTGAAACTACTCTTTCCGGATTAAAAAAATCAGACTTCGAATCGGTCGTTGACGGGAAGAATACAAACTTATACGTATTAACGAACAAAAATGGAGCCGAAGCATGTATTACAAATTATGGAGGCCGCTGGGTCTCTATGATGGTTCCGGACAAAGACGGAAAAATGACCGATGTTGTACTCGGCTACGATAATGTTTCGGACTATGTCGCTTCCAATGGTAACTTCGGTGGTCTTATCGGTCGTTATGGTAATCGGATTGCGAATGCTCAGTTTGTTTTAGATGGTGAAACATACCCGTTGCCTGCCAATAATAACGGGCATTGTCTTCATGGTGGACCGAACGGTTATCACACCCGTATGTGGGAAGCCAAACAAATAGACAATCAAACCGTAGAACTGACTTATTTATCCGTAGATAATGAGGCGGGCTTCCCGGGTAATTTGAATATCAAAGTTACATACACCCTTACAGATGATAATGCTTTGGATATCCGGTATGAAGCGGCAACCGATAAACCGACTATTGTGAATCTGACTAATCACAGTTATTTCAATTTGTCGGGCAACTTAGGTGCTCCCGTTTTAGATCAAATCATAATGATTGATGCCGATTATTACACGCCTGTCAATGAAACACTCATTCCTTCGGGTGAGATTGCACCGGTAGAAGGGACTCCGATGGACCTGCGTCAACCTGTCGCCATAGGTGCCCATATCGATGAGAATTTTCAGGATCTGAAATTCGGCGGAGGTTACGACCATAACTGGATACTTAATACGAAAGGGAACAGCAGCAAACTGGCCATTAAAGCTTATAGTCCTGCCAGCGGCATAGGGATGGAAGTGTACACCAATGAACCCGGAGTACAATTATATACAGGGAATTTTCTGAATGGAACCGATATTGGCAAGCACGGCATTGCCTATCCGCATAGAAGCGCTTTTTGTTTAGAAACCCAACATTATCCCGATAGTCCGAACAAGCCGGATTTCCCAAGCACAGTCCTAAGACCGGGAGAAAAATACTTCAGTCAATGTACTTATAAGTTTATCGTAGAGTAGCTTTAACAAATAAAACACACATTAAAAATAAAACCGGAGTCTTTGTCCGGTTTTATTTTTAATATTATATCCTCTTTAATTTTCAATTTTCCACTTTCAATTTTCAATTATCCCCTTCTTCTTCAACGTCTTCCCCTTTATCGTATAACCAACGCTCCACATCAGATATTGGGCTTTGCTAAACCGGCTTGCCCGGATTCCAAACGTCCCGTATATATTATCTTTCAGATAGGCTTTTGCGCCGATAATCTGGTAAAGCCGGTAATCATAATCATTTCCATGTAAGATATTATACCCCAGATTGGCGAAAAAAGAGACATAAGGGAAAGTCAACTCCCCTTTGATTGAAAGCCCTAATGTTATACGTTTATGAAAAGCACCTAATTTCACCCGGTCATAAAACTGTCCATCCTCAGGATGTAGCTGTCTCCAGACCTTTACATCAGAACTTTCATCATAGACCAACTCAATACTTGGTCCCCACTTATATTTATAATCACGCACAAACAGTGCAGCATAACTAAAGCCGAAAACTTTGAAATTTTTATCCAATAGACGAGTAGGCAACCCTGTCCCAACCGTATCTACCCGGATTTGCCGGGTGGTACTGGTAAAAGAAAGATCATAATCCATCCTGTCCTCATGTAGCGGGGGGATCAGTGAAGCAGATCTGTCTTCAGCGGTTTGTATCGGGTGAATATTATAGACTATCTCCACAAATGGCGCAATCATATTCAGCCCTTTATTAGGCAATTGCATGGCCCCATTGGAAAAGTGAGTCAGTCCCAATCCGAAATTCAAATCGATGACATCCGACAGTTTATGTTTCATGTAAACATTTGCGCCAATATGCGCATTTACAGAAGAGCCAAGCGCTATATTATCCGGATTATCAAAGACATCATAAGGCTTCCATCCAAATGACATACCCAGATTCAACTCATATTTTAACGACCATTTCCGACTATATTCCGCCAGATCGCCTCCCTGAAAAAGAAATACGGAAATAGGACTGCCCAAGCCCCCCTTTTCAAAAAAACGGGCAGCATACAACCCTATACCATAATAAGGCATTCCATAAGCATAATCCTGCCATTTATCACCGGCGGAAGCAACGGCATATTTTAAGGAAAGCGAAACAAAAGGGGGCCAACTATTTCCCGCTCGGATATAATCATTCGTAGGCAGCACTACGCCACCCATCGTATTAAAAGCCACAAATCGAGGAGATCTGGAGAGGTTGTTCGCCGTTGAATCCGAAAAAATCTGTCCGGATACTTCACCGGAGAAAAAGGTCAACAACAATACAATGGACAATACGATCCGTTTATATATATGTACAGATTCCAACGCTTCCTAAAACTTTAAAATAGATTATAGTTTGTTCGTAATACCCGGAATTCGGTTCTTCGGTTTATCTGGTCGGCAACTTCCTGCTGATCAGGTGCTAATTCCTGAATAAACGCTTCCGTCAACACATCACCTTCATTTAAAAAATCATAGTTTTCAGCCATACGCTTGTTGATCGTTTTAGGCACACTTTCTCCATAACCTTTTGCCTCCAGACGTTCTTTATCAATACCGCCTGCTATTAAATAATCGACAACAGACTGCGCACGACGCTGTGCTAATCGCTCATTGTATTCTTCCGTGCCTTTGCTATCCGTATGTGCACCAAGTTCTATCGTCACATGCGGATTGTCATTGAGCATCTTTATCATCTCATCCAATGCTTCTTTAGACTCAGGACGTAGTGTTGCCTGGTCAAAAGCATAAAAGATATTTTCTATTACAACAGGTTCATTCAGTGGGGTCAGGAAGAAATCCACGATATACGTTTCATTCCGCTCTTCCGGATCAGTCTTTAATTCCAGGTTCTGATTAAGATATCCCCGTGCCCCCGCCATCATCACATAACTGATATCACGTTCCAATTCCACTTTATAAGAGCCATCTCTTCGTACAGGTACCCGGACATTCAACCCATCCTTCCCTACAATCCGTACAATAGCATCTTCTACCGGATAATCCTCCAAATCCAGAACAAATCCCTCTATCTGAACCATCACCGATGGGTATTCAAAAGAATACAAATGATCCCAACCCCGGGCATCATTCCGGTTTGAACTAAAAAATCCCCGTTCCGCCCGTCCGGCAAAGGTTATACCAAAATCATCCGACATGGAATTGACCGGTGCACCCATATTCTCTACCGTCCACCGTCTTGTACTATCTTGTGTGGCCTTATAAATATCCAATCCGCCCATTCCCGGATGTCCGTTCGAAGCGAAATAAATGGTTACCGAATCACGTACATAAGGGAACAGCTCATCGCCCGGCGTATTTATTTCGGAACCCAGATTTTCCATCGGACCAAAACTCCCCTCTCCGATGATTCTGGAACGAAAAATATCTTTTCCTCCATAGCCTCCGATAGCATCAGACACATAATACAGGTATCTTCCATCCGGAGATACGGCCGGATGAGCCAACGCAGTAAGTGAATCCTTTACAATAGTGGCGCGCGTTCCTGCACCCCAACTTGCACTGCTTCGCCGGGAGATATAAATTTCTGCCGTCCGATTGCCTTCCGCATCGTTGGCGCAATAGGTATAGTACATCGTATTTCCATCCGGCGAGAAAGAGGGTGTACCCTCGTCGAACTCTGTATTCACAGCATCTTCCAATTCAACAGGCGCAAGCCACTCCCCATTTTCATTCTGTCTGACCATGAAAATGTTATTATTAACCAGTCCGGTAATTGCACTTATCGGAGTCTCTTTATCACTGGAACGGGAAGAGGCGAAGTAAAGTTGATTATAATTATCTCCTGTCAGCATCGGACTGAATTCGCTTCTTCGGGAATTAAACTTATCCATTCGCCGAACAACATACCGGGTAGGGTTTTCCCGCCATTCCTGCGCCACCTGAGCGCCTGAAATTCCATTTCGGGCTAATTCATCTTCCGGTTTATAATCCAGATATTCCGTATAATATTTGATGGCATTCGCATATTGTCCCTCTTTGTGATACATCTGAGCTAAACGCAAATAGGCTATACTGTCCGGATAATTATAACGGATAGCATTCATATAGCCACTGGTTGCACGAGAGGTATAATTGATCAATCGGTTACATTCCGCCATCCGAAAAGCGATATAACCGCGCAAATCCCTTTTCTCCGGCGGAGTTTTAGTGTAAACCTTACGGTAAATTGCTGCCGCATCGAAATATTCTCCCAGGCGTTGCTTCTCTTCCGCATCAGCCAGTTTCGCTGTTTTGCAGGAGAATAAGCAAAGAATAGAAACAAGGAAAATGATATTTCGTGTAAAAAAAGTTCTCATCTATACAGATAATAGTACGTACAAATTATAACGCAAAAAGCCGATGCATATTGCATTTACCCCAAATATGCTTCTGAAAGATTTTCTTCATCTTATCTGCTACAGCAACAAAGAACTATCCCCGTAGCTCAGAAACCGGAAATTGTTTTTCAAAGCATAGTCATAGATTTGCTTCCAATCCCCTTTAACAAAAGCAGAGATCAGGAGTAAAAGGGTACTCTGCGGCTGGTGAAAATTGGTAATTATCCCGCGGACAATCTTAAATTCGTATCCGGGCACAATCATAATCTGTGTGGCCGTAATCAACGTCTTCAATTGCTTTTTTTTCAAGTAATCAAGAATATGTTGCAACGCCTCCTCCACAGTTATTTTATTATTTTCTTCCTCGTAAGCCATCCATTGGTCGACAACCAGGTCTTCCGACGAAGCCTCCGGACGGGTAGCCAATTTGACGCCTATATAATAAAGACTTTCCAACGTGCGAACAGAAGTAGTTCCTACCGCTATAACCTTCTCCGGATTGTTTTTTATTCGTTCGATCACTTTACGGGGAACCGAAATAAATTCCGTATGCATCTCATGTCCCTCCAGTGTTTCGCTTTTAACCGGTTTAAAAGTGCCTGCCCCAACATGCAAAGTCAGCTCTTCTCTTCCAATTTTTTTGGCATCCAGACCGGCCAACACCTCGGATGTAAAATGCAATCCGGCTGTCGGAGCGGCAACCGAACCTTTCTTTTTGGCATAAACAGTTTGATACGTCTGCAAGTCGCTCTTTTCTGTTTCACGATGCAGATAAGGAGGAATCGGTAATGTTCCTATGGCATCCAACAGTTCAGCAAATGTAAAAGCGGGATTATCCCAACGGAAGGTAACCTTATGCACATCCCCGTAACTCTCTATCCGTTCGGCAGATAAGGTCACAGGCGTTTCATCTATCTCTACCGTGCGATACAGAATACCCTCTTTCCATCTTTTCAATTTACCAATCAGACATAACCACGTACAACAATCCGTCTGCTGGAAAACCTGTGCATAATCATTCGGTTCAATCGGTTCCAGACAAAATATTTCCACCCGCGCACCGGTGTACTTCCTGAATTTCAAGCGTGCCTGAATAACCCGTGTATTATTAAATACCAACAGAGAATCAGCAGGCAGATAATCACCTATCTGCTTAAAAATACGCTCACTCACCTCTCCGTCTTTATAAATCAGGAGTTTGGATTCATCCCGTTTAGCTAATGGATATTTAGCAATTCGCTCGTCCGGTAACGCATAAGTATACTCTTCTATGCGTATGTGTTTTACATCGTTCTTCATATACCTCATCCTATCCGAAAAAGATTATTTCCGAATTTCAGCACAAAATTAACAAAAGAAACGCTTGAAAAGGCATTTCCGCCACACACAATTTCACAAATAAAGCACCTAAACAGGCTATTTTTATACATTCTGTTCGTTTCATCGTCATGAATTTATCTTTTCCTGCTGATGAAAATATCTTTTCATTGCAACTAATTTTTGTTTAGACCCGGGTATAAATCTATTTAGACGGGGGTATAAATAAAATTAGACCCGGGTGTAATCTGATTTAGACCCGGGTCTAAATAAAAACAGATATGGGTATAACGGATTTTTTCTACAAATGACTACAGAAAAGAACGGTGATGAAAAGAGTTGAAAATGCTGATGAAATCCCCTTTCTCATTTATTGAATATATTTTTTACCTTTGTGGATACGAAAGATTATATTAAGATGAATATTAAAATTGGAGATAAAATACGTTTCCTGAATGCTGTCGGCGGCGGTATTGTGCGCGGATTTCAAGGTAAAGATATGGTATTGGTAGAAGATGAAAACGGGTTTGATGTACCTGCTTTTATCCGCGAATGTGTTGTCGTAGGCGAAGGGACTACGCAAACGCGCAACAAGTCAATCGCCCCTCTGCCGACCCCTGTTGCCGCCGAACCGAAACCGGAAGTCAAACCGGAAAAAATCGTTGAGACATCTGAGGGTGAACTATTAAATGTTTTCCTGGCTTATCTGCCTGTTGACCCGAAAGAGATTCAGAAGACAGCGTATGAGGCGTATTTCATTAACGACAGTAATTATTTCCTGTTCTTCAATTACATGAGCCGGAATAACAACAGTTGGACAAGTCGGTTTAATGGAGTTATCGAGCCTAATACCCAATTGTTTATTGAAGAATTTGAGAAGTCCGACCTAAATGATCTGGAGCGTCTTTGTGTTCAGTTTATCGCTTTTAAGAAAGACAAACCGTTTAAACTGAAAAATGCTATCTCTGTTGAACTGCGACTGGATACGGTGAAGTTTTACAAACTGCATTGTTTCACGGATAATGATTATTTTGATGAAGGGGCTATTCTGGTTCCCGTCGTACGAAATGACGTAGCGGAACGGGAAATGCTGGTGTCAGTAGCCGACTTGGAAGAGGCGATGATGCAAAAAAACAGGGAAGATCATCGTAAACCTCAACCGATAAAGAAAAAGAAAGAGAATCCGGTATTGGAGGTAGACTTGCATATTAACACGCTACTCGATACAACAGCCGGAATGAGCAACAGCGATATGCTGCAATATCAACTGGATACTTTCCATAATACATTAAAACAATATGCCGGACAAAAAGGGCAGAAAATTGTTTTCATTCATGGGAAAGGTGATGGTGTATTGCGTAAAGCTATTGAAACAGAGCTGAAAACAAAATATAAATCCTATTATTTTCAGGACGCTTCATTCCGTGAATATGGCTTTGGAGCAACTATGGTAACCATCAGATAAGACAGTATATGGCCACCGAAACGGAACGGAAATTTTTAGTAGCAGGTGATTTTAAGCCTGCTGTGACAAAACAGTTTAAAATCAAACAGGGATATATCTCGGCATCGTCGGGAAGAACTGTTCGTGTACGCATCCGTGACGACAAGGGTTTTCTTACGATTAAAGGTCCATCGGAAAATGGTGGACTTACCCGTTATGAGTTTGAGCAGGAAATTCTGTTGAAAGACGCGGAAGATCTATTCCGGATTTGCCTGCCCGGAACGATTGAAAAAATACGTTATCACGTTCCTTTCAAAGATCATCTTTGGGAAGTGGACGTTTTTGAAGGTGAAAATGAGGGATTGATTTTAGCCGAAATCGAATTGTCATCGGAAGATGAAACATTTGAAAAACCCGGATGGTTGGGACAAGAGGTAACCGGAGATACACGGTTTTACAACTCAATGCTCTCAAAACATCCATTCAAATTATGGAAACAGGAATTAAAATGATAAAACCATGAAACGACTTTTTATAAGCTTATTTGCGTTATGCATTTCATTATCTGCCATTGCCGACGAAGGCATGTGGCTTCTACCGCTACTGCAGCAACAAAAACAGGTTGACATGAAAGCTCTGGGCCTTGCTTTGGATGCTCATGATATCTATAATCCGGAAGGTTCCAGCCTGAAAGATGCGGTGGTGATTTTTGGTGGCGGTTGTACGGGAGAAATGGTTTCATCCGATGGTTTGGTATTAACCAATCATCATTGCGGATATGGACAGATACAACAACATAGTACAGTTGAGAATGATTACCTGACACATGGATTCTGGGCTTCCAGCCGGGACAAAGAACTTCCCAACCCGGGATTATCCGTGACCTTTATCGAACAGATGGAAGATGTAACCGACTATGTGTTGAGTGAATTGGCCAAAGAAAAGGATCCGAATAATCTCAACTTTCAATCCACCCGTTATCTGAATGAATTGGCAAGAAAAAAGGTTGGTGAATTGTTTCTGAAAGAAAATCCGGGCACGACCGTTGAGATCCGTTCTTTCTACGGCGGTAATCAGTTCTATATGTTTACCCGCAAGACATATACGGATGTGCGTTTGGTGGGAGCTCCCCCCTCTTCCATCGGGAAGTTTGGTGGTGATACCGACAATTGGATGTGGCCGCGTCATACGGGCGACTTCTCACTTTTCCGTGTATATGCTGATGCACAGGGGAATCCGGCTGCTTATTCCGAATCTAATGTGCCGCTTCGTCCAAAACGTTGGCTGAAAATCTCCCTGAAAGGTGTACAGGAGAATGACTATGCCATGATGATCGGTTTTCCGGGAAGAACGTACAAATATTATACCTCTTGGGAGGTGGCGGAACGCAGGGATATCGACAATACCGTTCGTATCGATATGCGGGAAGTACGCCAGAATGCAATGCTGGAAGAGATGCTGAAAGATCCGAAAGTGCGTATTCAGTACTCCAGCAAATATGCGAACTCCACTAATTCATACAAAAATGCGATCGGAACGAACTGGGCTATTAATAAACGTGACTTCGAACAGGTTAAAAAGACGGAACAAGATAAATTGATTGCGTGGGCAAAAGCAAATAATAAGCCTGAATATGAAGAAGCGATATTAACACTTGAACAGATTGTCTTCGACCGGAAAGATTTACGTTTCCGTAACTGGATGCTGGACGAGGCGATATCCAGAGGCATTGAATTCACACAAGTCCCGACCGATATTGATGCGCTCTGTTTAGCTTTAGAAAGAAGAGAAAAGGCACAACAACAGGAGCAATTGCGGCTGCTAGAACTGGCTTATCTCAGATTCGCAAATAAAGACTATGATCCTGAGGTGGATAAGAAGGTGTCTAAAGTAATGCTTAAAGCCTATCGTGAGCAAGTTCCTATCTGGTCTCAACCTAAATACATGGATCAAATAGATAAAAAATTCAAAGGAGATACGGATGCTTTTATTGATCACATCTTTAAAACTTCCATTTTTGCCAGTTCGGAAAACTTTAATAAGTTCAAGTCTCGCCCGACTGTAAAAGCATTGAAAAATGACCCGATGATTTTATTTACGTTGTCTGTACGCGAAGAGCGACTGGCCTTATCTGCGGCTTTGGCTGATTTTGATGCGGATTATGCCTTAGCTCATCGGATGTACGTCAAAGGATTATTGGAGATGTATAAAGAAAATGCCAATTTCCCGGACGCAAACTCTACTATGCGCCTGACTTATGGGCAGGTAAAAGGATACGAACCCCGCGATTGTGAGTATTATGGTTATCAAACAACATTGGAAGGGGTCATGGAGAAAGAAGATCCTGACAACTGGGAATTTGTTGTGCCCGATAAACTAAAAGAGTTGTATAACACCAAAGATTACGGGCGTTACCAGACGGCTGACGGGAAATTACCTGTTGCTTTCTGCGCAACAACGCATACCACCGGAGGAAACTCAGGCAGTCCCGTATTGAATGCGAACGGAGAGTTGATCGGCATCAACTTTGATCGCAACTGGGAAGGTGTCGGCGGAGATATCCAATACTTACCGGATTATCAAAGAAGTATCATTGTAGATATTCGTTATGTCTTATTCTGCATTGACAAATATGCAGGTGCGGGATATTTACTGGAGGAGATGGATATAGTGTATTGACATTTACACAATACTCCTCCCCGTTATCATTGCTTTCAGCACATTCTTTCGTACGGTACGTATGGAGATTGGCAATAAGTCGGCTTCCATAATATCAAGCATGGTACGAAGCTCCTGAAGCAGTTCAGGTATAGGACGACACAATTCATAAGCCAGCTTCATACTGAGCGTTTGCACTCCGGGCAGTTCTTCTTTGGACAGCATTCGTTCCAGACAAAAATCAAGGAAATCTACTCGTGGAGGATTGGCTAATGGCTGTTTGAAAAGCAGATTCAATAACAACCGTCGCTTGCCGGGATGTTCGCATCGCAACACTTCATCAATCAGTTCATTCTGTTTGGTAAATAGCCATTCCATCTCTGTCCGGTTGAAATGCGTAAGAACCCATAAGGTCTGGTAAGATAATAGTTCATCTTCATGGTATATCAATTCATACAATTCCTGTTTTCGCTTATCATTTCCCTCTACATACAGAAGTGTCTCATAGATATCTTCCATGTGGATACGGCCGGAGAGTTTTTCCAGAAGGTCCATTTTTGAATCCGTTATTATGTTATACTTTGCTTACAAAGATAGTGCAAACCCATAAACCATTTTGCACAAAAAAAGAAGGCATCCTTTTGGGATACCTTCTATACTTTTTATATTAAATAAATTCGAATTTTCCGTTGTGAGAATTAATATGCAATCTTGTCTAAATCTGTAGCTTTTACTCTGAAAATGTGTCCATTTTTTGAGAAGACTAACTCTCCGTCTTCTTTCTTTTTTTCATTAACCAAACGCTTGAATGCTATATTAACTCCTTTTACTATATTTTCTTCAAATTCTCTTACTTCTTGCTCACTCATGATGTTCAAGTTTATTATAAATAATCGGATTATAGATCTCTTTTTTATCTCCTTTAAAACCTTTGGCTACAATTTCCATAGGCGTCATGGAGTTGTCAGTTATCATCCAATAGTCACTAACAGGGAGGTAGAGCTGAAATAAATTACGAATACCCGCAGCATATCTTCGTCTAATCGTACTTTCTGGTATATTGTGCCCGCCGGCAGCCACCCTCATTTTAACACGTTCCACAGCTAAATCCGGCGTATTCAGCCAGAAATACAATAGCGTAACGTAGTAACCCTTCTCTTGTGCTTCCCGTATCAGATTTGCAACTGAACGGGTCGCCAGTGTCGTCTCCATTGCAAAAGTCTCCCCCGATGAGAGTAATTCTTTAATGCGTTTATACATAATTCTACTAGCTTCAATAGCAACCGCGATACTATCAGAATTAAAAGGGGAAAGCCCCTTAGCTATCTCGTCGGAGTTGACAAACTCTTTACACTTAAGCATTTCGGGCAAAATTGTAAAAGAGGCTGTCGTTTTACCTGCTCCATTGCAACCAGATATTATGTACAAATATGGCACGCTCTGCTTCATTTGACGCGACAAATATAAGCATTACTTTTATATTACAATTATATTAATCATCAAAAATAGTGAAAATCCGAAAGAAGATATACTCCAAAACCGCCAGTTCGTTGTCCGAAAGCGGGGGGTTCGTAATAAAATCATATTCTTAAAAAATCACAAATAATCCCATCAGAAGTAAAAAAACTTTCGTCTGTCAGACGATAACCTTTCCCGCTCCTTACCATAAGTCCCTTTCCCACATTTTCTTCAGACAGACTTATTGTATAATTCGCCAGTTGGTCACCAAATATTGTTTTTATTTCGTCAATATCGACCCCCCACATCGTCCGCAAACGAGTCATTACATAATCATTGTAGCGCGTATTCAAATCTAACTCTTCCTGCTCAAACAGCAGTTTATCAGTGGCTACTCCCTCCAGATAACGCACTAAAGAAGACACATTCCACTGGCGTACTTCCCCATTATAAGAATGTGCCGACGGACCTAAACCCAAATAGCTCTCACCAAGCCAATAGGAGCTGTTATGCTGTGAAACACAACCAGGTTGCGCAAAATTGGAAATCTCATAATGCAGATAGCCTGATTGAGTAAGCCGGTCCACCAACATTTCATACATCGCATGACTTGTGTCTTCATCAACAGCCGTGATATTTCCACCTTTCAGTAATTGATCCAGTCTCGTTCCCTCTTCGTAAGTAAGATGATAAGCCGAAACATGAGGAACTTCCAACGCTACCACCTTCTGCAGATTGCTCTCCCACTCTTCCATCGTCTGCCCCGGAAGCCCATACATCAGGTCTACACTCATATTACTCAACCCACGTTCCTGACATCTTCTCACAGCATCGACCGCCTGACCAACCGTATGTCTGCGATTCAGGAAATCCAAGTCCTTCTGCTGAAAACTTTGTACGCCAAGACTCACCCGATTAAACGGAAAACTCCGAAGCGCTTGTACATATTCAGCCGTCAAATCATCCGGATTGGCCTCCAGAGTTATTTCCCGACAATCGGAAACATCAAAACAGGTATCGATAGCAGAAAAAATACGCTCAAATTCCGATACATTAAATAAAGAAGGTGTTCCGCCACCGAAATAAATCGTTTTCAAGGGTTCATTCCTCAGGTAGCCTTTCCGTAGTTCCATTTCACGAATAAGCATATCCACATATCTCTCCTTCAACTTCATATCCGTATTCGAATAGAAATCACAATAGATACATCGTTTTGCGCAAAAAGGGATATGCAGGTATAATCCGGCCATGTGTTTGACAATCTGCTAATTCAACTGTAAAGATAAATCTTTCCCCCTAAAACTAATCATTTCATCAGCATGTTATTACCTTTTCTTCCGCATAAAGTAGCTGTTTCATCAGCATTCAGTTATAATACACCCATGGGTGAATATTAATACTCCCATGCGTGTATATTAGTACTCCCATTGGAGAATATATATACGCCCATGGGCGTATTATAACATCATGCAGAAAAAAGAAGAAGTTCATCAGCAAGAAAAATGAAGTTGATAAGGAGTAGAGGTATAGTTGATTACCATGAAAAGATTAGTGAAATAAAAAGATTTTTTACCTCTCCCTACATTTTAATTGATTGACAGACAGAATATCAACTTTGAAATACGGGGAATAATGCTAAAAAACAATGTTATACAACACTGCTATGGAATTGTTTTTTACTTCGACAATCTATAATTTGCGACCTCTTAAAAAGTTAGCTCTGAATTACATTGTTAAACTAATTAAAATATCCTGATATCATGAAAGTATATCAAACAAACGAAATTAGGAACATCGCTCTTTTGGGAAGTTCCGGCTCTGGGAAAACCACTCTCGCTGAAGCTATGCTTTTCGAGGGTGGAGTTATAAAACGTCGCGGTACTGTTGAAGCGGGAAACACAGTATCTGACTATTTCCCGGTTGAGAAAGAGTATGGTTACTCAGTATTCTCAACCGTTTTTAGTGTAGAGTGGATGAATAAAAAACTGAATTTCATTGATTGTCCGGGGTCTGACGACTTTGCAGGAAACGTTGTTACAGCGTTAAACGTAACCGAGTCGGCTATCATGGTACTCAACGCCCAATATGGTGTTGAAGTGGGAACAATCAATCAATTCCGTTATACCGAACAAGTTAAAAAACCGGTAGTTTTCCTTGTAAATCATTTGGATAATGACAAGGCAGATTATGACAGCACCGTTACTCAACTGAAAGAACGCTGGGGCAGTAAGGCTGTACAAATTCAATATCCGGTAAGCACTGGCGCCGGATTCAATGCCGTTATCGACGTGTTGAAAATGAAAATGTACAAATGGAAACCCGAAGGTGGCGAACCGGAAGTGTTGGATATTCCAGCCGATCAGGCAGACAAAGCGGAAGAACTGCATAATGCATTAATTGAAGCAGCCGCCGAACATGATGATGCCTTGATGGAAAAATTCTTCGAAGAAGGCTCTCTGAGTGAAGATGAAATGCGTAACGGTATTCGTGCTGGTCTTATCAGTCGTGGGATGTTTCCTATCTTCTGTGTATGCGCGAAACACGATATGTGTGTACGTCGCACGATGGAATTCTTAGGAAATGTTGCCCCTTCTCCAGACCAAATGCCGAACTTTAAAACTACAAGCGGAACTGAAGTTAAAGTAGAATCAAGCGGACCAACCAGTCTGTTCTTCTATAAAACAACTATTGAACCACATATTGGCCAGGTATCTTACTTTAAAGTGATGTCAGGAAAAATAAAAGAAGGAGATGACCTTATTAATGCCGATCGTGGTTCAAAAGAACGTATCGCTCAATTATTCGTCGTTGCCGGACAAACACGTAATACCGTACCGGAAATGGCAGCAGGTGATCTGGGTGCTACGGTAAAACTGAAAGATATCCGCAGAGGCAATACGCTGAATGGTAAAGGCGGGGACTTCAAATTTGATTTCATCAAATATCCGGATCCAAAATATCGTCGTGCGGTTAAAGCGGTTAACGAATCCGATTCTGAAAAGATGATGGAAATTCTGATTCGTATGCACGAAGAAGATCCGACCTGGATGGTAGAACAATCCAAAGAATTGAAACAAACAATCATCTCCGGACAAGGTGAATTCCACCTGCGTACGTTGAAATGGCGTATTGAAAACAACGACAAGATAGCGATTGAGTATTTCGAGCCGAAGATCCCTTATCGTGAAACGATCACGAAGATGGCTCGTGCCGATTATCGCCATAAGAAACAGTCCGGAGGTGCCGGTCAGTTTGGGGAAGTACACCTGATTGTTGAGCCATATACAGAAGGTATGCCGGCTCCGGAAATGTATCGTTTCAACGGACAGGAATATAAAATCAGTGTTCGCGATACGCAAACAATTGAATTGGAATGGGGTGGTAAATTAGTATTTATCAACAGTATCGTTGGTGGTTCTATTGATGCCCGCTTCCTTCCGGCTATCATGAAAGGTATTATGGGACGTCTGGAGCAAGGACCATTAACCGGTTCGTATGCCCGTGACGTACGTATCATCGTTTATGATGGAAAGATGCACCCGGTAGATAGTAATGAAATCTCCTTCATGCTTGCAGGACGTAATGCGTTTAGTACCGCATTTAAAAATGCAGGCCCGAAGATTCTTGAACCGGTTTATGATGTGGAAGTATCTGTTCCTGCCGATTATCTGGGCGACGTAATGAGCGATATGCAAGGACGCCGTGCGATCATCATGGGTATGGAAAGCGAAGGTGGATTTGAAAAACTAAAAGCAAAAGTGCCTTTGAAAGAGATGTCAAGCTACTCTACATCTTTGAGTTCCATTACTGGAGGACGCGCTTCATTCATCATGAAGTTTGCCAGCTACGAACTCGTTCCAACCGATGTACAGGAAAAACTATTGAAAGAATACGAAGCTTCTCAGGAGGAGGAATAATCCAAGTATATATAGACAAAGGGCATCGCATTAAATGTGATGCCCTTTTCTTATTATCAACCAACCTATTACTTGGTTTTAAATTCCTTTTTCAACCGCTCAAGAATCTCAAATACCGCCGGACAGGTTTCCGCGTTCCGAATAGTCAATGAAGATATCTGAAAGAATTTCTTCCGATCGGTATGTGGATATTCCCGGCAGGCTTTAGGTCTGTTTTCATAGATACTACAATAATTATCCGAACACAAAAAAGGGCATGGCATGGACTGAAAAACATAATCATTATCCTCATCAATACGCAAATACCTGGATATAACTTCCTGAGGTTTCAGACGTAAAGCCGAAGCGATTCGTTCTATATCCTTATCTGTCAGACGTGGTCCTAACGAACGACAACAATTAGCACATTCCAAGCAATCGATCTCGTCAAAAACCTCTTCATGGAGCGCATGAATCGTATCATCCAATTCACGAAACCGGTTCTTTTTAATCGTTTGAAAGAACCGGCGTGTTTGTTGTTCTGCTTTCTGTGCTTTTTCAGGGAGTGATGAAAGGTCCATGAAAAGTGGTCCTTTATACGCTTTTCAAAGCTTGTTCCAAATCAGCAATAATATCTTCTACATTTTCTATACCGACAGAGAAACGTATTAAATCAGGAGCAATACCCGCTTCTTTCAGCTGTTCATCCGTCAACTGACGATGTGTATGGCTAGCCGGATGTAACACACAGGAACGTGCATCCGCCACATGGGTAACAATAGCGATTAACTTCAAACTGTCCATGAATTTGATAGATTCCTCCCGTCCGCCTTTTAATCCAAAACATAGAACACCACAGGAACCATTCGGCAAATATTTTTGTCCTAATTCATAAGACGGACTGCTTTTCAAGCCCGGATAACTCACCCAGGCAATCTTATCGTTTTTCCCCAACCATTCGGCTGCAGTTTGCGCATTCTTACAATGTTGAGGCATCCGCAGGTGTAATGTTTCCAGTCCTATATTCAATAAGAAAGCATTCTCGGGCGCTTGTATAGAACCCAAATCACGCATTAACTGAGCAGTTGCTTTCGTGATATAAGCACCTTTACCAAAAGCTTTGGTGTAAGTCAATCCATGATAGGATTCATCCGGTGTACACAATCCCGGATATTTATCTGCATAAGCATCCCAGTCAAAGTTGCCACTATCCACGATACAGCCGCCAACAGCAGTTGCATGCCCATCCATATATTTAGTCGTAGAATGTGTTACAATATCAGCGCCCCATTCAAACGGACGACAGTTTATCGGAGTCGGGAAGGTATTATCAATAATCAAAGGCACACCATGTGCATGCGCCACACGAGCAAATTTTTCAATATCCAAGACCATTACGCCCGGGTTACTCAGTGTTTCTCCGAATACCGCCTTCGTATTCGAACGAAAAGCTTTATTTAGTTCTTCTTCGGAAGCATTCTGATCAACGAAGGTACATTCAATACCCAACTTCTTCATGGTAACCGAGAAAAGGTTATACGTCCCGCCATATATACTTGTTGCAGTCACAAAATGGTCGCCAGCCTGACAAATATTAAACAGCGCATAAAAGTTTGCTGCCTGACCGGAAGAGGTAAGCATACCGGCCACACCACCTTCCAAAGCTGTTATCTTAGCAGCCACAGCGTCATTTGTCGGATTTTGCAGACGGGTATAGAAATAACCGCTCTCTTCCAAATCAAACATACGCGCCATTTGTTCACTTGTATCATATTTGAATGTTGTACTCTGATAGATAGGTAATACGCGCGGTTCTCCTTTTTTAGGACTCCAACCGGCCTGCACACATAAGGTGCCTAATTTAAAATCACTACTCATAACCTTAATGCTTTAATAAATTGTCGTTTGGGAGGGACAAAGTTAGGAATAAATATGAAAAACAATTTAGACGCGAAGAGAAGTTTTGTTGGAGTACGGAAATTAAATAAAGATCTATCCGGCCGGTAAAATCTTTTTCTGCAATACCCTGAACCAGATAAATGCCGTTATTCCTTTCAGTACACTACTAATACTGATAGCCCACCAAACACCTTCCACTCCTAATAAAGCAGACAAAACAATCGCCAAAGGAACACGTAACGTATTAAAAGTTATACTGATAATCGAAGGCGGTATAGTCCTGCCCGTTCCATAAAACAGCCCTTGCGTCGTTATCTCTAACATCATGAACAGCATAGAATATCCATCAATACGCAGAAAAATACCCCCGGCAATCCAGGCTTCCCGCTCAGGAACCACTAAGGAAAATAACTCACCACCATAAAAGACAAACAATAACGTACAGATAACTCCAAAAATAGAGGTCATCTTTAAAGTAGTATGATAAGCATTCTTTACTCGCTGCGCTTTCCCTGCCGCATAGTTTTGTGCAACAAAAGTGCTCAATCCGGTACTGAATCCTTGTGACGTATTCCAGGCTATCGCTTCAATCTGTCCGCCTGCTGTTAAAGTCATTAATCCGATATGCCCGCCATATAACGAGGCTGTACGGGACATAAAAAGATTAATCACAGAAAAAAACGTATTCAATAAAGCAACCGGTAGTCCTAATTGTAAAATCCGTTTGGCATATTTCCATTGAAGCTTAACAAAGAAGCTAAAACCACCCAGCAAATTGCTTCGCCGCTTCAGTTGATAGACAAAAGCCAGACAAACCGTAGCCTGAGACATCCACGTTGCCCAGGCTGCACCATTCGTGCCCCCATTAAATACAAAAATGAACAATGGGTCCAGTATCATATTCAGAACCAGACCTGCCGCATTGATATAGAAAGGTATTTTACTAAGTCCGGCAGCATTATGTATACCAGTGAAAGCCGCACTTAAAAAGATAAAAGGGAACGCCGTAGATACAATCCGCAAATAATCAACTGCTCTTTCAGAAATATCGCCATCAAGTTTGTACAGACTTATAACCGGATTTGCCAGAGCAAATAATAAAAATCCCCAGCAAAGTGAAATAAGCAGGGCTATCGTCAGATTATGTGAGGCATAACTTGTAGCATCTTCATTGTTCTTTGCACCAATACTCTGTCCGACACTTACCTCCGAACCTACTTTATTTAATAAGGCAATAGAATTGGTCATCCAGGTCAGGATACCTACCGCGCCTATGGCAGCTACCGCTTCACTCCCTAAACGCCCCACCCAAGCCATATCCGTCAGGCTATAAGCCATCTGAACAAAGGAGGTACCCATTATAGGTAAAGCTAAATTAAATAACTGCCGCGTAATCGGCCCTTCGGTAAGATTTTTTGCGCCCCGCATTCTTCTGCCTTAATTTGCTGCAAAAGTATGAATTAATTTATATCTTTAACGCTGTTAACTTAAAAGAAAACTATTCGTATGACTACAAGAAGAGACTTCCTTAAAACTGGAGCCGCACTGACTGTGCTTAGTTTATTGCCTGCCGGATTTGCTTGCTCCCCTTCTGTAAAAGAAAAGGCCATTGGCCTGCAATTATACAGTTTGCGGGAGGATATTCAAAAAGACGCCGACGCCACAATTAAAGCCGCTGTTGAAATTGGTTACAAACGCCTGGAAGCCTATGGTTACCGAGATGGAAAATTCTTTGGTAAAACGCCGAAAGAGATGAAACAATTCCTGGCAGACCTGGGAGCTAAAATGACCGGTTCACATACAGGTTTACGCTTGTTAGATCCTGAAGAGGATAATACGGCGCAATGGGATGCCTGGAAAAAGAATGTGGAAGACACAGCCGAATTAGGCTGCAAATGGATTGTCCAGGCCAGCTATCCAAGTCGGCAGATTCAAACCATATCTGATGTAAAACGTCTGGCTGACCAATTCAACAAATGCGGAGAATTAGCGAAAGCCGGCGGACTTAAATTTGCCTTTCATAACCATGTCGATGAGTTTTACGACATCGAAGGACAAATCCCTTATGACGTAATGCTCACAAACACCGACAAAGACCTGGTTGCCTATCAATTAGATACCGCCCAGATGGTCTATGGAGGTTTCGCCTGTCATGATTATATCAAAAAATATCCGGGACGCTTTTCCAATTGGCACCTGAAAGATGCCAACTTTGATGGAGAAGGCAGTACAGAATTCGGAAAAGGCCTTGTAGACTTTGAAGCGCTATTTGCCGTGGCCGACATCGCCGGATTAGAGGACTATTATGTGGAACAGGAACGTTATAACATGACTCCGCTGGAATGTTTGAAATATGACTACGACTTCCTGGTTAATGCTCCTTATATCAAATGGTAAATCAACACCATAAATTTATACTCTTTTTTCTTCTGTTGTGCGGGATTTTTTCCTGTACAACAGAAGATTCTCCGATCTTTGTTCCCGAAAAACCAACCGACTATCTTGTTGAAATTCAGCAATCCATTACTTTAGATAACAAATCCCTGGCGGAACGGTTGGGCGCTGACGCTCAAAATCCCCTGATCGCTCTCCTACCGAATAACCATATCAAAATAGAAAGCATTCTGTATAAGACAAAAGCTCCGGACGGCACACCGGTGCAGGCGTCAGGCATTATCGCCTATCCGGAATCAGAAGTGATTCGGGGTGTTGTTGTCGCAGAACATTTCACCATTACCGACAATGCAGAAGCACCCTCTTCCGTATTAGCTACTTTTGAGTCAGCCCTTGCACTCTATGGCTATTTAGTCATTTCTCCGGACTACCTGGGTTTTGGTTCTACGGTCCATCTTCCCCACCCTTACATCCATGCTGAAAGTTCCGCTCAAGTCAGCGTTGACCTGATTTTTGCCACACGCGAATACATGGAAATAAAAGAAATAGCGCTCGATAAAAAATGCTATGCCGTAGGCTATTCACAAGGAGGATATGCAGCCTTAGCTTTTGCTAAAATGGCCGAAGAAAAATATCCGAACGATTTTACCATTCAAGCAATATATGCCGGCGGCGGACCGTACGAACCGCAACAGATGTTTGATTTGCTTTTAGAAAAGGATTACACGGAATATCCGGCTTCCATACCATTGACTATTTTAGGATTGGATTATGCCGACAACCTGCAACTGGATCTGTCGGGTATTTTCCTTGAACCGCTTCTATCCAACTACAAAACGTGGTACGATAAAACCAAAACAGTAGGCCAAATCAACCGATTACTGGGCAGCAATACGATCAGCAATTTCCTGCATCCATCCGTTTTCTCTCCCGAACCCTCCGCCGATGTACAGAAGTTATATCGTTCCTTAGAGGAGAACCGGCTTACCCAATGGACACCCAAAGCGCCTATCACGCTGATCCACGGAACGGAAGATGCCGTTGTTCCTTTCATAAACGCACAAATGGCGTATGCGTCTTTTGCCGCACGGGGATGCCAGGTGGATTCCGTTTTCGTAAAAAGCGGACATCAGGAAACGGCCATCAATTTCTACATGACGCTTTTAAACAGGCTGACCTAGTATCGTTTTTACAGAAACGATTCCATCATCAACTCATAAGACAATTTCTATTTTTTCAATTCCCCAATATAAAGTGTAGGATTTGGCTCGTCTTTATCTACATCGTTTATTTTCGTATAGTAATAATAAAATTTTTCGCTATCTGGAGCAAAAGAATAAATAGGAACGATTTCGCCAGTATATATGTCATCTCTAAATCCCTTTTCCATATTATATCCTTCACCGGTTTTCATATCATACCAATAATAGAAAGGGCCCTTCTCTCTTGTGCGGTGTCGGGCAAAGACATAACGCGAACTACGATAAATCGTATATATAAAACGCGTCATTACACCATTTTCATTATAAACTTCTTCATCACTAAATTTCAATCTCAAATCTGGAATAAAATGGTCATTCCCAAATTTATATAAAGTATCCCGTAAAAAAGTTTCTCTTGCACCCACAGGGTAATACATATAAGTATTCTTTCCTGTACATGAGAGATAACTGTTTATGGATGTTGTTCTATTATTCGTTTTATCTAACAAAAAATTTTTAACCTCCATACTATCTTTAATATGAAAGTCCTTGTCAGCTTTATACAACATAGCCTGATAGTGAATCCCTCCTTCAGATTCATTTTCTTGTCTGGAGGTAATTACATATATTAATTCATTATTATTATAGACCATATATTCGATTGATCGCGGAAGCAAAACCTCTTTTATAAAACGGTTATCAAAGTCATAACACATCAATTTCATGTCGGCAGCTATGTATATGCGTTTATTCTCCGGATCCGCGGCTATTTCCCGCAAGAATGAGTATTCACCGGGGCCTTGCCCCTGTGAACTTATCGTATGGATAAATTTGCCTTCTTTATTAAAAAGCATTATTTTCATTGGCCATGCATTCGATATTAGCAGATAATCTCCACAATCTAATACTCTATGAATCGAGCTTATCAGGCTTTCATCCGTCATTTCCAATTCAATGGATTTTAATTCTTCAGTAATCTCCGACAAAGAGACGGGGTAATTTTGAGATATATCAACCGGAAGCACTAAGAATTCAGAAGGTTTCTCACCACAGGCAAATAGTATAACAAAAAAAGAAATAGTCCAGCAATTTTTCATGATTAGATTTTTTTATTTTATAAACCATTTACTCTTTTAAAAACATAAAGAGTGAATGGTTTATAAATTACATTAACTATTAACACCAACCATCACTGCATTGTTGTTGTATTATAGAGACTGCAGCCTCCCAGCAGTTCGCATCTATATATTGAACTTCACCATTCATTCCACACCTACAGGCATAAGAACCTCCTCCTAAAATTTTTTGCATCTCATTTTCATTAAGAATAAATCCTTGTCTTTTCAATACAATTTTTTCCAGATTTTTCATACTATAAAAGATTTAAATAAATAAAAATTATTAACGAGATAAAGTAAATATACATATATTTTATTTCCAAATATTTTTGTCATTTTTTTGTTATTAATAATAGATATTCATTTTTTATCCTAAAAAATATTTTCGAAATAAAATTAACTGTAGCACTCTACCCTCTCTTAATCTCCCTACAGAATACTCATACTAAGATCATACATATTTAAACAATAAATAATCGTGATATTATTTATTTCTGACAGCTCATTTTCACTTCAGAACAACTATTGTAAAAATAAATCTCTCTTTTTGGCTTGTACAAAAAATTGTACTATAAAATTACACATGAATACTTTTATCTCTTTGTTCTCCTACTTGCACATAACCTAAAATTACTCCCAATCCTATTTACGCTTTTCAAGCAATACATTACAGGAGAGGTTAAAGTATTTAAAATTCCCGACAGCCCACCAAACCAGACTATAGTTCGCACTAAACCAGACATATAAACTTATCGATTCTTTATTTTGTTATTATTAATGTAAGAGTAGAATTGCAAAATAGGATTAAATATGCCGAGAATCTCAGATTTTTACGTATGTTTGTATATCGAAAACGGAATAGATTAAGGAGAAAAATGATGAAAAAGGTTATTTTTATTTGCATGGCTATTTTTATGACTGCAGGAATCGCCTTCGCTCAGCAGAATGCCGTTATTGCAGCCGACAACGCAACGTATGATTTTGGCCAGATCAAAGAAGCAGACGGAAATGTTACGCATACGTTTGAAATAAAGAATGATGGTGGACAGCCGTTAGTGATTACACGCGTGATCGCTTCCTGTGGCTGTACAACTCCTGAATGGCCAAAAGAACCTATTGCTGCCGGACAAAAGGGAACTATAAAAATCACTTTTGATCCGAAATACCGACCGGGTCCGTTTACAAAATCGATCGCGGTATATAGCAATGGGAAAACCGGAAGTTTTATCCTCACCATACGTGGAGAGGTTATTTAACCTAAATAGAAAATAGATAGTTAACCTGCAAACAAATGCGCAACATTAGAGGGATTGTTCTCGCTTTGATTGCGGCATTAACGGTTTGGGCCATACAGGCACAAAATAATGCTGAAATAAGCGTCAATGAACTTACCTATAATTTCGGAACCATAGCCGAAGCAGACGGACCGGCTGCACATGTGTTTACCCTAAAAAACACAGGGACAGCCCCTTTAGTCATAACCCGTATCACAGCTTCTTGCGGATGCGCGCAACCGGAATGGTCGAAAGAGCCTATCGCTGCAGGTGGGGATGGTGAAATAAAAGTTGTTTTTGATCCGCAAGGCCGTCCGGGCCCTTTCCATAAAACCATATCCGTATACAGTAATGCCAACAAAAGTCCGGTAACATTGGCTATCCGGGGGACTGTTACCCCTAAATCCATGCAGCCACAATTGGTTTACCCCTATACGATCGGAGATTTAAAAATGACTTCGAAAACGGTATTATTCAGTTCGGTGCGACCTACTGAAACATTAGGAGAGCGCATAAATGTGATGAATGAATCAGACGTCCCTATAACTATTCAGTTGGGAAAAACACCTGATTACATCCATGTTGAAGCAAATCCTAAAACCATCGCGCCGGGGAAAACCGGAGAAATAACCGTTATGCTGGATGGCAGAAATGCAAAGAACAAAGGACGAATGACCTTAGATCTTCCTATAACCTTAAATGGCGGGGAGACAAAAGAGATCATCGGAAGCATACATATCGCCGCCAATCTAATTGACAATTTCAGCAAACTTAGTAATTCTGAAAGAGCACAAGCACCTGTCGCTGAAATATCAAATACATTGCTGGCATTTGGAAAGGTGGCAGAGAAAGGTGGCTTCTTGCCTCTTTTAAGCGGAAAGGCTTCGATAACCTTTGACATTAAAAATACAGGGAAATCTCCTCTGTTGATCTATAGCATTACCAGTGACGACAACCGACTGGATATTTCCGGTGGTCGACGGGAATTAAAACCGGGTGCCTCCACTACGATAAAAATTTCTATCCAACCCAAAGATATAAAAGCCCAAATGGAGGCATTAGTCAATGTGGTATGTAATGATCCGAACGGTCCGGTTCGCTTAATCAAAGTAACAGCTTATAAATAGAGATTTGGTATGAGCATAGAACATCCCGAAAATAACGAATTGTATAAAGGACTCAAGGTCAACAAAGGAATTTCTGACGTTCCAACCGTAAATCCTTATTTAAAGAAACGTATTCAACGCAAACAATATACAGCTTCCGAATATGTGGAGGGTATATTAAAAGGAGATATTACGATATTAAGTCAAGCTGTTACACTTGTTGAAAGTTCCTTGTACGAACATCAGCAACTGGCACAGGAAATTATTGAAAAATGTTTGCCCTATGCCGGTAATTCGGTGCGGATTGGTATTACCGGTGTTCCCGGCGCGGGGAAAAGTACATCTATCGATGTCTTTGGTATGCATCTGATCAAGAAAGGATGTAAGCTGGCGGTACTCGCCATCGACCCAAGCAGTGAACGTACGAAGGGGAGTATCTTAGGCGATAAAACCCGAATGGAAGAACTCTCCCGGCAGAAAAATGCATTCATCCGACCTTCACCATCCGCAGGTTCATTGGGAGGAGTAGCACGTAAAACGCGTGAAACGATTGTTCTTTGCGAAGCTGCGGGTTTTGATTCTATTTTCATAGAGACAGTCGGTGTCGGTCAAAGTGAAACCGCCGTACACTCTATGTCCGACTTCTTCCTGCTTATCCAATTGGCCGGTACGGGAGATGAATTGCAAGGTATCAAACGAGGCATAATGGAAATGGCTGATGGTATTATCATCAACAAAGCTGATGGGGATAATATCGAAAAAGCGAATCTGGCCGCTGCTCAATTTCGTAATGCGTTGCATTTGTTCCCTCTTGCGGAATCAGGTTGGACGCCCAAAGTCTTAACTTATTCCGGGTATTACGGTTTAGGGATTACTGAAATATGGGATATGATTGATGAATTTATCACGTTCACAAAAAAGAACGGCTATTTTTACCATAAACGTAACGAACAGTCGCGTTATTGGATGTATGAAAGCATTAATGAAGCCCTCCGTGACAGCTTTTATCATAATCCGGCTGTTGAGAGGATGCTTCCTATAACTGAAAAACAGGTGCTAAACAACGAAATAAGTTCGTTTGTTGCAGCTAAAAGAATGATGGATTTATTTCTGGATAATCTTTCCGGAAAGAAAGACTGATTTCCGTTTTTTCTTACCCTTATTGAAAACGAATGAAAACAGTATCCAGACTTGTGCTTTTTCTATTTCTCCTATTGATTACTTTTTCAGGAGGCGCTTCTGAAAAGCAACTGGATTCATTATTGCTTGTTCTGGACAAAACGATAGCCGAAAAACATACTTTCTCCGAGAGAAAAAATAAAAACATTACCGAATTAATTATACAAATAGAACACAATACGGATAAAGAATCCATCTATCACCTTTATGGACAGCTATTTGAAGAATTTAAAAAATACCAGTTGGATTCAGCCTTAGCGATCGTTGGCAAACGAATACAATTGGCTAACGATCTTAACAGCCCGAAACATGTAAGCATCGCGGAAATGAACGAAGCGGAGATATTAATGGGGCATGGCATGTATAGGGATGCTCTTGACATATTAGAAAAACAGAGCCGTGTGATAATTGACTATGAATTAAAAAATTATTACTACCATCTTTATCACTCCCTCTATATTTTAATGGCTGACAATGCTTTAACTGAAAAGGACAAGACCTATTATAAGTCATTGGAATGCCACTATAAAGATTCTATTTTATCCGTATTAAGTCCGGAAGAAATCGGATACGGACTGGTTTATAGTTCACAACTGATAGAAAAGGGAGAATATAAAAAAGCATTGGACACCGCCTCTGTCATTTTTCAGAACTATCAGGAAAACGAATATCACATAGCCTTATCCTCTTACCGACTTTCCGAAATTTATGAACACATGGGAAATAAAACAGAGGAAAAGAAGTATCTGGCTATATCCGCTATATCCGATATACGGTCAGGTAACCGGGAGTACCTCTCGCTTCAATCCCTGGCAAATATTCTCTATGAAGAGGGAGATATCAACCGTGCCTATCAATATATCAAATGCTCTATGGAAGATGCCCTTCTGTGTAATGCGCGTATCCGCACGCTTGAAATCTCCAAGATAATCCCTATTATCAACTCTGCATACGACCAGAAAACCACACAGGAAAAGGATCAGTTACTTTGGTTTTCAATTATTATCTCCGTGCTTTCAATTGTCTTGGTTATAGCATTATTGTATATATATGAACAATTAAAAGCTTTAGCCAAAGCACGAGAGTCTTTAAAGCAAATCAATAATGAACTTAAAAAAGTAAATGACGACCTGAATAGCTTAAATGAAGAATTATCGGAATCTAATCTGGTAAAAGAAGAGTACATCGGGTATGTATTTAATATCTGTTCGCTGTATATTACAAAATTGGATGATTTCCGAAAAAAAGTCAATTTAAAATTACAAGTCGGACAAACTAAAGAGCTCTTCAACCTAACCAATTCGTCTTCATTTGTCAGCGATGAATTAAAAGAATTTTATAGGAATTTTGATACAATTTTCCTACATTTATATCCTGATTTTGTTAGTGAGTTTAATTCGCTTTTAGTTGATGGTGAAAAAGTTCTACCACGCGAAGGCGAATTACTGAGCCCCGAATTGCGTATTTACGCATTAGTAAAGTTAGGTATTAGTGATAGTGTAAAAATTGCCAGTTTTTTACATTATTCGCCACAAACCGTTTATAATTACCGTTTAAAAATAAGAAACAAAGCAAAAGGATTGAGAGAAGATTTTCCCAAAGCTGTAAAAGAAATAGGACGACTAAGGGATTCTTTTCTTTAGGAACCAAATCTGCATGACAGATTTCTTCTATATTTTAACACCCCAAAACTTACTTTGATGTTTAACTTAAATCCATTAATCTCTCTGATAATCTAACACTTAAAACAAACAACGAAATTTAACACCTTACTTTTCGTTTTACTCACAAGAACGACTTGTTTATTAATAGTACACATTTGTAATGGCAAAAGGAGAGACCTTAAAATCAAACCTCTCTAACCTTCTTTTTAGTTAATAGGAATTCTTAAGTCTATACAAAACATTTTTTAATTGATATGAACCATGAAAGTTAATTGCAAAGATTGGAGAAAACATCTCATGTTATTCATGGGATTAATTGCATTTTCTTTATCATACGCGCAGTCGGATGGTAAAATAACAGTGCAAGGAAATGTATCTGAAAGTACTGGTGATCCACTAATTGGTGTAAGTATTCGTGAAAAAGAAAATCCAACCAACGGTACTATTACTGATATGGATGGAAATTACACAGTTAATGTTTCACCTAATTCCACGCTGGAATTCTTCTATATCGGAATGCGATCGCAGGAAATTAAAGTCGAGCGGCGTACCCTGATTTCTGTTGTCATGCAAGAGGATCGTCAAATGCTTGATGAAGTAGTAATTATCGGTTACGGTAGTGTAAAGAAAGACGACCTGACCGGTTCCGTAATCGCTATCAAAGCGGAAGAAATGAACAAAGGACTTGCCGTATCACCACAAGACATGTTAGGCGGTAAAATTGCCGGTGTTTCGGTGGTGTCCGGTGGTGGTCAACCGGGTAGCAGCTCTACTATCCGTATTCGCGGAGGATCATCCTTAAGTGCAAAGAATGACCCGTTGATCGTAGTAGATGGTGTAATTATGAGTAATGAAAGTGTCGAAGGGTTATCAAATGGATTGAGTACCATAAATCCGGCCGACATTGAAACATTTACGGTATTAAAAGACGCCTCTGCAACTGCCATCTACGGTTCAAGAGCGTCTAACGGAGTTATCTTAATCACCACGAAAAAAGGATTGTCAGGAACAGGTGGGGGAAAAGTAAGGGTTTCTTACAATGGAAATATCTCCATCAATACTCCCCGCAACACGATGGATGTCCTTTCGGGTGATGAATACCGGGCGTTTGTTGCCGGCAGACCGGACGTAACTGATGCTATGCTTACAGCATTAAATATGTATCCCAACCAAAGTACCGACTGGCAGGATGTCATTTACAGGACTTCTGTAAGTACCGACCATAACGTCAGCGTGCTTGGTTCAATCAAAGATATAAGTCCTTATCGTGTATCTGTTGGTTACACCAATGATAATGGTATCCTGAAAACATCTAATTTCGAACGTTTTACCGGGAACTTGTCTTTAACACCTTCTTTCTTTAATGATTATCTGAAGGTCAACTTAAACGCTAAAGGAACATATATCCAGAACCGTTTTGCGAATGTTGATGCTGTTGCCGGAGCGGTATTCTTTGATCCTACGAAACCGGTATACAACGATAATACCAAATTTGGCGGATATTATACCTGGACTAATGATGGAACACCTGACGGGACACGAAATAATCAGGCTGCTGTAAACCCACTTTCTTTATTGGAAATGACACGCGATAAATCAACGGTTAAAGCGTTTGTTGGAAATGCACAATTTGACTACAAGCTTCATTTCTTTCCGGATATTCGGGTGAATGTGAATATGGCCTACGATTATTCGAATAGTGACGGTGGGAAATATATTGCTCCAAACGCACCTTCCAATTATGGAGAGGATCCTGATATGTCAGGAAGCGATTCGCATTATGAAAACACATATACCAATTTATTATTTGAATCATATGCCCAGTACGAGAAAAACCTGGACGCTATTCAAAGTAATATCAGTGTGATGGGTGGTTACTCTTATCAAAGTTATAAACAAGATAAAGACAATGTTACTTATTACCTGTCACGTGACCCTGAACGATTCGGACAAAGAACAACAGAAAGCAGTCCTTATTGGGAAGATCCTAAAAAATATGTACTCCTTTCATTTTATGGACGTTTGAATTATTCTTTAATGGATCGTTACCTATTAACCTTCACGCTCCGTGACGACGCTTCTTCCCGCTTTTCTAAAAGCAACAGATGGGGACTTTTCCCTTCCTTAGCCTTGGGTTGGAGAATCTCTGAAGAAGCATTCATGCAGGATTTCGATGCATTACACAATCTGAAACTGCGATTGGGTTGGGGTGTTACAGGACAACAGGATATATCCGACAACTGGTATCCAAGTCAGCAAAGTTGGGCCTGGGGACAAGGAGGCGTTGGTTATCCAATATATGATGAAAGCGGAAATGTAACATGGGTAAATGTCATCAAACCTACTGCTGCCAATCCGAATCTGAAATGGGAAGAAACAACAACCTGGAATGCGGGGTTGGACTACGGATTCTTAGGTGGTCGAATTAATGGGACCATCGATTTTTACTACCGTAAAACCGACAATTTGCTGAACCAGGAAGTGAATGTGCCTGCTGGTAAAGATTTTGCCGAGTTAATCGTTGCAAACATCGGTTCTCTGGAAAATAAAGGTCTTGAATTCTCAATCAATGCCACTCCTATTGAGACAAAAGATTTTTCCTGGGAAATAGGATATAATATTGCATTTCAAAAATCAGAGATTACAGAATTGACCTTTAATGATGCGATGGCTACTTCTCCCGGAAAAAGATTTGAATCTACCGGCGGAGTCGGAAGCAAATATGTCAAAATTCATAGCGTAGGTCATGCTCCGGGATCTTACTATGTCTACGAACAAATCTATGGAGAAGACGGGAAACCTATCGAAGGCGCCTATGTAGACAGAAATAATGACGGGAAAATCAACGATGACGACTTATATCAATACAAAAAACCGGAAGCAGATGTATTAATGGGCTTCAGTTCAAAATTCTATTATAAAAATTGGGATTTGGGCTTTAACGGAAGAGTAAGCTTAGGCAACTATGTATATAATGCCGTTGCTGCTACAAACGGAGGGTTGGATAGATCCAGTATCTTCGGGAATAACAACCTGACAAACAGAACTCCGGATGCACTCGAAACAAATTTTAGTACCCGTCAAAGATTATCAGACCATTATGTACAAAACGCATCATTCCTGAAAATTGATAACATCACATTAGGTTATTCGTTTTCAAATATTTTAGGAGATAAATTACAAGGACGTGTATTCGGAACCGTTCAAAATCCGATTGTTATCAGCAAGTACAAAGGCCTTGATCCTGAAATATCCAATGGTATGGACTGGAACTTCTATCCTCGTCCTTTGACTTTCATCATGGGTGTAAATATTAACTTTTAAAATCGAAATTCATGAATACAATAAATAAATATACGAGAACAATAGTAGCAACTCTGGGAGCTTTGCTACTACTAACCTTCTCCTCATGTCTGGACGATTTGAATCAGGTAAAACCGAATAATGAGGATGTAACTGATGTTATAAATGAAGAAGGGGCTAAATCTTTCCTGGCAAAAATATATGCAGGTTTAGGATTTTCAGGCAATAAAGGTCCGGACGGAGAGAATGACTTAACAGGATCGGATCAAGGATCCCTGGTATTCCTGAGAGGTTTGATTACCATGCAGGAATTCCCTTCTGATGAAGCTATCTGGAACTGGAAAGATGAGGGTATAGTGGAATTAGTTAATATAAACTGGGATTATACCACTACTTATGCCTATTCCTTCTATCAAAGAACCATGCTGAATATTCGTTTCTGCCAGGAATATCTGAACATATACGAACCATCTACAGGCATTGCGAATATTGAACATTATCGCGACGAAGTACGGGCATTAAGGGCATTAAATTATTATTACCTGATTGATATGTATGGTAATCCCGGAGTCTTATGGGATGATTCTCCTTTAGAAGATGGTAGTTGGTATCCGACACAAATCGGTCGTGCGGCTTTGTTTCAGAAAATAGTGGATGAGCTGGTTGATTTATCAGAAAACAGCACCTTGCCGGCACAGCCGTCAATGAGTACTTACGGTCGTATGACAAAACCGGTTGTATGGACTCTCCTTGCTAAACTATACCTCAATGCAGAAGTATACGCTGGTACTCCTATGTATGACAAAGCAAGAGAATATTGTGAAAAGGTGATCAATGCTGGTTTTGGCTTGGAAGAAAATTATAAAAACCTCTTCTGCGCGGAAAATCATCGCTCGCCATTTAGCGGGAATGAAATTATCTATGCGATACCTTTTGATGCGACAGAAGCCAAGAGTTATGGCGGCACCATGATGATGGTTGCCGGTGCCAGTGGTGGTGCGTTAAGCGGAAATTGGCTGGGAAGCAATGACAACGGATGGACTTGTATCAAACCGAAAGAGACATTGGTCAAAAAATTCGATTACTCTCCTGACGGCGGATTAGACCGCTTTAAGAGTCAAACAAAACTCGATAGCCGTTACTTATTCTTTGATGTATTAGAATATGAAAAAGACGGTATTACAGTTCCTGAAGCCAATTGGCCATTCGATGCTGCTACCGGAACTATTCTTTATGAAGTAAAGGAAAGAAGGAAAATTGAAACCAAACTTGCTGACTGGGATGCCGGATACCTGTGTTATAAATTCACCAACCTGGGCTGGGATGACGCCAGAGTACCATTGAGTGATTTTTCGAATACGGATTTTCCTCTTTTCAGGTTAGCTGATATCTATTTGATGTATGCGGAATGTGCTGTCAGAGGTTCCGGAGATATGTCGAAAGCGCTGGAATATGTCAATGCCATTCGGACAAGAGCTTTCAATGGGGATAGCAGTATCGGACAAGTAACCTTAGGTGATCTAACACTTGATTTCATACTGGACGAACGTGCTCGTGAATTGTATTGGGAAGGACAAAGACGCAGTGACTTGGTTCGCTTCGGCAAATTCACCAATAATTATGCATGGCCCTATAAGGGAGGTGTCGAAGAAGGTATCGCCAATATCAATAACAGATACAATTTGTATCCGATCAGCGATAAAGACCTGACATCCAATCCGAATCTGGAACAAAATCCAGGATACAAATCATTAAAGTAATCATGATAAGATAGTATAAGATGAAAAAGCTTAGTAATATATATTTCAATAATATCATCATCCTACTGTTACTCGCAGTAGCTACAATATCTTGTAACGATGATAAAGATCCGGTTTTTGACGGCACTTATGCTAAAGCTGCTGCTTTCACCGTTCCGGAAAAAGATAAATCTTATATTCTGGATGAAGAAAACAAATATGATGAAATGGACGCTTTTAAATGGACAGCTTCAGCTTACTCCACACCTATCGGTATGAGATACACAATAGAAGTTGACCTTGAAGAAGGGGATTTCAGCAATCCTGTAAAACTGATTACCACAGAAGAAAGAGAAGCTTCATTTACCATAAATGACTTCAACACTGCTTTGGCATCACTTGATCTCGCTCCCGGAGTTGAAAGCAAGATTAAAATGAGACTTGTAACACAACCCTATGGCGGAGAAGAAGGAAATGTTTTATTGGAAAGTTATCCTATTATCCATTCCGATCCTATTACTATTTTTGTGACTCCGTTTGAACCTCCTAAACCCGCATATCCGCCCACTCTTTATATGATCGGAGATGAATTTGGCGGTTGGAATTGGGAAAGCGATGGTATCGTACCAATGGTTCCGGTACATGGAAAAGAAGGACAATTCTGGTGTATCAACTATTTCTCAGCCAACAAAGGATTCAAATGGGCGCCTGAAAGAAAATGGGCAAACGATTTCGCTGTTCTTGATCAGAAGATCGGCTATACGGAAAGTGGCGGAAATGCTATTGTAGAAGCAGATGGACTGTATATGGTATACATTGATATGACTGCAGGTAAAATAGCAATTGAAACAGCTAAAATCTACGGTATCGGTGACTGTTTCGGCGGATGGACCGCTACAACTTATCCTTTCACAATTACCGGAAATCAAGCAAGTATCACAACTACCGCTGCCGGAAATGTAAGGATGTATGCAGAATCCTCTATCCAGACTTCTGATTGGTGGACAAGAGAGTTCAATGTATTTGACGGCAAGATTATTTATCGCGGAACCGGTAATGATCAGGATGCCGTGTCGGTAGGCGCCGGTGTAACTGTTACACTTGATTTCAAGGCTGGAACCGGAACTATCAAATAATCTCATTCTAAATATTTAAAATGAAAAAAACATATTTAATCATACTGTTCACCATTACTCTGGTGCAATTAACTTTCGCAGAGAACATCAGAGTCGAGCCGGAGTTTTGGTGGACAGGCATGAAAAATTCAGAATTACAACTGATTGTGCAAGGAAAAGATATTGCACAATCAGATATGCAAATTTCTTATCCGGGCATTCGGGTGAAAGGTAAGGTATCACTCGATAACCCCAATTACCTGTTTGTCTACTTAGATGTTGCAGATGCCAAGCCGGGAAAATTTGATATCATATTCACAAAAGGACGGCAAAAAATCACCTATAATTACGAACTGAAAGAACGGCGTCCGGACGCTTCAAAAGTTGAAGGATTTAATTCTTCGGATGTTGTTTACCTGATTATGCCCGACCGGTTTGCGAACGGAGATCCGTCCAATGATCAGATACCGATGCGTCATCCTTATAAAGTAGACAGAAATGATATGACTGTTCATCATGGGGGCGATCTGTTAGGGATAGAAAACCGACTGGATTATCTGGCTGATTTAGGAGTAACAGCCCTATGGCTTACTCCCGTACTTGAAAATGATATGTCTGTTGATACCTATCACGGATATGCCTGTACGAACTATTATCAGGTCGATCCTCGCTACGGAAGTAATGAAGATTATGTCAGGTTAGTCCGAAAAGCACAGGAAAAGGGGATAAAAGTCATTATGGACATGGTTTTCAATCATTGTGGTAGTGATCATCCGTGGATGACGGATACCCCTTCGTTGGATTGGTTTAATAGTCCGGATAATTACGTGGAGACAAACCACTATAAAGAATTCCCTTTTGATCCGTATGGTTCTGATTACGACAAAAAGAAGATGACCGACGGATGGTTTGTAAGCCTCATGCCGGATTTGAATCAGCGCAATCCTCATTTGGCAAAATATCTTATTCAGAATAGCATCTGGTGGATTGAATATGCTGGGCTCAATGGGATCCGACAAGACACCTATCCTTACCCGGATAAAGATATGATGGCGGAATGGTGTAAAGCGGTCAATCTGGAATATCCTGATTTTAATATCGTAGGTGAAATATGGTTAAGTAATACGGCCGGTACTGCTGCTTGGCAAACCGGAAGCATCTTAAACAAAGGAAACGATACACATCTGAAATCAGTAATGGATTTCGGTTTGATGTCCATGGCATCAAACGTATTTAAAGGAGAGAATCGGTTAAACGCGATTCACTCACATTTATGCTATGATTACCAATATGCTGATATAAACAATGTACTCCGTTTCTATGAGAACCATGACGCCAACCGTTTCTTTACGGAAGAGCCTAAACCGGAAGAACTTCCGGCATTCAAACAGGCCTTCGCCTTACTATTAACCATTCCGGGGATTCCGCAATTGTATTACGGCAGCGAGTTTCTGCTGACCGGTTCCACTCAAAAAGACTATGCTTACGTTCGTGCAGATATCCCTGGCGGATGGTCTGACGATAAAGCAAATTATTTTGAAAAGAACGGTTTGTCATCCATGCAGAGAGAAGCCTGGGATTTCATGCATACTGTATTGAATTGGCGAAAAGACAATGATGTCATTGCCAAAGGATCTATGAAGCATTTTTTGGTCAATCAGGGTGTTTATGTTTATGAACGCAAACACAACGACAAAAGTGTATTGGTTGTACTTAACGGAATGAATAAAACGGTAAACCTTCCGCTAGACAATTATAAGGAGGTTCTAACAGGTATTCAGTCGGGTAAAGATATTATTACCGGAAAATCCTTTAATTTCAGTACACAATTGATATTGAACCCGAAAGAGGTTTTAATTTTAGAATTACAATAGATGTCTTAAAGATATAAAGATTGATTCTCATAGTTATTAGAAAAAGGCTGTTCAATTGAACAGCCTTTTTTATTTTTCTTGCCTCAAGATATTCTAAAAGTAGCCAGATGCAAGGCGTCTGAGTTTTAATCAGGAAGGAGCATACTGAAGTATGTGACTGAATGAGAAAAAGGAAGCAACGAAGTAGATGGTTGCTTTTAGGATATCTTACTCTCCTTCTTCCTCCTTCATGTTGTGGAACACATTCTGCACATCCTCATCCTCTTCTAGTTTTTCCAACAGCTTATCCAACTGTACACGCTGTTCAGGTGTAACCTCTTTTAAGTCATTTGGGATACGGATAAATTCCGCGCTGTTAATCTCAAAACCGTTCTCTTCCAGATATTTTTGTATGGCCGAATTTTGAGAGAATTCCCCCGAAATGATTATTTCTTCTTCATCAGCCTCTACTTCATCCACACCATAGTCTATTAATTCCAGTTCAAGGTCTTCCAATGAAACACCATCTTTCTGGTTAATATGGAACACACATTTATGTTCAAAAAGGAACTCAAGGCTACCGCTTGTACCTAACGATCCCCCATGCTTATTGAAATAGCTGCGCACATTAGCTACCGTACGCGTTGTATTATCCGTTGCCGTTTCCACAAAAATGGCAATACCAAAAGGACCGTAACCTTCATAATTCATCTCCTTGTAATCGGTAAAATCCTTTGATGTCGCTTTCTTTATCGCCCGTTCAACGTTCTCTTTCGGCATATTCTCCTTTTTAGCCTGTTGCATCAGGACACGAAGACGAGGATTGCCGTCAGGATCAGGTCCTCCGGCTTTGGTTGCTATTGTGATTTCTTTTCCTAATTTGGTAAATACGCGGGCCATATTACCCCAACGTTTAAACTTTTTTGCTTTGCGGTATTCAAACGCTCTTCCCATAATTTATCTCAATGATTATGATGAACAATTAATAATTATCGTAGTTGTGCTTCCAGTTTCTGTTCCAGATTGGTCTGAATCTTTTTCATGATCGCATCAATCTGTTTATCTGTCAATGTCTTTTCCTCATCCTGCAGATAGAAACTTACAGCATAAGATTTTTTACCGGCCGGAAGATTCTTTCCTTCATAAACATCAAAAAGAACAATATCCTTCAGAAGCTTACGCTCACTTTCGTTCGCCACCTTTTCGATTTCAGCAAACTTAACCGACTTATTCAGCAACAATGCCAAGTCGCGTTTAACAGCCGGGAAGCGGGATATCTCCGAAAAAGAAATTTTATTTTTACGTATTTCTTTCATCAACTGCGGCCAGGAAAACTCCGCATAATAAACTTCTGCTTCCACATCCATCATCTTACATAAACGACGCTGAACAACGCCCATCGTTCCCAGTTGTCGTCCTGCCTTAGTATGAATGGTTAATCCGGTTGAATATATATCATTACTTAATTCTCCCCGGACAATATTACCCGGTTTAATTCCTAAACGGACAAAGATATTCTCTATGGATGCTTTCAATTCATAGAAAGAAGATTTTTCATCCGGATGTGCCCAGTTATTTTCGACCCGGTTGCCGGTAATCCACAGTCCTAAACGATATTCCTCATTATAAGCAGATAAGGCATCATCTTCTTTTCTCTTATCAACATCATAAGCATAGCAATTGCCAAATTCAAAAAAGTGGATATTAGCATTTTTACGATTTACGTTATACGCTATACTCTGTAATCCACCGAAAAGCAACGTCTGACGCATCACATTCAAGTCCGTACTCAACGGATTCAACAACATCGCATTACGCCCTGCCGGATAGGTTGTCAGTTCATCGTAAAGAGCCGATCGGGTCTGTGAGTTATTCATGATTTCATGAAAACCGGCACCACAAAGTTGTTCGGAAATCAAATTTTCCAACTGATAACTCTTATCTGTCGGTGTCAGGTAACTGAGACTTGACTTCACATCATCCCCTATCTCTATATTATTATAGCCGTATATACGCAAAATATCTTCAATCACATCCACATCCCGCTGAACATCTACACGATAAGGAGGCACATGCAATGTCAACCCCTCTTTCCTTTCTTTGACGATCTCCATTTCAAGACTGCCTAAAATACTTTTGACCGTCTCCGCAGAAATTTCCTTACCGATTAGACTATTTACCTTCTGATAACTCAATTCCACCACATAAGGCGCCATTTTCGTCGGATAAACATCCTGTAATTCGCCGGTAATTGTTCCGCCGGCAATCTCTTTGATAAGCAATGCCGCACGTTTCAAGGCATACAATGTTTGATTGGCATCCAGTCCACGCTCAAAACGGAAAGAAGAATCGGTGTTCAATCCAAAACGGCGAGCCGTCTTACGAATGCGTGTAGGATTAAAATTAGCAGATTCCAAAAACACATCTGTCGTAGTCTCTGTCACGCCTGCATCCAAACCACCAAATACTCCACCGATGCACATCGCATCCTGTGTGTTACAAATCATCAGGTCCTGGTCTGTCAACTTACGTTCCACACCATCAAGTGTCGTAAACAAAGTCCCTTCCGGCATCGTTTTTACGATTACCTTACCTCCTGTAATTTTATTATAATCAAAAGCATGTAAAGGTTGCCCCATTTCATGCAATACGAAGTTCGTAATATCAACTACATTATTGATCGGACGAAGACCAATCACATTCAAGCGATCCTGTAACCATTGCGGACTCTCTTTCACCGTCACCCCTTTTATACTGACGCCCGAATAACGCGGACAGGCCTCCGTATCAACCACTTCAACGGTAATCGCCGGTGCATTGTCCTCGATTTTGAAAGCGTCCACCGAAGGACGTTTCAATTCCGTCGGTTGTCCGTTTTGCTTCAGATAGGCCGCCAAATCGCGGGCCACTCCGAAGTGTGAAGTCGCATCTACACGATTCGGGGTGATATCTACTTCCAGTATATAATCACTCTTAACGTTATAATATTCTTTCGCCGGAGTTCCAACAACAGCATTCGCAGGAAGAACAATAATGCCGGCATGGTCAGTTCCGATACCGATTTCATCTTCCGCACAAATCATTCCATTCGACTCTATACCCCGAATTTTCGAGCGCTTGATT
>JAJDIA010000039.1 GCA_030266465.1 Parabacteroides sp. OttesenSCG-928-G21 | reverse complement strand
ACGTATAATCCGGATCATTCCGCAGATGTTACCGCCGTGTCAGATCATATCTTAGGGAAAAAAGGATTGCCCTTGTTTACCGGAGAACTGAATGTGCAGGATGGTGCGCTGATGAATCCGGAGATCACCATGCTTCATGCCCGTTCTTTCGCGGAAGATGTCCGGGTAAAGAAAGGTGATGACAATTATACGGGATTGCTTAATGTCAGGAATGGACGTGTATCTATGTCGACGGCAGATCAGGGCTCGGTCTATTTAACCGGGAAGTCATTGATCCATTCTGCCCCGCTATCATCAGAAGCCTTCAAAAAGGGTTTTTTAGGAGAGTGGGGTGCATTTATTATTCCTATATCTTTGTTGTTGTTCGCTTTTTCTACGGCATTGGCTTGGGCGTATTACGGGGATAGAGCAGTAGTTTATCTTTGGGGAAAGAAATATGTAAAAGTTTTTCAGATAATCTATGTCATAATGTTTTTTGTGGCTTCTTTTACAGATACAACGATAGTATGGGCCTTTTCGGGTGTAACGGTGGCATTTATGACATTGCCGAATCTGATAGGCATATTGCTATTGCGCAAAGATGTGAAAGGAACAATTTATGCCTATTGGGCAAAAATACAAGCAGAGAATAAAAAATAAAAACAGCTTAAATAGTTAAGAGAATAGACATGAAAAAGAAATTTGAACGTATTGGCGGAAAAATTTTGCTGGGCTATGCAGTGATAATTGTGATTGCTATTTGTTCGCTCAGCTATATTTATAGTATGATAGAACGTGTGGTATCAGACGGTGATGTAAATACGGTCGGCCGACAGAAAATATATCTGGTTACCAATACGCAATCTCTACTCTATGAAAGTGAGGCATTAGGACAGCTGATCGATATGCCGGAAGATGATTACACCTATTTTCATGAAACACTCGACAAGGCTGTTCAAAATATGGAAGACTTACGTTTGTTGGTCACCGACACCTTGTTTCTGCATAAGATAGATACAATCACCACACTCATTGAGCAAAAGCGGAAAAACACCAATGATCTTTTGCAAATCTGGAATGAGGCTAATACTGATTTATATGAAAAAAATATTCAGAAGGCCTTGCAAACAGGTACGCCTGATGTAAAGGAGACAGAGATCCAGGAGCGGTCTAATGTACAGACAGAAACAATTATTGTACCTGCTCAACGGAGAAGTTTTTTGCGACGTTTGGCGGAGGTGTTTGTACCGAGTGACAGAGACTCAAGCATCGTGGTCAGTGCGAACCAAGAGGTTCTGAAAGATTCCACAGTCAACGTATACAATCCTAACGAAGCGATATCCAGTACCCTGCGTAACATTCAAAGTAATGTGGCGACAGAACGCCAACGACTGAGGGAACTGCTGGTGGATCGCTCCGCTGCTATCCGTTACGACAATAGTTTGATTACGGCAAAAATCAATCAGATTTTACGTGATATCGAGGAAGACGAACTGAATGCATCGTTGGAACAAATGCAGAAAAAGCAAGATTTATTAAGCCATACCTCTTATGTCATAAGCGTCATAGCCGTGATATCTGGGGTTGTTGCCCTCTTTTTCCTGTTTTTTATCGGACGGGATTTGTCGAAAAGTCGTTATTACAGAAAACAATTGGAGAAAGAAAAGCGCTACACCGAAGATCTTTTAAATAGCCGTGAAAAACTGATTCTGACTATCGGACATGACATCCGCGCTCCGCTTTCCTCTATTATCGGGTATATTGAATTATTGCAACGTTCCTTACCGGATGAGCGCCAGCGTATGTATCTGACAAATATGAGCGGATCGGCCAGCCATATTCTTTCTTTAGTGAATGATTTGCTTGATTATCAACGCCTGGAGTCCGGACAAATAGAGATCCACAAAATTCCTTTCAGGATAACCCCGCTTTTCAATGAGATTTACAATAGTTTCCGTCCACAGGCTTCAGCAAAAGACCTGAATTTAACCTTACAACTGACGGATGTGCCGGAAACGGTTTATATGAGCGACTCTATCCGTATCCGGCAAATTGTCGGGAATCTGCTTTCAAATGCGTTGAAATTCACGGATGAAGGTGGCGTTGGACTGATTGTGGATGGTAGCGGCCTGCTTACTCCGGTTGATGAAGGACCGGAGGGAACAGAAGAGGTAAAACGCACTCCTTCCCTGCGTATTACCGTGAGCGATACCGGAAGCGGAATAGCACCTGAAGAACAAGAACGTATCTTTAATGAGTTTACACGCTTAAAAGGTGCGGAAAAGACCGAAGGGTTTGGTTTGGGGTTGTCGATTACGCATAAATTGGTGACGTTGTTAGACGGCACAATTGAATTAGAAAGTGAGGAAGGAACAGGTAGTGCCTTTACAGTAATAATACCATTGGAAGTATCGGAAAACCAACAATTGGTCGATGTGCCGGAAAAGGAGGAAGAATCCATCGTTCAGTACAACGGACGTGCCATAACCTGTATGATCGTGGATGATGATCTGTTGCAGATTGTCCTTATGGAAGAGATGTTGAAACAACATCATATACAGGTTGTATCGTGTGCAAATCCACGTTCCGTATTGGAACAGCTGGGGAAAATGGAGATAGATATTCTTATTACCGATATTCAAATGCCGGGAATGGATGGCTACGATTTGGTGAAACAGATTCGGGAGTCTGACTTATCGAACGCGCAAACCTTGCCGGTGGTTGCCCTGTCGGCTACTGTAGATAAAGAATTGAAAAAGTATCTGGATGCCGGATTCACAGCAGCTTTGAGTAAACCGTTTACCTCAAAGCAACTGGTGGAGTTGTTTAATCGTTTGCTTCCGGTGAAGCTGGAGACAACGGAAGGGCTTGATTTCTCTTCACTTGTTGGGTTTGCAGAAGGAGACAAGGGAGCGTCAGAAAATATTCTGCGCACATTTTCCATTGAAACCAATAAAAGCATCGAGCTATTAGAGGAGGCTTTAGAAACAGCCGACCGGGAAAAATCAGCGCGTATATCCCATAAAATGATTCCTTTACTGACTATGCTGGGGGCTACTACAGTGGTTCAGCAACTACGTGTATTGGAGCGAAATGATATGGAATTATCCGATTCCGGCTGGCGGCATTTATTGACAGATGCGATTAAGCAGATCCGTTCAATTGTTGAATATGCGGAGTCGGCCAGCTGATTATTCACAAAATACAAAAAAGTTAGCAAATAGAGCTATTTTGTGACACTTTTTCAAAATAACACCCTTTTCGCTAACGTACACTTTTGACAAAAATGATGAAAAATAGTCGTCCTGTCTTACGCACTTTTTCGTTTACCAATAATTGACTATTGATTGTCAGTGATTTATGGATGGAGATTTTGTTTTCTGGGTGTCCCGTGCTATTTTTGCGGTATGTTTGTACGTCGCAAATCTAATAAAACCGGCTCCATTAGTATCCAAGTCATCGACAAAAGCGGAGGGAAGTATCGTGTTGTAAAGAGTTTGGGTACCGGTCGAACCGAAGAAGAACTTCTTGACCTGGAACGGAAAGCCAAATATTACATTCGCCAGAAAAAAGGTCTACATCATGACCTATTTGAGGATGAAGATGAGCGAAAAATAAAAGATTTTGTTTCCGGTTTAGCCAACTCCCAGCTGCAAGTCATCGGCCCCGAACTAATCTTTGGCACCCTCTACGACCGAATAGGGTATAATCAAATTGAAGACAAAGAAAACATGTTTCGTCATTTAGTTATTACCCGCTTGTTTAATCCCGGAAGCAAACTGAAGACGATTGACTATCTTTTGAGGTATCAAGGAATCAGCTACCACCGAGATAAGATTTACCGGTTCTTAGACAATTTATGTTACAGGGAGTCAGTTGTAGGTAAAAAAGATATCAAGACTGAGGTAGAACGAATAACATTTGAGCATACCAAGCAAGTGCTCAAAGGCAAGATTGATGTTGTTTTCTACGATATGACCACTCTCTATTTCGAAGCAAGCGACGAAGATAATCTTCGCAAAACGGGGTTTTCTAAGGATGGCAAGCATCAATGCCCTCAGATATTTTTGGGTTTATTGGTTGCTTCGGGGGGCAATCCGATAGGTTATGATATATTCGAGGGTAACATATTCGAGGGGCATAGCCTTATTCCCTTTATACAGAAGATGGAAGATAAATATGGTTTTGAGAAGCCAATTATTATTGCCGACTCCGGCCTTCTTTCGAAGAAAAACATTAAATCCTTAGTAGAGAAGGGTTATGAATATATTTTGGGAGCCAGGCCGAAGAATGAATCTGATTCGATAAAGAAAAAGATATTGGCATTGAATATACAAAACGAGGAAGTTGTTGTTATCAATAAATCTGAAGACTGTCGCTTGATTCTTTCTAGGACAGAGAAGCGGGCAAAGAAAGATGCTCACAATCGAAAAAAAGGATTACAGCGGCTCGAAAAGCGTATAACATCAGGTAAGTTAACTAAGTCAGGCATCAACAACAAAGGTTACAATAAATACCTGCGTATGGATGGAGATGTTTCTATTTCTATAGACATGGAGAAGTACGAAGCGGATGCAATCTGGGATGGTATTAAAGGATATATTACAAACACAAAGTTGCCCAAAAAGAGCGTAATTGAGAATTATCGTAATCTATGGTTCATTGAACGGGCTTTTAGGATGAATAAAACAGATTTGGAGATAAGGCCAATCTATCATCGGCTCAAGAATCGAATAGAAGCTCATATTTGTATCTGTTTTACGGCTTATTCCATTATGCTGGAATTAGAGAGAATCTTGAAGAAAAACAAATCAAAAATATCATTGAGTCGAGCGCAGGAGTTAACATTCAACATGTATCAACTGGTTTATATCTTATCCAATACCCTGACCCCAGTTAGCCAGATACTGCAAATGGATCAAGAGCAGCAAGAATTATACAGACTCCTAGGTGGGCACAGGAAATAAACAGATTTTCGATTGGGTGTCCCATTGCGTAAAACAGGAAGATAGAGTGATTCTTGATTATATTCTTTACAATTGTCACTATTTATTAATGTTTATTACAAACAAAAATGAAAAAGATAATGGTTTAAAAGTGCTCATTGATATATTTGGAAAACTTGGGTATGAAGTTGATGAAATGGTTAGTACCATAAAAAAGATAAAAAGCACAGGTGATATATTCGGAATATAATCGTACACCCAATAGAACTCGCTCACATCTTTGCCAGAAATTTGAATTAGTGCATATCTAACATAAACCATTCATTTCTCCCTTGTTTAGTCAGAACTATACGGGTTTGTAAATCATTTTTCTATAGAGCTAATAAGCTGCTTGTATATTTCATCACTGTACTTGCTTGTTATTCTAGCTTCAAACAATAAATTGCCAAGCCCAATAGTATATTCGTCTATATCTTTTCTTATATCAGTATAATCATAGTGACTGATTTTATTTAGTTTATATAAGTTCCACGCATTTTTAAGCAGTTGCTTTTTTACTATTTCACTTTCCAAAGCAACAAACTCATGAGTTGTCATTCTCATTTTTTCATCTTCATGTATGGGTATATTATTTTGAACGCGTTGCTTTATATTTTCTATACGCTTAATCTCTTCAAACATTTTGAAATAATCTGTTGCATCTTCATTCGGAAGGGCAATCTTATTATCTTTATAGCTTTTGTTTTTATACGGCTCTTCGATATTGCTCTCTATTACAATAGTATGCTCATTGGCTTTTTCTTTTGGAACGCTGGCATTGTTGTCTTTGTTTTTTTCGTTTTCAAATAGTTTTTCTGTGTTTTCAGGAATCGCAAAACTTTGATCATTGGTCTTCTCTTTTATTAGAATAAAAACCAAAAGTCCTATTATTAACACAACAAGTATGAATATTGTTATGACTAAATTAGTTATGAGTTTCATTTCCGATGTTTTTTTAATTTGATTAGAAATTATTAATTAATATTTTCTTATAAGAGATTTATCTTATTTTAAAACCAACAAATATTCTATTTTGGCCTTCGCAATAGGTGTTCATTTGTTTTAGAATTTTTAGTAACGATAAATCTTGTATAAAATTTTATTCTACTTTCATTAGTATATGAGACAATGATTTCAATTCTATCTAAGTGACTAGGGAAACTATTCATTATCTGCTCTGCCTGTTTTCCATTTATTGACGCATTATAACGAATAATATATTTAAGTTCAATTACATCCCCATCTTTTAATGAAATAATATCATCAAGTTTTTCAAGATAGTCCAAAGTGGAGTTGCTTGCCTTTTCAATATGTATATTGTAAGCAGTTTTACTTGAATTATTTCTTATACGTATAAGATAGTTCCAATGGAATTCATAATTGTAAACAGCATAAGAAATCGGAATAGGCTCTTCAACGTCTTGCATATGTGATAGACCTCGATTTCTTTTTCCATACATTTCGTCAGGATTTAATACTAAGTCTATATCAATGCGTGGCCGCTCACAAAAAAAACTTTGCAAAGCAACTAGTTTGCTTAAAATTAGCTTAATTATAGTAGACATAGGTATTCCCATAATCATTAGTCAGGTAGGTAAGAAACTACAACCACGAAAACCTGTCTGATAGTAATGAAGAAACAAATCATAGCAATTGGAACATGCATGCCATATTTACCACCAAATTGCATTAAAAAGAAAAAAAGGAAGCCTGTTATTAGGCCAATTACAATATTCCGATTGCGTTTTGTGACTTTTACATTAATGGGATTTTGTGATGAAGATTGAGAAGCCGCTTTAGTATTAGTGTTGTATGTATTTTGCTCCTTTCTTGGTGGTTCTTGCTGTTGTGTAGATTTAACATTTGAATAGCCTGCAACAAAAGCTTCCGTATATTGATGATTGAAAGTATTGTCGTAAGCCGTACGTTTTAAAATATCAGATAAGGTATCATATGCCTCTTGAATTTCTTTAAACTTGTTTTCAAAAAAAACATCCCCTGCATGCTTATCGGGATGAAACTTCGTGGCATGCTCTCTGTATGCCTTTTTTATTTCATCTGCTGTTGCATTAATATCAACCCCAAGAACTTGATAATAATTTTTAATCATTTTTTGAAATATCCTTGGTTTGAGATTCTTTGTCTTTTTTCTTTGATGCACTGTTAACAAGGGTAATTCCGCCAATAAACATCATTATCAAAAGAATAAGAGCCATAGGAGAAATAGGAATGTCCCTGTTACCCGCAGACCTCCCTATGAAATTTAGGATAGGTATAATAATCAAAATCCAGCCGATAACTTTTTTCATCTTTCAAAATTCTAATTTACGCTTACTCTGATTGGTTTTCAGCTCCCCCGTTTAATTCAGAATCATGACAAAGCTTTTTCATTGCAGGCAAAACCAGCAGACTCTTTACCCCAACAAAAATAATAATTATTTGAGAAACAGACTGCTTTAAACTAAGAAACTTGATAATTCTCTATTTTCTCACATTCTTATTTTCGTCATACAGCTGATACCAATACACCGCTTTCTCTTTCCATTCTCTGTATTCATGAATGAAATATCCGGCAAGGAACGCCGATACCAACGTTATAACCCACATAGTAATATACCACTTCAAACCTTTGGATGGTTGCTTGACTTTACGGAGTTTATTCTCCATTTCCTCAATAAAGTATCGGTTGAGTTGTTCAAACTTAGCCGTATCAATCGGAACTCGCTTCTCATATAAGATATTTACGCTCTCCCTGATTTGGTTTGCCGTTTTATCGTTTGTCCGGGATATTTCCCGAAGCTGGTCGATCTGAGCGGACAAGATGTTATCAACTGCCTCACGGGAAATATCTTCTTTCCCTGCGAACTTATTTCTTCGCTTATTGGATTTATTAGAATTGTCGTCCATAATATCGTTTGTTTGATTTTTTCTTCTTACGTTTCAATGTCTTATCATCTTCCTCAGGATTGTGCCTATTGGAAGTAAACAAGTCTGCCAATAGAGAAGCTATGTCGGAACTTCCTCCTGAATAAGATTGTTGAGTGTTCGTGTTTTGGCTCTGGCTCTGCTGGACTTGTTGCGAATGATTCTCTTCCAGTGAAGAAGAAAAGTTCTTGGCAAGCGACCGGAATCCGAACTCTCGCCCGATTTCCGAAGCCTTGAACGTCTGTCCTTCGTAGGTAAAGCGGATACCGTAGGTTTTTCCCTGTTTATTCTTTGCAGGCTCAACACCGACACCCTCTCTCTCCAACCCATGCAAAAAGCCCTCTAAATTGGCGTTCTTGAATAATTCATAATAGGCTATCTTTTGGAGTTTTTCTTTCGTCTGTTGTCGTGCGGGGTCTGCATAGGCTTCCTGATGCTCTTTTTGTTTCTGGACATATTTGGCTATCGTCAATCCCATTTCACGACTTATCTCTTCCGTTATCTTTGCCGAACGGTTGCTCATAAAGGTTGTATCAAATACTTTATTATCAACTCCGATACGGTTTGCTATCAAATGGATATGCGGTTTTCCGGTATCCTTATGGGTACAGGCTATCCATTGATGATTCTGCAATCCCATTTTATTGGCAAATATTCGTGCAATTTTCATCATATCTCCCGGCTTTAGCTTATCTATATCCTTTGGAGATATGCCTATCTCATAACGCATATATTTGTTCTTACATCGGTAGTTATGTTGATTAACCATTTCAAACTCTCGGAGAATGTCGGCAGGGACATCACTCTCAATCATATTCCTGCCAACTATCTTATCTAACTTGCCTTCACGCAAGGCGTAATCAATCGCATTGCCTCCGTGTGCTATTGCTTTTCCTTTCCCAATCATACGCTTAAAAGAATCGGTTATATAACTGCCGGGATTGTTCCAGATATTCCCCAATGGCAATTACTAATTGCGGATCTTTGTTCCGTATAAGATTAGCGAGCCGGGCAATGGCATTATTGTGCTCTTTCAGCTCCCTGAAGTATGAAATTTCTGCCGGGCTTAGCTTTGGGCTGGCAAGTATCCGACCGGTAAGACATTGCTGCCGGCAATACTCGGATAGGGATGTTCCCGACCTTTCGGCCATACCCTCGATTCTCTCTTTCTCTGATTCCGCACATCGGAATTTTATATACTTATTCTTCATTATTTCTATGGATTTATTCTATTAAAAACTGTCGAGAGCGAAGCGATTGCAGTTTCCCCGCCAGCGAAAGCGGTTCAGGCGGCAAGCGCAGTTTGTGGTAACAAACTGACGTCTTGCAATGCACTTCGCGCAAGGTTAGCTCTATAGACTGCGCCCTCTCTTTCTTATTGGGATTTGCCGCTTAATCTCAATGGCGGCTCCGGTTTCTGGAAGCTGTTTTTGAGATTTGGATTTATCCTGCCAACACTCATTCAGGTCTTTGTAATTTCCATAGAAAACAGATTGGTCGATAATTTCAGCATGCTTTAATTGGTCGCGTAAACTGGCAAGCGATTTCCGTCCGGCTTCGTCATTGTCAAAGAAGGTGTATATCGCCTGATGAGATTGTAGAAAGGGAATCGCCTTTTGCAGATTCGTTACTGAATTAAGCACGGTGGTATCAATTGCCGGGGACGAGTTCCCTTTCAACGATAAGTAAGAGAGGAAGTCTATAAATCCCTCGAATGCCATAACGGTATTACTCCCATTCTGGATAGTTGTGATATTTTTCGGGGTATAGCTTCCTTTGAAATATCTGTTACGAAGCTCCCAGCCTCCGGCATCATTCTGGAAACCTACAGCAAAATAAGGCTTGTTCGTTATAGAGTAATGAACTTCCGAACAATATTGTTTTGCTATGTCGGTATTTATGCCCCGCTCTTCCAGATAATCAAGTAAAGCAGGATGTGTGAGTGGTTGTATACCTGTAATAGCTATTGCCGGTTCTTGCTGTGCCGGAACAAAATTGTTTCCATGAAAAGAAAAAGACTTGTCATTCAGTTTCTTGATTGCTTCTCCAATCGAGCATTTCTCTATACGAGAAGCCAAGTCAATAATACTTCCGCCCTCACCAGTTCCGTAGTCGATCCAAAGATTTTGATTGTAATCTACTTTCATACTGGCATCTCTGTCTTCCCGGAAAGGAGAGTGATACATACCATATCGTACACTTTCTTTTGCCGGACTTATCCCTATTTGTTCAAGATATTCCCGGATACTTATTTTCTTTATATCTTCTAAAGTCATAATCTTAAATTTTTGTTGATTTGTTGCGAAGTTGATATACTCCACAGATAATAAATGAATTATAGCATCAACAAGCCCGCAACAAGTCTCAGGCTCTATCCTCTTTGTTCTCCACAATCTTTGTTTTGTGGTACCTTTGTTGCGCTGTTGTTGCTTAGTTATTCTTTCTGATTTTTAATCAGTTAGAAATAGAAAAGAACATTACAACAGAATTTTGTCTACCAAGGACTTTCCTATTTCTACGAAACGTCCTTTCTTTCTCACTGAATCCAATTCTCCATCAAATCTCTGCGAGTAGAGCATATAATAACTATTGTTTTCAGAGTGAATACCCCAGTTATCCTTCAAAATATTACGGATATGATTGAGGTCGGCTTTCAGTCCGGCATTTTGAACTGCGTTTAACAAATCTTTAGTGCAACAGCGGAAAGTGGTCTGTCCACTCAACTCCATCATTTCGTTACAGTAAGAAGCCATCTCTATTTCAACCTTACTGGAATTGTACTTCTTGATTTTATTTAGTGCAGGTGTTTCAAGTAGAGCCGGATTAAACCACATCCGGGATTCGTTTTGAGTAGATAGTTCTCGGTAAAGAAGAAAATACAGAAAATGAGGAATCTCCTTTTCCATTAGCTGCTTCAAGTCGGTTAAATCATTCTCTACCGGATTGACTTTACGAACCCAAAAGCGGATTTCTTCTTTTGGGATAATAATCGGATTTCGTTCGTTATTGGAACAAAGAACGAATTTGGCGAAGAACTCGATTTCTCGACGATCTTTTCCTTTGGCTTCGATTTTATAATCTCCGGCAGTTGATAGGTTCTTAATCTTTTCAGTATCTTCCATTTTGTTAAGGAGAAGCTCATCGATAAGAACCAGCAATCTGTTCGCCCAATCAGCATTGAATTGACTTTTGAAGTCTTCGTTAGTGTTGAACGTAGCATTTTTGCAGAATATCATCTTTAGAAACTTCAGGAAGGTGCTTTTTCCGGTATTACGTTCAGTCGAGACCAATAAGATGATCGGTAGGATTTGAGTAGGCTTCTTGTAGAGTAGCTGTATGTAATCATACGCCAGTTCTATCTGTTCCTCGAAAATATGTTCCAGGAACATGCGGATATATGGAAACTCTCCCTCGCAAGGAACGTGATTGATGGGTTCATATTGATTCAAGTAAGTTCCATACACCTGCATATAGTTGATATGGTTCGGAATAATACAAAAGCCATCGTATTTCTCAATATCTGGCAGGTTATTCTTGCCATAATCCTGCCGAAGAGTTTCATAACTCCAAATTATCTTCTCCTCAATGTAATCGCCACTGATTAGCGGACGGCGGACAATCTTATATAAAGTTGTACCGACTCGGATATATTTTTCTTTATTTCCCATGGCGTACTCCTTTCCTGCCGGTGCGTATCGCTTCGACATCTACAAGTTTGTACCGCTTTCGTCCTCCGAATGGGTAAGACTTAATATAACCTGTCTTCTCCCAACTCCATAAAGTAGAAGAGTCAATTTTGAGGAGATTCAGCACTTCTTTTCGACTTAGAAATTCCTCTGACGGCTGATCGGTAGATTTTGGCTTAACACTACTGACCATTTCTTTGAAGATTTCCCGTAAATCTTCCAGTTTGAGCGTAACACTAACATTTGCCCCAGAACTCAACAAATCACGATAATTCATAATCGGAAATTTTTTAGTTTGACAATAATTTTATTTCGGACTCAATCGAATCCGAGGGCAAATAAAAAGAGAGATTTTTCGGAGATTCCAATCTCTGGATTATCTCTGAAAAATCTCTCGATTATAGCTAATAATGGGTTTTACGACTTTCTTTCCGACATGTATTTGTGGATATTGTCTATATTGGGAATCTTGTATTTTTGTGTTTGATAGTCATAAAGCTTTCCTTTGATTGTAGAGAAGGATAATTCTTTTAGTCCGAAAAATACAGCTTGGAGCCAAGGTACTACATCTTGTTTGTCGTTACCAAAGTAATGTGCCATATTCCAACCAAAATGAAACATATCGGGATTTTTCAACTTGTCGGGTTTAATAGGGATAAGGTTATCAGGCAAAATGTCCTCTTTTACATAATACCGGATATATTCATCAAGATGTAACAATTCATCATCCGTCAGATAAGGAGCCATAGTCAAATGAGAATATTCCAAAAAGAGGTTGATTTTATCGTTCTGTTCTTCAATGTGAAATTTGTTGGCATTCTGTCTTATTTCCTCTATTGATATTTCTGGCATTTCTTCTTTCTCATTGAGCGTATTCTCCGGTGGAACTATTGCTTTTGTTTTTTTCTTTTTCAGTATTTTTTTCTCAATCCAAGGAAATATAACGTGAGCTAAAGTTGCTATAATAACCAGATAGGCAATAATGCATATACCCAAAATTATCACAAAAGTTAAATTTGCTGTACCGGCATCAAAACCTTTCTCAAGCATAATTCTACGCCCAATCATAGAAATGGTTACTCCGACAAGAAGAACTATCGAGAGTAGAATGATATGACTGTTGATTTTTCGGTAATCCATATGTTGTCGTTTTCTTAGTTAAGCAATAATGCCCTGATAATGAAGCATTATGCCAACTTGTCGTTTTGCTAATTAAACAAACTATCCCCAGAATGGTATGTATTCTACATATTTAGTAGAGGCATTATTAGGATCTTTGGGCTTAATTCTATTTTGCGCCAAAGCCTCTTTTATTACCAAAGAAACTTGTGGCCTTTGCCGTTCGCTCATTTTAAACCTTTCTCGTAAACTAGCATTTGTCATACCACCACTTGAAAAATACTTAATTATACTATGCTGATAACATGCTTCTATTCTTTCTGTTGGAGTCAGTTTAGCAAATGTTTTAGGACTATACATGGTTACCCGAAAAGAATTCTCTAACTCCTCAAACTTGAGAGGAGGTAAACCATATAATTCTATTGCAGCAACAGCTTTTTCAAAGCCGGAACCCCGTTCTTCACATATACCGTACCGTCTAAAAGCAGAAGCTAATATCTCATTTCTAGATTCAGGCGTGGTTCGTATTAACCGATCAATTTTTTTCGAAGGAAGTAATTTCCCCGGATTTGAAATTTCAATACGATCATCAAATATTTCGACCATTGGACTAGACCCTCTAACTGAAAAGTCTTGATGTATCAAGGCGTTAGCTATAAGTTCCCGAAGAGCGATTTCCGGATAAACTGTTGTTTCCGACCTTAAAGCGTTTTTTATTACTTCACTGCTGGGAAGAAGGGCATTTATATAGCTAATTAAACCCTCATAACCGATCGCATAACCTTTTGTTCCTAATTGCTCCTTCTCTGTCTCTCGCTTTGTAAGTCCTTTGTACTTAATTACTCTGATATTTTTTCGAGATAGTCCATCAAACTTATCAAGATTGTAAGCACAACTTAAAGCTCCAAAATTAGTAATGTAATATCCGATGTCATCAATATTCTCTACCATTTTTTCGTCTTCCATCCATTTTAGTATCTCCTCTTGACTTTGTGGAGTTGGTTTCTTCAATAGCTTAAAAACACTTCGGAAATCGAGAATGTCAAGTATCTCGGCAGAAGATTTCAGTGTGCTTGCATGAAGCTCTTCATAATGAGGAGTTTTGCTATTGAGCATTAAAGCTCCTATTTCTTGTCTTGATGCTTGACGTGTCGTTCCCCCACTTCGTATATATGAATCTTCTATGGATTTTCCATTTATAGAAACAGGTTTAACAGCACTTTCTTTAATATACACAAATAAAAGAGGCATTCCCTTGTATTCTTGAACAGAATGATCTATACTAATAACTGGAAATATGGAGTCTCTACACAAACTACTTAATTTTTGCATTATCAACTCAGCTTGCTCTTGTGTTACTCCTATTAATTTTCCACTATTGTCTTCCACTCCAAAAACAAGGAACCCTCCTCCGGGATGATTGGCAAACGCAGATAGATGTCTACATAGCTTTTTATTATTGGGAGAAAGCTCTTCTTTCCAATCCAGTTCATTTATTTCCTGAGGAATAGGAATCAATGAGTGTTCAAGATATTCAACTGCCTTTTCAATCCAATTTTTTATCATGTCGTTTTCCTAATTAAGCAAGATATTGTTGATATTCAGCTATTTGTATTTTATGTCCTTTACAGAGTTAAGCAAAATATATTTTTACCTACTGCAAAGATAATCAATCCAATAGATTTATTAATTCTTTCTTCATCTCATCGTCAATGGTTCTATATCGGGCAAAAGCTTTGCTTCCTTCTTTGTGTCCACTCAAAGCTCCGACAAGATTCGGATCCTTCACTTTTTTATAGATATTTCCGATAAAACTACGTCTTGCCATGTGCGAAGAAGCGACTTCGTAGAGAGGACGTTGGACTTCTTCTCTGGTTTGTTGGTCGAGGACTGTAACCATGCGGTCTAATCCGGCTCTTTGAAATGCTTCTTTTATCTTACGGTTGTAATCCTGCTCCGTATTATATGGGAAAAGACTCCCTCTTTCGTGATCCTTGTATTTGGCAATTAACTGTTTCGCGGTATCGCTTAATGGTACTCGGACAGTTATTGCTCGCTCTTCTTTTGTCTTTCTCGGGATATATTCTATCGCATCATCAATAATGCTTTTGTAGGTCATTTTGTACAAATCGCTAACCCGGCAGCCAATCAAACATTGAAAAACAAAAATATCACGCTGCGCTTCCAATTCTTTGTTGTCTGACAAATCGGTCTCCAGCAATTTGTTTCGCTCGTCATTGCTTATATAGATAGGCGTACCATATACAATCTCGCCAACGGTAAAATGCTTGAACGGGTTGTTTGCGGTATACTCATTGTCATTTGCCCAGATAATAAAACTACGAAAACGGAGCATCATATCAGCAACAGAGTTTTGTCCACGGGGCTTTGGCATACCTTTAGGAACAACATTGCCATCTTCATCCAAGGTAGGCGGACGCTTTCTTTTCGGAGTTTTAACAGCCACTTTGGTTGAATACGGAATTTCTTCGTATATGGCAGGGTATTTAAGAAAAGCCTCTTTTTCCTTACCAAGAAAATCTTCTATTTGTTGTAGTATATCCAAAGATAAGTTAGCGAAAGACATCTTAAACCCTCTATGCCCTTCTTTCTTCTTGAACAATTCGAACCGGCGAAGGCTTCGCATAATCACTTTGAAATTCTTTTTACGCGGCTCGGATAGTTTATGAGTAGAAAGATATTTTTCCATCACATCGAAAAAGGATTCTTCTTTTGGAGAAGCATTTTTTCGTGCTGGTTTGT
>JAJDIA010000038.1 GCA_030266465.1 Parabacteroides sp. OttesenSCG-928-G21 | reverse complement strand
TAACCGTATTTAACTACTCGTTTGATCAAAATTCCGGATGAAATGGAATTGACGTTTTGTCGGATTCTATTCCGGTTTTTTGACACCTTTACAAAATCACTGCGATGATTTTTGTTTGGCTTTTCGTTTTGTCAGTAGATCAGTTTTTTGCCTGACATCCTGATTTTTCTTGAGCCTTATTTTAGCGTTTCTAACTGAATAGGCTCGTAATAGGTCCGAATATTTGATTCTACGAGGGGTTAATTTGACACTTTGCTATTCCATTGAAGGTTTCATGCATAAATTCAGAGAAAGAATGGGGCTGTGTTCTGAATTATTCTTTTACCTTTGTGCGCATATTTCCGGTATAAATGAATATCCGGGCGTTATATTAAATCACTAAACTTTCATAATTATGAAAGGTATTGTCTTAGCTGGAGGTTCAGGCACACGCCTCTATCCCATAACAAAGGGGGTGTCAAAGCAGTTATTGCCGATCTATGATAAACCCATGATTTATTATCCAATATCCGTATTGATGTTGGCAGGAATCAGAGACATACTGATTATTTCCACCCCGCATGATTTACCTGGTTTTAAACGATTATTGGGCGACGGTTCAGACTTTGGTGTGAATTTTGAATATGCCGAGCAGCCCTCTCCGGATGGGTTGGCACAGGCATTTCTGATCGGTGCGGATTTTATCGGAACTGATACCGCTTGTTTGGTACTGGGGGATAATATCTTTTATGGACAAGGCTTCACGAAGATGCTGAAATCGGCTGTCAGACGTGCGGAAGAGGAGGCGAAAGCTACCGTATTCGGATATATGGTAAACGACCCGGAACGCTATGGGGTTATAGAGCTGGATAAGGCTGGTAATGCGATTAGTATAGAGGAAAAGCCTAAAGTTCCGAAATCGGATTATGCCGTTACCGGATTATATTTTTATCCGAATAAGGTGGTAAAAGTGGCATCGGAAATACAACCTTCGGCCAGAGGAGAACTCGAAATAACCGGTGTCAATGAAGCTTTCTTAAAAGATAAAGAGCTATATGTAGAGGTTTTAAGCCGGGGATTTGCCTGGTTGGACACCGGAACTCAGGATTCACTTTCAGAAGCATCAACCTTTATTGAAGTTATTGAAAAACGACAGGGCTATATGGTGGCTTGTTTGGAGGAGATTGCTTATAATAAGCAGTGGATCGATGCGGATAAACTACGGAAAGTAGCCAAACCTATGGCGAAAAATTCTTATGGCAAATATCTGTTAAACCTTTTGAAATGATAGAAAAGGATAAAAAAATATATGTTGCAGGTCATCTGGGACTTGTGGGTTCGGCAATTTATGCAAACCTGAAGAAAAAAGGGTATACAAATATTATTGTACGAACGATAGATGAACTGGATTTAATTAATCAGCAGGCTGTAAATGATTTTTTTGCTGCCGAGCGACCGGATTATGTCTTTTTAGCGGCTGCCTACGTGGGTGGTATTATGGCTAACCAGACTTACCGGGCTGATTTTATTTACAGAAACCTGATGATCCAGAGTAATGTTATCCATGCCTCTTATATTCATAATGTAAAAAAACTGTTGTTTTTAGGCAGTACGTGCATTTATCCGCGTGAGGCTCAGCAGCCTATGCCGGAGGATAGTTTGCTGACAGCTCCTTTAGAATATACGAACGAGCCTTATGCGATAGCGAAAATAGCCGGTATAAAAGCCTGTGAAAGTTATAATTTACAGTATGGGACCAATTTTATATCGATTATGCCTACCAACCTTTATGGCCCAAACGATAACTTTGATCTCGAACGTTCACATGTGCTGCCGGCCATGATCCGGAAAATCTTTTTGGCTGATTGTCTGAAAAGAAATGATTGGGAATCTGTACAGGCTGATATGAATCGGAGACCGGTAGGAAAAGTGGATGGAAAAGCTGGCAAGGAAGACATTATTGCAGTATTGGGTAAACATGGGATTTTTAATGACCATGTGGAACTTTGGGGTACCGGTAAGCCTATGCGCGAGTTTCTCTGGAGTGAAGAGATGGCAGATGCTGCGGTATATATTATGGAAAAGGTTGATTTTGCCACATTAGCCGAAGGTAAAAAAGAGATTAGAAATACGCATATCAATATAGGAACCGGAAAGGAACATGCTATTCGTGATCTGGCCTATCTGATAAAAGATAAGGTAGGATACGCGGGTGAGATTAATTTTGATGCTTCCAAGCCGGATGGAACTATGCGGAAATTAACGGATGTGACGAAGTTGCACGCTTTGGGCTGGCATCATCAGGTAGAAATAATGGAAGGTGTTGGTCGTTTAATTAATTGGTATAAAAACAGCATTTTAGGATAATGAGTAAAACAGCATTGATAACCGGTATTACCGGACAGGATGGCGCCTATTTGGCAGAATATTTAATCAAGAAAGGCTATACGGTACATGGTATAAAGCGTAGATCTTCCATGTTTAATACAGACCGGATAGATCATCTTTACCAGGATCCGCATGAGATAAACAGAAACCTAGTACTGCATTATGGGGATTTGACGGATAGTCTTAATCTGACGCGGATCATTGGGGAAACAAAACCGGATGAAATCTATAATCTGGCGGCTATGAGCCATGTGAAGGTTAGTTTCGATACACCGGAATATACGGCTAATGCGGATGCCTTAGGCACATTACGGATATTGGAAGCTGTACGATTACTGGATTTGACAAAGAAAACACGCATTTATCAGGCCTCTACATCGGAATTGTATGGTCTGGTGCAGGAGGTTCCTCAAAAAGAAACTACACCTTTTTATCCGAGGAGTCCGTATGCCGTGGCTAAATTATATGCTTATTGGATTACAGTGAATTATCGTGAGGCTTATCATATGCATGCCTCAAACGGTATATTATTTAATCATGAATCGCCATTAAGGGGGGAAACTTTTGTTACCAGAAAGGTGACGCGGGCGGCCTCCCGTATTGCATTAGGAATGCAAAAACAACTATTTATGGGTAATCTTTCGGCTAAACGGGACTGGGGTCATGCGAAAGATTATATTAAGGCGATGTATTTAATTCTTCAACAGGAAGAGGCGGATGATTATGTCATTGCAACAGGAATAACAACCTCTATTCGTGACTTTATCAAGATGGCTTTTAATGAAATTGGCATTGAAATTCGCTTTAAAGGTGAGGGTGTTGATGAAATCGGAATGTTAAATAATATAAACAAAAAGATATTTTCAGAGAAAGTAGGAGAAAAACATTATTCATTATTAGAAAAAAGAATAGGTGAAGTTATTGTTGGCGTAGACCCACAATATTTCCGGCCTACGGAAGTTGATTTATTAATCGGAGACTCTACAAAAGCCAGAGAAAGAACAGGTTGGGAGCCTAAATACAACCTGGAAACATTAATTGAAGATATGATGAAAAGTGATGTCAAGTTGATGCAAAAAGAATCATATTTGCAAGAAGGAGGCTACAATACTTTAAACTATTTTGAATAAAATCGAACAAAGATGAATTTTGATTTGTTATATTTTTGAAAAGTGTTAAATTTGCTCCGTGAGAGTATAAGCAGGTAATTGATTGTTTAATTAAATAAGAAGAAAATATGAAAACGAAAGTATTACTTTTTGCGTTGATGTCAGTTTTTATGTTCTCTGTGACCGCACAGGAAAATGCTCCTAAAGTTGGTTATAGTACAGAGGCTGGTTCAAAAACAAATTTTAAGAAGAATAAAGCAGGCGATAACTGGTTTATTTCTGTTGCAGTTGGTGGAAGTGTATTATTAGGTGACCATAATGGCAATGCTGATTTTGGCGACCGTATTAATATTGCTCCATCTTTATCTATTGGTAAATGGTACAGTCCTATTTTAGGTTTCCGTGCACAATTTAATGGTGGTCCATTAAAAGGTTTTGGAACAAACACAGATCCTAATTTTGAATTAGACGGTTCTTATATTGCTGCTCATGCAGACATTTTGTGGAATGTTACCAACTTGTGGGCTCCATATAACGAAAAAAGAGTATTCAGCTTGATTCCTTGGGTCGGTTTAGGATATGCTCAGCGTTTTGAAAGCCAAGGCGTTTCTCGTTCAGAAACTCCTACGTTGAATACAGGTATTTTGACAGCTTTCCGTTTAAGCAACCGTGTTGATCTGAATGTTGAAGCACAAGCTTCTTTGATGAATGAAGAATTTAACCGTGTTCATTACAGAAAATTGTCTGATGCAATGATACAGGCAACTGTAGGTTTGACATTTAAGTTAGGTAAAACAGACTTTGAAGTGTTAGAACAAACAGACTATGCATTATTGAATGATTTGAACAGACAAATTAATAATCTGCGTTCTGAAAACGAACAACTGAGCAGACGTCCGGTTTCTTGTCCTGAATGTCCTCAACCTGTAACTCAAGTTATCAATAATAATATTGTAGATAACATTGTAGTATTCCGTATTAATAGCTCTGTAGTTGATAAAAATCAACAAATCAATATCTACAATACGGCTGAGTTCATGAAAGAAAACAGTGCTCCGATTAAAGTTATCGGTTATGCTGATAAGAACACAGGTACTGCTGATTACAATATGCAGTTATCAGAAAAACGTGCAAGAGCGGTTGCGAAAGAATTGGTTGACAAATATGGTATCAACTCTAACCAAATCACTATTGAGTGGAAGGGTGCTGCTGAACAACCATATGGCGAAAACAACTGGAATCGCGTTGTTATTATGCGTGCAAACAAATAATCATCAAGAGATATAGAAGAAGAAAAGGCTATCCTGAATGGGATAGCCTTTTTTTATGCCATAAAATCCGAAATATTAGTTATTTTTGTGAACTTATAATTTAGTTGAGAGATTGAATGGATTTTAATAAAAAACAAGGATATTTAGTTCAATGGCTTATAGGGATAGGTGATTTGATCGTTTTAAATAGTTTGTTTTTTTTAGTTTATCGGCTTTTAGGCAATTATTATACGCTCGCTCTTGAGCAAAATATGCGTGAAGTTGTTTTATTGCTCAATTTTTGTTATTTCTTTTCTGTTTATTTTGTTCCTATTCAATTACATATGGCCGTTGTCTTTCTTGACAAGATTGTACAACGGGCGTTTTTATTAGTTACATTTCTTCTGATTTTATTTTCAACGTGTCTTATATTTTTGAATGTTGGTGATGTTTTAGCAACATTTCTGGTTGTCTATTATGTCGTAGCTGTAGTAGTCTTTTCGATATGGCGTGTTTTGGTTCGTATGTTGCTGAAGTCATACAGACGAAAAGGATATAGTGTTCAAAAAGTTGTGATTGTTGGAGCCGGGAAGAACGGCATGGAACTGTATCGTGTAATGAAAGATGACCTTGCCTATGGTTTAAATGTTTTAGGTTTCTTTGATGACAACATTACGTTAAAAAATATTCTTCCGAACTATCTGGGTATGACACATGATGTGGAAAAGTATGCCTTGGAACATGATGTGGATGAAATATACTGTACACTTCCAGGCATGCAAGATGAAAAGATAGTCCGGTTGCTTAATTTTGCAGAGAAGAATATGATTCGATTTTATATCGTTCCGGAATTTTATCGGAATATAAAAAAGAGTCTGGTTATGGAAGTGTTGGAATCAGTGCCGGTATTAACTGTTCGCCGTGAACCATTACAATCTTCCTATAATCGAATTTTGAAGCGCGGCTTTGATATTCTCTTTTCTATAGCGGTATTACTAACGGTCTATCCGGTATTATATGTTTTTGCAGGGCTTTTGATCAAAATAACTTCTCCGGGACCGGTTCTGTTTAAGCAAAAAAGGACAGGGATTTATGGACAGGAATTTGATTGTTATAAATTTCGGACAATGATGATAAATCCTCAGGCTGATACCTTGCAGGCACGTAAAGATGATCCGAGAAAAACGCGTGTCGGTGATTTTCTAAGACGCACAAACTTGGATGAATTTCCTCAGTTTGTAAATGTGTTAAAAGGAGAAATGTCGGTAGTAGGCCCTCGTCCGCATATGCTGAAACATACTGTTCAATATTCGGCTATTATAGATAAATATATGGTAAGGCATTTGGTGAAACCAGGTGTGACCGGTTGGGCTCAGGTAACCGGATACCGTGGTGAAACCAGAACTTTAGAACAGATGGAAGGGCGTGTAAAAAGAGATGTCTGGTATATTGAGAACTGGTCGTTTTTTCTCGATTTAAAAATCATTGTTGTTACAATCATTAATATGTTCAGAGGCGAAAAGAATGCCTACTAAGTGACGAACTGCACACTTTTTACAAAATTGTGTAATTTGTAATTTATTTATTATATATTTGCATCCGATGGGACGTATTTTAGCCATTGATTATGGTCGTAAGCGAAGCGGTATTGCGGTCACTGATACGTTACAGTTAATTGCAAATGGATTGACAACTGTAGCGAGCGGTGAACTTGTTTCTTATCTGACAGATTATGTTTCGCGTGAACCGGTTGATTTGTTTGTTGTTGGCCATCCCAAGCAGATGAATAATGAGCCCTCTGAAAATATGCAATATATTGAAGCTTTTGTAAAGCATTTGCAAAGAACTCTACCCACTATTCCTGTAACTTTTATGGATGAACGATTTACGTCCGTTATGGCTCATCAGGCCATGTTGGATGGTGGGTTAAAGAAAAAGAAACGGCAGGATAAAGCATTGGTAGATGAGTTGAGTGCAGTGATTATCCTGCAAAGTTATTTAGAAAGTAAAAGAAGTATTTTTTAATATGATATTATCTATTTATTTATACGGGCAACCTGTATTACGAGAAGAAACAAAAAATGTTCCTAAAGACTATCCGGAATTAAAGCAGTTGGTTGACAACATGTTTGAAACCATGTATCATGCAGATGGTGTGGGATTAGCAGCTCCGCAAGTGGGCTTGTCGCTACGTATGTTTGTAGTGGATGCAGATGTGATGGGAGATGATTTCCCGGAATGCAAAGACTTTAAACGTGTAATGATTAATCCGGAAATAATAGAAGAAAGTGAAGAAGAGATAACATTGGAAGAAGGGTGTTTAAGTCTTCCAGGTATCCATGAAAAGGTATCACGCGCTAAAAGTATTGTGATCAGCTATCAGGATACGGATTTCAATACACATGAAGAAAAAATAGAGGGATTTGCCGCCCGGGTAGTACAACATGAATATGAACACTTGGAAGGGCATGTTTTTATTGATAATATTTCAGGTATCCGGAAGCAATTGAATAAAGGAAAACTAAATGATATAATTAAAGGGACAGCCAAATGCTCCTATCGGGCAAAAGCTGTTGGAAAATAAGCTAAACACTATAAATAATAAGTATGGCAGATTTATTTAAAATCCTAACACTACGCGAAAAGAAAGCGGTAGTAGAAAAGGGAGGAGGCGATGCCGCTATAGAGAAGCAGGTAGCTATGGGTAAGCTTCCGGCACGTGAGCGTATTCTTTCCTTATTGGATAAAAATTCGTTTCATGAGTATGACATGTTTGTAAAGCATGATGGTCGTGATTTCGGAATGGATAAAAAAGATTTTCCCGGAGATGGTGTAGTTACAGGAACGGGTACTATTTTCGGTGCTCCGGTTTGTATTTACGCGCAGGATTTTACGGTAGCGGGTGGTTCGTTGGGATTACAGCATGCACGTAAGATCACGAAAATCATGGACCATGCATTGAAAATGAAATGTCCGATTATCGGGATTAATGACTCAGGTGGTGCTCGTATTCAGGAGGGCGTTAGCGCTTTAGCCGGTTATGGAGAAATTTTTTACCGGAATACAATTGCTTCAGGTGTAATACCTCAAATATCGTTGATTCTTGGTCCGTGTGCCGGTGGTGCGGTTTATTCTCCGGCATTGACAGACTTTGTATTTGTGGTCGAGAATATATCAAAGATGTTTATTACCGGTCCGAATGTTATCAAGACTGTATTAGGTGAAGATATCTCCATGGAGGATTTGGGAGGCGCCCGTGTTCATGCGGAAATTACTGGTAATGCACATTTCTATGCCGTGAGCGAAAAAGAATGTTTTGAACAGGTTAAACGCTTAGTGCAGTTTATTCCCTGGAATAATAGTGAGCGTGCTAAGAAGATTAAATCAAAGGAACCGAAAACAAAATTAAATATAGAAGATATTGTTCCATCGGATCCAAAACAACCTTATGATGTTCGTGATGTAATAAAATGCATTGTAGACGATTCTGATTTTCTGGAAATACAAGAATTGTGGGCAGCCAATATTGTTATTGGTTTCGGACGTATGGCAGGTGAAACGGTAGGTTTTGTTGCTAATCAGCCGATGGTTCTTGCCGGTGTACTGGATTGTGACAGTGCAGATAAAGCTGCTCGCTTTATTCGCTTCTGTGATGCCTTCAATATTCCGATCATAACATTGGAAGATATGCCGGGATACCTGCCGGGAGTGGATCAGGAGCATGCCGGTGTGATTCGTCATGGCGCTAAGGTGCTTTATGCTTATTCGGAAGCTACGGTTTCTAAAATCACCGTTATCCTTCGCAAGGCATATGGCGGGGGCTATATAGCTATGAATTCCCGTCACTTGGGCGCAGACTTTATGTTTGCCTGGCCAAGTGCGGAGATCGCTGTAATGGGGCCTGAAGGAGCTGCTAATATTATTTTCCGTAAGGAGATAATGGAAGCAGAAGACGAAGATAAGATGCGTCAGGAAAAAGTGAAAGAGTATATCGAAAAATTCGCAAATCCATATGTGGCCGCTTCGAAAGGTTTCATCGATTCTGTAATCGAACCGAAAGAAACCCGTTCCTTAATACTGCATGCATTGCAACTCTCTGTTTTGAAAGAAGAAAACAGACCGGAAAAGAAACATGGTATTCCTCCATTTTGATGAACCATAAATAGTAAGAATTATGGCAAAGAAGAATGAAAAGAATGAAGAATATGTTGATTTTGTTGTTACGGCAAGAAAATATAAGACGTTACTGACAAAAAAATATGAGAATCGTTCTAAATGGCATAAACCAGTTCCGGGTGAAGTACTTTCAAATTTACCGGGAACGGTTATGGAAATTAAGGTGAAAGAAGGCGCAAAAGTAAAAGCCGGACAATTATTACTTATCCATGAAGCCATGAAGATGCTGAATCGTATTGTTGCACCAGTAGATGGGACAGTTACAGCAATTCATGTCAAAAAAGGAGAGCAGATAAAAAAAGATCACCTTATGCTGACAATTAAACCTAATTAAAAACAGGTATATCCCTAAAAAATAAAAGCTGTTCCATTACGGAGCAGCTTTTTTTGTATTCTTTCAAACGGTATTATAAAATACGTTCCGGCAATTTTTCCAGCATATCCTGTGTCATACGATCCAGATCATATTCAGGTTTCCATCCCCATTCTTCACGTGCGCAACTATCATCCATAGAGTTGGGCCATGAATCAGCGATAGCCTGACGCAAAGGATCAACTTTATAGACCATTTTAAAATCAGGCTTATACTTTTTGATATTGGCATAGATTATTTCCGGATCAAAACTCATTGCAGTTACATTGAATGCATTGCGATGGGCAAATTTAGAAGAATCTGCTTCCATAATTTCTATGGCAGCCCTTACTGCATCAGGCATATACATCATATCCATAAAAGTTCCGGCAGCGAGTGGACATTCAAACGTTTTTTTCCGGACAGCAGAATAATAAATATCGACAGCATAATCTGTCGTTCCTCCTCCGGGATGAGTCATATAGGATATTAGTCCCGGAAAACGAACGGAACGGGTATCAACGCCAAAACGAATAAAGTAATAATCGCTTAATAACTCTCCGGATACTTTAGTTACACCATACATCGTTCTTGGACTACGAAGCGCATCCTGAGGCGTATTGTCTTTTGGTGTGTTATCCCCAAAAACTCCTATGGAACTGGGAGTAAATACCGCACAATTCATTTCACGCGCTACCTCTAACACATTGAATAAACCATCCATCCCTATTTTCCAGGCTAATTGAGGTTTTGCCTCTGCAACAGCAGATAGAAGAGCCGCTAAATTGTAGATAGTATCAATATTATATCTTGATACAGCCTCTGCGATTTGTTGTTCGTTTGTGATGTCTACAATTGCGGAAGGTCCCGATTCTAACAATTCGCCTGTCGGTTTAGCACCGGGTATATATCCGGCTACAATATTACCACTATACAGGCTCCTTAATTTCATAGTCAACTCTGAGCCGATTTGGCCGGTTGAGCCAATAACTAATACGTTTTTCATTACCTAATCTGTGTTTTTATTCTTCGAAGCAAAGGTATATGGTTTTGGAATATATTATTTCTTTTTGCTCGAAATTTGTAGGCAATCTGCAAAAAAAACAGCATATTTGTCTGTTAATATGCTTTTCATAAGCCTTTCAGGTATCAAATTTTCAATTTAAGAGCAAGCGCCTATGTATGGAAAAATGAAACAGTTTCTAACGGAAGAACTTGGCAGTATTGAGGCTGCCGGTTTGTTTAAACAGGAACGCATAATCACATCACCTCAAAAAGCCGATATACAAATAAATACCGGAACCAATCTGTTGAATTTTTGTGCAAATAACTATTTGGGTCTATCTGATAATCCGCGTCTTATTGATGCGGCAAAACAGGCGATGGATACACATGGTTACGGCATGTCTTCCGTCCGGTTTATTTGCGGGACACAGGATTTGCATAAACAACTTGAAAAAACAATCGCCGATTATTTCAAGACAGATGACACGATTTTATACGCCGCCTGTTTTGATGCGAATGGCGGCCTGTTTGAGCCTCTTCTCGGTGAACAGGATGCTATTATATCCGACGCGTTGAATCACGCCTCTATTATTGATGGGGTTCGTTTGTGTAAGGCGAAGCGTTATCGCTATGCCAATGCAGATATGGCGGATTTAGAACGTTGTCTTCAGGAGGCACAGTCACAACGCTTTCGTATTATCGCTACGGATGGCGTCTTCTCTATGGATGGAAATGTAGCGCCAATGGATAAGATTTGTGATCTGGCTGAAAAATATGACGCTTTGGTGATGGTTGATGAATCACATTCTGCCGGCGTGGTTGGAAAAACAGGCAGAGGAGTAGCGGAATTGTTTGACTGCTATGGTCGAATAGATATTTTTACTGGGACGTTAGGTAAATCATTCGGTGGAGCTATGGGTGGTTTTACAACAGGTCGGAAGGAAATTATAGAAATGCTGCGTCAGCGCTCCCGTCCTTATCTTTTCTCAAATTCACTGGCTCCCATGATTGTTGGCGCAAGTTTGGAAATGTTTAATATACTGAATGAAAGCGATATTTTACACGATAAACTGATGACTAATGTCGCCTATTTTTATGAAAAAATGACTGCGGCCGGATTTGACATTAAGCCTACGCAGTCTGCTATTTGTGCCGTTATGCTCTATGATGCCAAGCTTTCACAGGATATGGCTGCCCGAATGCAGGAAGAGGGGATATATGTTACCGGATTTTATTATCCTGTTGTTCCGCAGGGACAGGCGCGTATACGTGTACAATTATCCGCTGGACATGAACGTGTGCATTTGGATAAGGCTATTGAGGCGTTTATTAAAGTCGGCCAGGAAATGGGTGTACTTAAAAATTAAAATAGAAAGAAGAAAGCGTATTATGACGTTGAGTAATTATCATAGTCACACTACTTTTTGTGACGGACGAAGTGCGGCGGAAGATTTCGTTAAGTTTGCCTTATCCAATAATTTAACTATTTATGGTTTTTCCTCGCATTCACCATTGCCTTTTGAGACATTTTGGAATATGTCCAAGACAGACTTGCCGGAGTATTTGCAGGAAATAGACCGATTGAAAAAAAAATATGAAGATCGGATAACGCTCTACACCAGCCTGGAAATCGACTATCTGGATGAAACCTATAATCCATCTATCCCCTATTTTCAGGAAATGCCGCTGGATTACCGGATAGGATCGGTTCATTTTCTTCCCTTCTCAAAGCATCTTTCGGAAAAAGAGATGATGTGTATTGATGGCGATCCGAATGAGTTTGTCTTTTCAGTCAACGAATACTATGATGGTAATATCCGTAAGGTCGTGGAGCAATATTATCAGTCGGTTTTCAATATGGTTAAAGCCGGTGGTATTGATATAGTGGGACATATTGATAAAATATATATGAACGGTATCAAAAACGCGGCATTCTCTTTTGAAGCCGACTGGTATCGTGATCCGTTTGTAGCCTGCCTGGAATTAGCGGCAGAAAAAGGCACAATGATTGAAATTAATACTAAAAATCTAACGAAATTAGGTCAGACATTCCCTCATCGTCAATATCTTCCTCTTCTGAAAGAATTAAAAATTCCAGTAATGGTTAATTCTGATTGTCATTATCCGCATTTGGTAAACGATGGAAGAGCCGAGGCTTTTGAGCTGTTAAAGAATGTGGGCTTCCGGTCTGTTCGCGAGTTGATTGCCGGGAAATGGCAGGATGTAGCTATCTGATAAATATAAATTTAATCCTTAAAATAGAATAGTTTATGAAAAGAGTCTGTATGTTTCTACTAATGTGTCTGTTTATAGTTGCGGGTAATTTATATGCCCAGCAAAATAACAATGTATTTACCTATAAGGTAGGGAAATATGAAATATCACTTCTTGCGGAAGGACAAGGAAATGGTAATCCACGGATATTAATTGGTGCAACGCCTGAGATGATGGAAAAGGCTATCCCTGAAGGCACTTTTCCTAATGCTACCAATACCTTTTTAATCAAGACACCGGATCAAATTATTTTGGTAGACGCCGGATATGGCAGGGAACTGTTTAATAATCTGCAATCTTTAGGTGTAACACCGGAGCAGGTTGATGTAGTGTTGATTACGCATATGCATGGCGACCATATCGGCGGTATGCTGCGCGATGGAAATATAGCTTTTCCGAATGCTAAAGTACATCTTGCGACCAGAGAATATGGTCATTGGAATGGTGTGGAAGGAAATGCAAAAAATATGATTCAGGCATATGAAGGTCAGATTTCTTTGTTTTTACCGGAAAAAGCAGGAGAGGCTAAAAATCAACTCTATCCGGGAATCTATGCTATTACATCCTACGGACACACGCCGGGACACAGTTGTTTTCTGGTAGAGTCTGATGGTCAGAAGTTGTTGATATGGGGTGATTTGACACATGCTATGGCTATTCAAATGCCTTATCCGCAGGTAGCTGTAACTTATGATAGTAATCCGGACGACGCCATTAAATCTCGTAAGGAAATTCTGGAATACGTCTCAAAAAACAATATACCGATTGCCGGAATGCATATCGCTTATCCGGGAATAGGAAGTGTAAAAGCAGAAGGTGCAGGCTATCAGTTTGTGCCGGTGAACTAATGTGAGTTCGATATAATATCACATTCTTTCCCATGTATGATAACGATGATTCTCTGTTTTGTACTAATGCTTTATGCTTTTGGCAGGAGTCGAAAAGCATTTCGACAGGAGTGAAAAAGGTTTATCACTTCAGTCAAAAAGCTTTTTCACAGGGGTCAAAAGCAAAAAAGATGGCGACGATTATAGGGATTCGTTGTGTAGCTCTTACACAGAAATTACATTGTTTTTATATCGAATTTGCGTTAAACTAATAAAATACGATTTTCATAAAAGATAGAGGCTGCCCAAAAGCTGAAGTGTATCTCAAAAGTTAGACAAAACTTTTGAGATACACTTCAGCTTTTGGGGCACAGTATCCTTATTGAGATTCTTAACATTGGAATTTCTCCAGGATTTTGTCTTGGAAAATCTTTAATTTCTTAATGAAATTTTAGAGTGTTTTCAAAATTAGAGGTGATCTAAATCAGTCATTTTTTTTGTGTTGCTATTTTTAGTTACAAGAATAGCGGGAGTTTATTTCATCCCGCCAAATGTGAAGCTAACCGGAATGTATGCCGGCGAAGTAACCGGAAAACCGCCTATCATAAAGGTGGGCTTAATCTGTAAGGTTACATTGGAAGACTGATTGCCAACGCCCAGAAAATTCTTCGCAATATTCAGGACTGCGTTTTTGGATTCGCCTTTGAGCAAAGAGGCAAGGTCGAAACCAATAGCCATCGGAAGCAACTGTGCCCCGCCGGCGGGAATATTAAGTGCCTGATCAATAGAGCCGGTTGTGAATTGTATGTCGTCAATGTTTAAGATATATTGCATACCATGCAGTAATGCAGCAGATTGATTGGGGTTGCTGACATTCAGGTTTAGAGTAAGATTAAGCGGAATAGAAGAGGTTTGTCCGGAGAGTATAGCGGTCAATTGTGGAATATGAGCCAGGGATACACCCTTGGATAAATCCATCCCGGAAACGGATAATTGCGAGATGGAGTTATAATCATACTTACATTGCGTTATGTTATAGGCACCTCCTAATTCTTTAACAACATTACAGGAGGGTATTAAAAGCAGTACGATTGCTAAACTGAAAACAAATACGTTGGATTTCATACGATGTGGATTTAAAACGGTCAATAATTTTGCATACAAAAATAGAAATATTTTATCAACTTGTTTCCGGAGTGGAGATTTCTCAACGCAAAAGTACCTTTGTTTTGATACTTTATTTATTAAGGAAAAAGACGTATCTTTGTTTTAAGAACAGAAAACTATAGTAAAAAGGAGAACAGCATATGAAGAAAAAAGGTGATGATGTGTTTAAGCAGTTCCGAGATTCCTTTGGCAGTTTGAGCGGTCATTTTCATGTGTTAGAGCAGCGTGTTCCGTTAGAAGTGCAAATGGAGTACTTTAAAAATTCCGAGAGATTAAGAGATGCGGATATGGATAGTTCTCTGTCTGATGACGAAGAGAGTGTAAAAGCTTATGAAGGACTATTATCCGAAGAAACTACAGCGGATGAAAAAAAGAGAATACTCTCCTTGTTGGCGATTTCGAAATCAATAAAAGCCTATAGGTTACTTGAAAAATACTCAAAGCAACCGGATCCGGTGATTTCAGATTGGGCCTATATGGCACTGATGGAATCACGTATATCGTTAGAGTCGGAATTGTCGGATGAAAAGCAGATCTATATATCGACAGGATTGGGAGGCCGGGATGAGAAGTTGCGTTTTTATGTTTTAATATTATCAGTAGGAGGAAAGTCGCTTCAGGATTATCAGAGGCAAGTTGTAGAACGGGAGTTTGAGTATTATTTGCCTCAGAAAGGCTGTGAGATAGAGCGATTGACGATTGAGGATAAATATGTGGAGCTGCTTTTTCTGCTCCCCGTAAAAGCTGATATCAAAGGTATTCTTGATCAGGTTATTACAGAGTGCAATCAGTATGGCAATTTTTTATCTCCCATATATACTATTACCAATGTGAAAGAGTTGACACCTCAGGAAATAGAAGATCTTATTCGGAAAAATGGAGACAATAAAGCAAGCAATTAAATACGGGATTGTGGGGGTTGGTAATACCTTAATAACAGCAATTGTTATATGGGTAATGATGAAATTATTGGGTTGTTCGGATGTCTTATCAAATGCTGTCGGATATGTCGCCGGTTTATTGAATAGCTTTATCTGGAACAAACAATGGACTTTTAAAACTTCCGGTAAATGGCTGAGTAGTGCCATTAAATTTGCTATCGCTTTTGCTATTTGTTATACACTCCAGTTGGGTGTGTTGATTTATTTAAACAAAACGTTGACGACTATTGAT
>JAJDIA010000037.1 GCA_030266465.1 Parabacteroides sp. OttesenSCG-928-G21 | reverse complement strand
GATTTTCGACTGTTTTTCGTCAATTTTTACAAAAGTACGTGTTAGTAAAAAGGGGCTGTTTTTGAAAATATGTTACGAGGACAGGTAATTTATGCACAAAATGATATTTTGGCATCTCGGCGATTTTTTACAATTTATACGGGATTATTTAGTCACAAAGATTATTGTTTGTTTATTTTTTCTATCTTCGCACAGAATTAATCCATAAAAAATTACATTATGAAAAGAAAAAGTTTAACAATTGCTTTGGCTGCTTTATTGGCCGGCAGTATGACATTTACTTCATGTATTGGTTCTTTTGGACTTACAAACAAATTATTAAGCTGGAATAACTCTATCGACAGTAAATTTGTTAATGAATTGGTGTTTATCGCTTTCTGGATTGTACCGGTTTATGAAATTGCTGCACTGGCCGATGTTCTGGTAATCAACTCTATTGAATTCTGGACTGGTGATAATCCAGTGGCAGATGCCGGTACGGTAAAAAATATCGAGACAGAAAATGGTATGTATGCTATCGAAACAACCACAAATGGCTATCATATTGTGAAAGATGGTGAAAGTGCCGTTGATTTGGTGTTCGACGCAGCAGACAGCTCATGGAGTGTTGAAGCTGAGGGTGTAAGCCAGGAGCTCTTCCGTTATGAAGGCAGCGACAAAGTGGTGATGCATTTGCCTGACGGACAAGAAATGGAAGTTTCTTTGGATGCCGCCGGTGTAATGGCCTTCCAACAAGTAGCTACCAATTATAACTTCTACGCTGCAAAATAAGACATTCTTATTACATAACTAAGAAGGGATACAGTATCGTATCCCTTTTTTTATTGAGAAAGAAAGGAATTAAGCATCGCAGAATTGTCTAAATACAATTTACGACTCATCATACAATTCTATCCCCTCACCCTCCGCATATCGCTTCCGGAGATATTCTGATAGACCTCTAAATCAAACTCCGGGACAACCGCCAACAGATGGTCAAAGATATCCGCCTGAATACCTTCATAATACACCCATCTTATCTCAGACAAAAACAAATATAATTCTACAGGGATTCCCTTTTCCGTAGGTTGAAGCTGACGCACCATGCAGGTATGCTTCTTGCTCACATTCGGATGTGCCTTTAAATAACGCTCAATGTAAGCTCTGAAAACACCAAGATTAGTCTGCCGGCGTCCGTTTACTTTGATAGCATTATCTATTTTGTGCTCTTCATTATAACTTTTCAGTTCATTTTCTTTTTCATCGATATACTCCCTTAAGATTTCTATTTTCCGGAATTTCTCCAGCATCTCAGGGGTACAGAATTTTACGCTATTCATGTCAATGCTGATTGAGCGTTTGATACGTCGACCACCGGAATCTGTCATTCCGCGCCAATTCTGAAACGAATCACTGACCAGTGAATAAGGAGGGATCGTAACTATCGTATTATCAAAATTACGCACTTTAACCGCATTCAGGGTAACATCAATCACGGTTCCATCAGCTCCGTATTTGGGCATAGTGATCCAGTCGCCCGTACGCAGCATATCGTTGGATGACAATTGTATACCGGCCACAAAGCCCAGTATCGAGTCTTTAAAGATCAGCATTAACACGGCAGCGGAAGCACCCAGTCCGGCGATAAGGCTTCCTACCGACTTGTCGAATAAAATACCGATCATGAGTATTAATCCTATGCAAATGAAAACAATCTGCACCACTTGTATAAAGCCCTTTATCGACTTTCCGGATTGCCTGCGATTATACAAATCATTGACAAGATCCAGCAATGCATTCAAAAAACGTATGGATATGGCGATGATAGCAACAAGGCATACTCTTTCTGCAATCAGCAGCCAAACAGATGTTTCATTGTTGGTAAATGAAAGAGGTAGCATCACATATATAAATAATAACGGAACAATCCGAATTACTTTATGAATAATTCCGCGTTCCAATATCAGATCGTCCCAGTCATTTTTAGTATGTCCGGCAACCCGTCTAAAAACACCAACAATAGTTTTTCGAAGTATAATATCAATTAAAAAAGCGAATAATAAGATGAGAATAAATATCGTGATATTGTCTAATATCCCTGCCGTTTTTTCAGGAAGACCCAGATTTAATAGTTGCGCGTTAATCCATTCTTTTAATAAATGCATAATATTTCGTTTTACGATTAAAAGTCATAAAGATATGAAATATCATCCAATAAAACATCTTCGGGTAAGACTAAAAAAGGCTGTCCGATTCAATTCGAACAGCCTTTCCTTTAATAAGAGTTTACACTACAAAATAAACGTTTGAAACAATTTATCATCTACAGATTCATCATACGCTTTCATCGTTATACCCATCACCCAGAAAAACGTTCTAACCCATTCATCCACCGCAGGGAGATAAATTGTCTTAATCTTGTTTGCCAAAGCCCACGTAGACAGAGAGGTGAGATTACCGGCTTCAACCGTCTCATTCTCTACTCCGACGACTTTCCCGTCCTCCACATTAAAAACGATAGCCTGACTGATATGCCTATCGACTTCATCCTGCTCTTTTTGCTTTAAAATTAATGCCATCCTCATCACAATATCAGTTTTAATTATACTGATTCAAATATCAACAAAACTATTGAATAAAAAAAGGTCTATTTCGCCACTGATCTGTTCCAAAAAGAAACTTTTTATCTAAAAAACAAAGTCTAAAAAGACTGAGAAAGTTGCAATTGTTACGATTATTTAGGCATTTTAGAATATTTTGTCAAATCAACTCCTCACTTTTACAGAAGAAAAAACAGAATAAGGCTTTATTACGCCAAACAACCATCTGCCTATAGATTTATTAGTTTAAAAAAAATAAAAATTAGACTTTGATTTAAACAGAAAAAAGAAGGAAAATTTTATCAGCTTTTTCGAACGAAAATATCAGGTAAATAAAAACGACCAATCTTCACGAGGCTCCGGCATATACGTAGAAATTCCCATAAATTCTGCGGCATTGCAATTAACTAATGCATCGTCGATCAACAAGGTTTCTGAAGGATTGATTCCGGCATCTTTCAAGACGTATTCAAAAATTTCGATATCCGGTTTCACCTGATGTATTTCATACGACAAATAAACCCTTCTGAAGAAATCCCGGGCATGATGACCTTTATAGTTGAATATATGCGTTTCTGCCCACTCCCAATGAATGATATTCGTATTACTTAAAAGCATGGTGTTGTATCGTTGTTTCAAATTCAACAACAATTCCAGCTTATATTCGGCCACATCATCGAGCATAGCGATCCAGGCTTCATCTATTTGTTTGTCTGTAATCTGAAGAGAGGAGAGTTTACGAATGGATTCATGAAAATCATCAGGAGTAATATTGCCCAATTCCAATTGCATGAACATATCTTTGTGAGAATGGTTATTGGTTAGTTTTTCATGAACATCAACCCCAAGCTGCTCAAAAGCTTCGATGCATCTGTTTCGTGTCAAATTCACAATGACCCCGCCAAAATCTATAACCAGATTTTTAATCCTTTTCAGGTCTAAAGTTTTCTCAGATTCTGCCATTCCGCGCTTGTTACATTATATAAATATAGTGAAAGCTGAGTGCAATCAAGCTTGCTTGAAATTGCCGAAGCGCATCCAATATTCTACAAATATAGACTTTTTTTTAACTATCTTCGCTCCTGATTGTATTTAGACCAAAAAAGTAAGAATCCCAATGAGACGAAATATATTGGCATTATATGTATTAAAGCTATCCAAATGGTTTAGCTTGGTAATGCCGATAATCGTACTTTTCTATGGTGATCACGGATTGGGATTGCAAGAGGTATTTATTCTAAAAAGTGTTTACTCTGTCGCGGCCGTAATTTTAGAAATCCCCTCCGGCTACCTGGCTGACGTCTGGGGAAGAAGAAAATGTCTGATAACAGGAAGTATATTGTTCTTTGCCGGCTACCTCTGCTACTCTTTTACCGGCACATTTTACGCCTTCCTGATAGCCGAATTAATGCTTGGCGCCGGACAAACGTTGGTAAATGGCGCCGATTCGGCATTACTATACGATACGACCGTACATTATAAAAAAGAACACCATTATCTACGTTATGAAGGCCGTATAACGATGTTAGGGAATTTCGCAGAGGCTATTGCCGGTATCTTTGGTGGACTCCTTGCCGTCTATTCCTTACGATATCCTTTTTACGGACAGACAGTCATTGCCTTCATGGGTATTCCTGCTGCTATCGCATTAAAAGAGATCAATTTGAGAAAACAGCTACAAAATCCTATCCGGGAGATTTGTCACATCATAAAATATGCTTTGGTTACAAACAAAAAATTAAGCTATAACATTATGTTTTCCGGTATAATAGGAGCTTCTACATTAACCATGGCCTGGTTTGTACAACCCTTACTGATGTATCTGAAAACTCCAGTCTCCTATTATGGTGTGATCTGGACGGCTCTAAATCTAACCGTAGGGATCTCCGCACTTTATTCCGACCGGATAGAGCGTTATTTAGGGATGAACAAATCAAATGTCCTGATTTTACTATTTATCATAGGAGGCTATGTGGCATTAGCGTACAACCTGTCGTATGCCGGTTTAGCCGTATTAGTCGTTTTCTATATTTTCCGCGGATTTGCAACGCCTATTCTGAAGGGATATATTAATCAGTTGACCTTTTCAGATATGCGTGCTACTGTGTTGTCCATCCGAAATTTTGTTATTCGTTTAATGTTTGCCGTAGTAGCACCATTTATAGGTTGGTTGAATGACTTTTATTCTCTGCAAACAGCCCTGTTGATATCAGCAGCGATATTCTTCATTCCCGGACTGTTATTCCTTGTTTTACAAATAAAACAGCAAGAATAAGCCGTTATAATTAACGTGAGATTGCAAGATCAATGTGATTTCTGCGCAAAAGATATACAACGAATCCATATAATCATCACCATCTTTTTTACTTTTGACTCCTGTGAAAAAGCTTTTTGACTGCAGTGATAAACCTTTTTCACTCCTGTAGAAAAGCTTTTCGACTCCTGTCAAAAGTATAAAGCATTGTTAACAAAACAGACAAGCATTGCTATCATACCGGGAAAAGAATGTGATATGATAGCGCACGTTAATTAATAAGCGATCAAACAACATTTATCTCCGAATAAAATCCAATACAGCTTCTTAAAATATTTCCATTATTTTCGCATTAAAACAAAGAATTTTCTAAACTTTATAGCCGCTTAATTGTTTAGTTAAAGTTCTACAAACTGCGAAATAGAAAAGCTCGATTATGAAAATACGTTTTCTGTTAGCGTATGCTGATAGTTTTCAGGTTTTTAACGATTATCCAATCCTATCTACGACGGGTGTTATTTTACTCCTACTTCTAATCGTATTTTGCATTCTATATATCCGTTCGAAAAAAGAAAATATCAAAAAAAACAATCGTACGAACGAATGGATGATTCAGGTATTAAAATCCATACCTGATATGGTCGTTATTTTTGACTCGAAACAAAACATTGTTGACATTCTCAATCCCCTGGAAAATATTTTATTAGGTTTAAATCCTGAAAAAATAAAAGGTACATCTATGCGGAATTTAGGTAGTTTAAATCCTGCATTTTCATCGGCTGCCAATCTTATAGCTGATCATGTTGAAAAAACGGCTGTTACTCAAAAAATACATACATTCGAGTATGAAGTAATAATGGATGGTAGTACACACTATGCCGTATGCCGTACCAGTCCGTTTATGGATAATCAGGTAATCTGTTATGTACATGATAATACCTATTATATTGAAGCGGAAAAGAAATCGACAGAACTAAAATCTTTTTTTCAGTCTATCATCGATAATATACCTGTTGGATTATTGGTTAAAGATATCTCAAATGAGTTGCGGTATGTATTTTTCAACAATTATCTCCTCGATTTTTTCGGTAATGAAAATCCATTCCAGTTAGGACAAAATGACTATGACAGATGGGAACCTATGACAGAGAAATTCGTTAAGGAAGATCTTATGGTGGTTGAAAGTGATACACCCATATCTTTTGAGCGCGTCACTTATGATGAAGAAACCGGACTACCGACACGTTGGTCTATCACAACAAAAAATCGTTTTACCGGAGCCGATGGCACTCCATATCTAATGGCTACCTCTGTTGAAACAACGGAAAGCAAAAAGAAAGATTTTGAGCTCATCAAAATGCAACGTGAATTAACTTTGGCTTTAGAAGCAGGAAAAGTATCCGCTTGGTATTATGATGTCAAAAACAATTATTTTTCTTCACTTAACGGACAAACTTTATCCAAAAACAAACTTTCAATGGAGCAATTCATTTCGCTTGTTCATCCGGATGATGGAGTTGTTTTCCAGCAGTTGATGGCAGATTTGATTTCCGGAAAAAAAGAAAAGGATAAAACCGTTGTTCGTATTACTAAAAACGATAAAACAGAATGGTTTGAATCACATATTACGGCCATGAAATCCGAAAAGAATGGGGAAGTTTACCAGATTATCGGAACAGAACGCAATATTACGGAAGATGTCATGAAACAAAAGGAGTTACAAGACACACACTCCAAACTCGAAATGGCCTTTGCTTCCGCCCAGATGATTGCCTGGGAACTCAATAATAAAACCAACCGGTTTTCTTCTATTAACTCGGATGTCATAGAACATAGTAATCCCGATATCGATCTGTATAAATCATTCCTGCATCCTGATGATATTCGTATATGGGACGAAGGATTTGAAAGTATTATCAATGGGAAAAAGAAACTGATGAACATACAGGTTCGTATGACTTTTCCGAAAGAAAATTTGAAATGGTTTGAATATCATGCATTAGTCTCCGAACGTGATGAAGACGGACGTGTCTCAAGAATTGTTGGTTTACGTCGAGACATCACAGCGTTAAAAATGACAGACGAGCTAATAGAACTTCGTGAAAAGGCAGAGCATTCTAATCGTTTAAAAAGTGCATTTTTAGCCAATATGAGTCATGAGATACGCACCCCTTTAAATGCTATCGTTGGATTTTCCCAGTTGATAATGCAAACAGACGACAAGGAGGAACAAGATAATTATGCACAGATTATAGAAACCAACAATGATCTGCTTCTTCAATTAATCAGCGATATTTTAGACCTGTCAAAGATTGAAGCCGGAGAAATGGATTTTATTTATTCGGAATTTGATGTTGCTACTATCTTTCACCAATTAGAGCAGGTTTATAGCATCAAAACGAAAGAGGGGGTTGTCCTTAAAACCATCCTTCCCGAACGACGATGCAAAATATTCTCGGAACGAAATAGAATTACGCAAGTCATATCCAATTTTTTAAATAATGCTTGTAAATTTACGTTTACCGGAACAATCACTATGGGATATGAATACATAGAGGGAGGTCTTCGTTTTTATGTCAGGGATACAGGAAAAGGCATTGCCTCAGAAGATATTCCGAACGTTTTCGCCCGTTTCTCCAAATTTGACAGTTTTGTACAAGGGACAGGGTTGGGATTATCTATCAGCGAATTTATCGTGAAATACCTGGAAGGTGAAATTGGCGCCGAATCAGAACTGGGTAAAGGATCCGAATTCTGGTTCACTATACCTTGTGAACCCACTTTTATATAAAACCGAATAACGATTTAAAAATCAGCATCATATACACATTCAGCGAATATCGATTAATCATTTTTAACCAAACAGAAAGCAAATATATACTATTTCGCTTCTGTATTTGGCTGATATCCATTACCTTTGCTCCATAATTATAACAACCAAATCTTAACTAGAATATTTATGTTTTATTCCATTTCCAATTTCATTCCTACATTATCACAGCCAGCTATCTGTGTCGGTATGCTTGGTTTTTCCGCATTGCTTTTTGTTACTGCTGTTTTTATAGCTGCCCACTTTCATAAAGCCAGGTATAACAAAATTATCTCGCTCCTGAAAGTTCTTCCTACAACCTCTGTCATATTTGATAAAAATCTCCGGATTCTGGAAATTATTAATCCTTCAAATAAGATTTTAGGAGAAATACAATTAACTCAGCTTAAAGGCTGTATGGCTTATGATACCATAAATATGCATCCGGAACTAACGGAATCGGGCAAAGTGATCTGCAAAAATGCTAAAAGCACAGTAAAGGCCAACACAATCAATAAGTTCGAGTATAAAACAAAAAAAGATGGTATTGCTTTTCTGGCAAAGGGATTAACGGCTCCATTCCTTAAGCATTATGTCATATTTCTCTCACAAGATTATTCTGATCATCTGGAAGAAATCAAAAAAGTCAATAAGAAAGAAGAAGAATTGATCAAATTAAAAGATCAATTATCCTTAGCGCTCGAAGCCGGGAAAACTTCTGCCTGGTGTTATGATATAGAAAAACAACATTTCTCATCGTTAAAAGGAGAGACCTTATCAGAAGAGGGCAAATCGCTAAAAGAGATGTTAGCAGCTATGCATCCTGATGATCGTCAACCGTTTAAACAACTCATAAAAGATTTAATTAATGGCGTAAAAAATAAGGGCATGCTAATTTGTCGGTTTTACCAAAATGGGAAAATCGAATGGTATGAGACATATGCAATTGCATCAAAATCAGACACCAGCAATACTGTTACGCAAATAATCGGGACAGAAAAAAAACTAACGGAAATCATCTCCAAACAAAAGGAGCTAAAAGATGCACAATCAAAACTGAAAATCGTATTCGAATCTGCAGATATGTTCTCTTGGGAAATTGATGCGAAAACACAAGTATTCAACCACATTAACTCAAAAAGTATACTAAATGAAGGAATAGTACTTGCACAATATTTGACTTACGTACACCCGGACGATCTTTATCTTATCGAACAAGGTCTTTTCGGTCTTTTTGACGGTAAAAAAAGACTGATGGATATTCACGTAAGAATGACGTTCCCGGAAAAAGAACAACGTTGGTATCAGATTCATGCTACTGTATCAGATTATGACAGTTATGGGGATGTGCAAAATATAATCGGTATTCAACGTGATATTACAGAAATAATGATAAGTAATGAAATGATAGCATTACGAAAAAAAGCAGAAGAGTCTAACCGCTTGAAGAGTGCATTTCTTGCTAATATGAGTCATGAAATACGAACTCCTCTTAATGCGATAGTGGGTTTTTCACAGTTAATTGTCGATGCTGATACACAAGTGGAAAGGGATAGTTATTATGAAATCATAGAATCCAATAATGAATTATTATTGCAACTGATCAGTGACATTCTTGATATCTCTAAAATAGAGGCAGGAGAATTGGATTATACATACTCTAAGTTTGATTTAGCTTCTGTTTTCGAAAAACTGAAGAAAATATACAAATCTAAAATACCGGAAAATGTAGAACTTATCACAGAATTGCCGGAAGAGAATTGCATGATTACATTAGATAAAAACCGATTAACCCAAGTGATAACTAATTTTTTAAACAATGCATGCAAGTTTACTTCAAACGGACATATCAAAATGGGATATTCATATATTGAAAACGGATTACGTTTTTTCGTTGAAGATACCGGAAAAGGCATTGAGAAAGAAAATCTACCTAATGTATTTGAGCGTTTTGCAAAATTCGATCCTACTGTGACGGGTACCGGCTTAGGCTTACCGATATGCAAATCTATTATCAATTACTTTGAAGGTCAAATTGGGGCTTCATCAGAATTTGGAAAAGGTTCAGAATTTTGGTTCACAATTCCTTGTACTCCTATTATCCTAAAATAGTTTGGCGGCACAATAAAAATAGCTCGGCAACACTTGATAAAACTTGTGTTGCCGAACTATTCTATTTTAGAATTGATTTTATTCTTATTTTATTATATCAAAACCGGTATAAGTCACTAATGCTTTCGGTATTCTAATACCTTCTGCTGTTTGATTATTTTCAAGTAAAGCAGCTAGTATCCGGGGCAAAGCTAATGCGCTTCCATTTAACGTATGGCAAAGTTGCATTTTCTTGTTCTCATCCCGGTAACGGCATTTCAGACGATTGGCCTGAAAACTCTCGAAATTGGAAACAGAACTTACCTCCAGCCAGCGTTCCTGTGCAACTGAATATACTTCAAAATCAAAGGTAAGTGCCGACGTAAAACTCATATCTCCCCCACAAAGACGAAGGATGCGCCATGGTAATTCCAACTTTTCCAATAGCGTTTGCACATAGTTTACCATTTCCTGTAAAGAAGCATACGAATGTTCAGGTTTATCTATGCGTACAATCTCCACTTTATCAAACTGATGCAGTCGGTTCAACCCTCTTACATCTTTACCGTAAGAACCCGCTTCACGACGGAAACATGCAGAATAAGCGGTGTTTTTTATCGGCAGCTCTGCTTCATTTAAAATAACATCCCTGTAAATATTTGTTACAGGCACCTCAGCTGTCGGAATCAAATACAAATCATCAACTGTTGCATGATACATTTGTCCCTCCTTATCAGGCAAATTACCTGTTCCAAAGCCAGAATCAGCATTAACGACATAAGGAGGTTGCACCTCCAGATAGCCTGCCTCACGGGCATTATCCAAAAAGAAATTGATCAATGCACGCTGCAAACGACAGCCATATCCTTTATACACCGGGAATCCGGCTCCTGCGATTTTTACGCCTAATTCAAAATCTATCAGATCATATTTCTTTGCCAAATCCCAATGGGGTAAAGCATCGGCTGGTAACTCAGGTATAACTCCTCCCGTTTTTTCAATAATATTATCCTCTGCCACTTTTCCTTCTGGAACAGAATCATGAGGAAGATTAGGCAACAATACCAATAAATCATTCATTTGCTTTTCAGCATCCGACTTGGCCTCATCTAAGACTTTACTAGCCTCTTTCATTTCAGCAACATGTGTTCGGGCCTCTTCTGCCTCTGCTTTACGCCCCTCTTTCATTAACTGACCAATAGTTTTTGAAATACGATTTAATTCGGCCAGATTATTATCTAACGTAGTCTGACTATTACGTCGAATTTTATCAAGTTCTATTATTTTTTCGATGATATCGGCAGCATCAAAATGCTTTTTAGCCAGTTTTTTTATAACCTCTTCCTTATTCTCTGTAATAACTTTAAGTGTCAGCATACGTTTTCGGATTAAAAATATGAAGTTGCAAATATACTTCTTTTCTTTCAGAAGCAAATAATGCTTTTTCTATAGAGCTTGTTTAAATTTTGTTCGTTGATTATTTTACCCGGCCACCGGTTACCCAGCTCCGTAGATAATAAGGTTCACTTAAACTGCTGACCATTACGCCCCGCGACGTACTGGCGTGAATAAAATGTCCGTTTTTCAAGTATATACCTACATGATTAGGATTTTTTCGGCTTCCGCCGCCTGTATTAAAAAAGACCAGATCCCCCTCTTCCAACTTTGAACGGCTTACTTTCTTACAATTATGCTTTAACATATCAGCAGTTGTCCGTGCTAATTGTTTGCCATAAATTTCCCGGTATATCACTACTACAAATGCGGAACAATCTACGCCCAACTTGGTACTTCCCCCGTAACGATAAGGAACCCCTAACCATTTAGAGCCTTCATTATATAAGTAAATGTTATCATTGGGAGTCAAACGGAAACCATATAAAGCCGACAATTCATTAGGTCCCTTAAAATCTGCGGGTAAAACAACCAACTCCCGCTTGGATTTACACGCAGGCAATAGCAACAAAAACAATAATGTAATAATCAGGGAATATTTATCGATCTTTATAGACATTGTATTTTTTCTGTTGGTTGGTAAAGTTACATTTTTTTGCCTATAAAAAAGAAAGAGGTTGACTCAATTGAGTCAACCTCTTCCTGTTATTCTTTAAATACTTATGCTTGTGCTTCGATTTCCTGAATAGAAACAAAAGATCTGTCATTTTTTGCTCTACGGAAAGTAACAACACCATCTTTCAAAGCATACAAGGTATGATCTTTACCAATACCTACGTTTTCACCCGGATGGTGAGTTGTACCTCTTTGACGAACAATAATGTTACCAGCTTTAGCTACCTCACCTCCAAAAAGCTTCACACCTAAGCGTTTACTTTCCGATTCACGGCCGTTTTTCGAACTACCTACACCTTTTTTATGTGCCATTTTCTTCTACTTTTTAAACGTTAAGCAACTATTTCTTTAACACTCACTTCAGTGAACTGCTGACGGTGACCGTTTAATTTACGATACCCTTTTCTTCTTTTCTTGTGGAAAATCAGCACTTTATCACCTTTTACCAGCGGAGACAGTACTTCACATACTACCTTTGCGCCTTCAACTGTAGGTAAACCTACTTTTACATCGCCACCGTTGTCAACCAACAGCACTTTGTCAAACTCTACAACAGCACCGCTTTCTGCGTTTTGGATATGGTGAACAAAAAGTTTTTTACCTTGTTCCACCTTGAACTGTTGTCCATTAATTTCTACGATTACGTACATCTGTCTTTCTCTTTAAACAGGTTATCTCCCGGGGTGGGCGCTTTTTCGGCTCCTCTTTTCTACCCTCTGCAGAATTCAGAGTGCAAAATTACTGTTTCAGAAATAATTATCCAAATATTCTGAGTCTTTTTCTGTAAAATTATTCGTTTTCTTCCTTCAAAAACCAAAAGGACCAAAATCTAAACCCTCTTCTTCCTGTTCTTTACCGGTTATCAGTAAAAAATCATCTCCGGTCTGAATAAGTTCTTCAGAAGACAGCTTCGCTTTTAATTTATCCATTTCCGTTTTATCATTGAAAAGAATCAGGGCACGAAAAACATCATCAGACTTTTCTGCTGTAAACCAAACACCTTTATACGTATGTTCTTTTAATAAATTATTCAGTGTCCGGCTTGCCGTATGCACAGACAATGGTCCCCGAAGATATTTTACTGTCAATGAGTAAGGAGGATTTGCTGCAATTAATTTCGGAAAAATCGAATAAGTCCCCTCCTCTTCCGGCAGATAATGACGAATCAATTCCGTTGCAGCCTGTTGTGCTGCAGATGAACCTGACGGGAAAACAACAGAATAATACCTGTTCCCAACCACTCCCTGCAACTGATAAGGAGACAGACAATCTATACATTCGTTACTATCCGCACGCTGACACCGGAACACATGTATGGAATAAATACCATAAGCATCTTCCGGTGTGGGCATCTGGTAAATTTCCACCGTGAAATCTTCTCCTTTGTAAACCACATCACGTACAACAAGCGAAGTTACATCATACTCCACAAACTGATCAGCCCCACCATTCATAAACCCATACAGACCTGATCCTGTGAAATTGCGCTCCCGTTTCACTTCAATATCCTGTGCAAAGGCTACTGAAACGAAAAGCAAACCCAACAGGCTAATCATCCACCGTTTCATATCAGGCTATATCTATTATTTTCAAATCAATTTTATCCCGATCGGCTACGCCAAGCTGTAACTCTTCCGCTAATTCCATAAATATTTTAGAGTTCGGTCGATCCTCTTTCTGCAAGCCCTCTTCTATTCGTTTCGCGATTACGATATCATGCCCTATACGGTCAACCGCCACCGGATCAGTTCCCACCAGCATGGTTTTATACTGGCAGATAAATTGCGGGTTAGCAGCAGGTCCACCCTCAAAACAGCCCAAAATACCATCTGCGATATTCAACACCACTTTATCACGTATCGGCGGACAAGCACACACATACGCACTGGTTTCATGCCAGAAATGCTGATGCAACCGCTGCGTATTGGTAATCGCGCCAAACCCCAGATTCTTCATACAGATTGTTACCGCAAAGCCGGCATTTTTAATCACAGGCACATTGATGATCTTTGTTACCTTCTCCGTACATATCTTCGTGAAATAGGAATATTTACCACCATTCACCATATAAGGCAACGTATAGGCATCATACTCCCCATCTACATCCGCATAAAAATAATGGCTTTTATCTATCCAGTCTTCACTGTAGAACTTACCCTCCTTACTGATATAACTATTATATTCATCATAACATTCCGTAGACATAAACTGCACACCGGGATAATTCGCCGGTGTATAATCAGCCTCCTCCAGACTCTCCTGCCGACGGTCCCAGATCACCAGTTTAGCACGCGAAATACCCGCCTCTTCCAATTGCTTTATAATAGACTTCGTCACAGCATGCGTTGTCGATAACAACCTACCTCCGATAGGATTCACCTTAATCCCGATCACATCATCCGGCCCGACAAACTGCAACCAGGCTTTTTTCAGATCTGTTTCGCCGGTCAGGTTTAGCATACAGGACTTCAGCATATCATAGGCTGCTGTTTCCGAAGGCTTTCCATCCACAATACATTGTTCATGATTGGCCTGAACCACTTTTCCCGGATACCTGCCGGGTAACGAATTAGCCGTTCGGGGAATAGCTTTTATCTCCGCCGCATTCGTGGCAGGCTTAGCGGATTGCTGAGTAGTTACAGGTGCTGGTGCCGCTTTTATTATAGGAGAAAGGGTTGCTCCGATTCCTGTAGCAAGAACTGAGCGAAAGAAATTACGTCTTTTCATTGTTTAAGTATATTTATTCATATAACGACAAAAATAAGAAACAATACTGAGATTTATTGTTAATTTGCAGGCTTAAGTGATAGCAGACACAAAGTCTTTTCCGTCAATAAATCGAATACAATTGTGAAAACATTAATAACCGACGATTTTCAGGTATTCATAAAGCCCATTGGAGCCCGCTGCAATTTACAGTGCAGCTACTGTTATTATCTGCCAAATACGGACATTTTCAAACCGGATGTTAATCCCATTATGACTAATGAAACATTGGAAAATTACATCCAACAGCATTATCTGGCTTCAACCAGTGATACCGTCCTGTTTACATGGCATGGAGGAGAACCTTTATTGGCGGGAATTGAATTCTATGAAAAAGCACTCTCTATACAAAGGAAATACCTGCCGGCCGGAAAAAGTTTCGTAAATGCGATTCAGACCAACGGCACGATGCTGACAAAAGAGTGGTGCGAATTTCTTGCTGCCAACAAATTTTCAGTGGGGATAAGTATGGATGGTCCTGAAACCTTTCATAATGCAATGCGTCACACACCCAATAAAAGCGGAAGCTTTGAAAAGACACTCCGCGGCTACCATTTGCTCCGCGAACAGGGCATAACCGCAGAGATTCTGTGCGTTGTGAACGCCTTTAATGTAAGATACCCATTAGCCGTTTATGAATTCTTCAAATCACTTGGCACAAAATACATCTCCTTCCTACCATTAGTAGAAAGAATTAATAAGGAAAACAGTCAGGTTTCCCCCGAATCGGTACCGGCATTTGAGTTCGGATTATTTCTGGCCGCTGTTTTCGACGAATGGGTGAAGTCTGACATTGGAACTATTAAGATTCAGATCATTGAAGAAGCATTAAGAACAGCCTTTCATCAGGAGCATTCGTTGTGTATCTTCAGAGAGTGCTGCGGAGGTATTCCCGTAATAGAACATAACGGCGATTTCTATTCCTGCGACCATTATGTCGGTAAGAACCAATCACTTGGAAATATCAACGAGCATCCTTTAGCCTATTGGCTGAACCACCCTGTACAAAAAGCATTTGGAGATACAAAAAGAGACACACTGCCACAATACTGTATTCGATGCGAAGTAAGGGATATGTGCAACGGCGAATGCCCCAAGAACAGATTTATCACATCACCCGACGGTGAACCGGGATTAAACTACCTGTGTGATGGTTACGACTACTTCTTCAACCATATCAAACCATTCGTCCTATCCGTAGCAGAAGCCTGGAAGAAGAATCATTCATAAATCTAAAAATACAGTTAGGTTTTGATTGTCATGCAATTAGGTTTGGGATAAAAAAGGCTGTAAATGGAAGGAGAATTGAAGATGTTTTGATGTATGTATATAACTATCTT
>JAJDIA010000036.1 GCA_030266465.1 Parabacteroides sp. OttesenSCG-928-G21 | reverse complement strand
AATGATGATTGTCTGTTTGCAGAGGAGAACTGGGAACTGCTTGTTACCTCTACACATATTTTTGCACGAGGCAGTAAATATTGTTATGCTTTCAACCGTAACGGACGATTTCTGGGCCAGATAGGAAACCTTGGGCAAGGTCCCGGTGAATACAGCTATTTAACCGGGTTTTCTATAGATGAGAAAAAACAATCTTTATATCTCGAAACCCTGCATACCTTATTAGAATATTCATGGGATGGCGTTTTCCGCCAATCGACAGAATTACCTAAAGACAAGCATAGTTCTTCTCTTCATGGGATTTCTTTTGTGCGCGATAATTTATTTATAGGACATTTTGACAACCACAGAGGCAACTTGCTCCATAATTTTGTTTTATTTGATCAATCTTCCAAAGTGATCAAATTATTTGACAATTATGTACAATTTACTCCCAAACGCGGAAGGGCATCTTGGGAAAATAGATCCATGAAACCTCTTCGAGTAGGCGAACGTATTTATGTAAAAGAGTTATCGAATGATACTTTATTTTATTTGAATGAACAAAACGAACTTATTTCTCGGTATGTATTTGATTTAGGACAATACACTAGCACTATAGAAAAGAGGGAATACGATTCAGGAAATGATTTATTAAGAGTAATATACCCTGAAGGTATTATGATACCCACTGAAGGATATTCGCCTATGACAGGTACTCAAAAACACTTTTTTTTCGGCTTTATGGCGTACAGTCTCTCCGGGAAATATGCTTTCCCGAAAGAGATGGACATACCTATAATAGCTTCTTCCGGTTCCGAATTAATAAGTTTTCAAGCCTTAGGAAAAAGAGGCGATTGGCATGCTGTTATCGGCATATATGATATAGCCAATCAAAAAACACAATTATTAGATACGGATCCTGTTTCTCGAATGCGGGGATTGATCAATGATATAGATGGAGGTTTATCCTTTTGGCCAAGGTATTATACATCGGATAATGAGCTAGTCGATATATGGCGAGTGGAAGACATGAAAGAGTTCTTAACCGAAGATTATTTTGCTGCCCATGAGATTAAGGATCCCGAAGCTCATCAAAAACTAAAAGAGTTGGCGCAAAAGTTAGATTTTGAAGACAACCCAGTGATAGTGATTGGGAAATTGAAGCCGGAGTTAATGGGGGAGAAGTAAGTAAACTAGCAACACTCTAAGTTTGCATATTTTAAAAGGTTATTCTTTCTACTTTACATATCCGATCGGATTTCGGGGAGTATACGACCGTTTTTTGTTTGTCTGCAATTCGGCAAGAGTTTCATTGATCAGTTCGAGTTGCATCCGGGTATCTTCGTTGATATCATTATAATCGGTAAAGACCTCCTCAATGTACTCCTTCAATTCCCGGACCTCTTTGTGTAGTTCTATGGTTTTATCAGCCGGCGGATTGAGTATTAATTGTCTGATTGCAACAAAGGCACGCATGATGCCCATATTGATTTGTATGGCTGTCTTAGAGTTGAGTACGCTGCTTAACATTGCCACGCCAAGCTCCGTAAATACGTAGGGTTTACGTCTTACTCCCATGATTATAGAATTGGTTATCACAATTTGTGATTTCCATTCGTTCATTTCTTTCTCAATTGGAACATAAAGTCAGACGGGAAGCGATCTATATTACGTTTTACTGCCTGATTCAAGACACGTGTTTCCACGCCGTACATCTCCGCCAGATCCCGATCCAGCATCACTCGTTGACCTCTGATTTCGTATATCTTGCTTTGTATAAGTGCTAATTTCATGAGTTATAAGTTTTGGTTTCGTTATAAAGATAGTAATCATTTTATGAAGATAGAATCGGGTTTCATAAGAAAATCTGTTCCCCAACTTGTATTTTCATAACTTATTTCACTGAAATATTTTCTTTTTCAAACTCCAATAATTTCTTTTTCCGCCACATTCCACCACCGTAACCGGTAAGAGAACCATCTGCTCCGATAACTCTATGGCAAGGCAAGATAATAGATATTTTGTTTTTCCCATTGGCGTTGGCAACCGCTCTGACAGATGAGGGTTTACCGATAAGTTTGGCTTGTTTTCCGTAATTGGTTGTTGAGCCATACGGTATTTTCAACAAAGCAAGCCATACTGTTTTTTGAAATTCCGTGCCGACTAAATCCAAAGGAATGTCAAATTCTTTACGTTCGCCTTTGAAGTATTCGTTTAATTGCTTGCGAAGTGTTACAAAATGTGGATTCTCACCCTGTATGAGCGGAGCTTTGAATTGCTCGCTCAGTTGCCGGAATTCCAAATCAATCAATTTGTAATCGGCAAATTCGAGCATACAAATCCCCTTTTCAGTTGCACCTGCGACCATTAATCCCAAATCGGTCTCAATATAAGTTATATTGACAATACGTTTGTCCTTACTTTTTTGCGGAGAAGTTCCGATAATGGTTTTAAACATACTGCCGAACCCACTCAATGAATCATAACCCGAATCGAATGCCACGTCGGTTACATTTTGTTCGGATTGCATACGTTGAAAAGCATTGTTTGCCCGGTACATTCGTTGGTAAGCGTGAAAGGTTTGTTTGTAATTCTTTAAAAACCATCGGCGGACTTGATTCGGTTCTAAACCCATTTCCTGCAAATCGGAATCTTTGAGTTTAAGCGTTGGGTTTTCTTCCATATACTTTAATAACTGCTTAATGCCGTCGGGTGGATTTCCGAGTTTTTCTAATGGTTTACAAACTTTACACGGTCGATAGCCGTTACGCATAGCTTCGTTTGCGGAAGGGAAAAATTCACAATTTTCCAACTTGGGTTTTGCCGGGCAAGTGGGGCGACAAAATATCCCTGTGGTTTTTACTCCGACTATAAAAACCCCTTCAAACGAAGGATCTCTTTCGAGCATTGCTTTGTAAAATATCTCCCGGTTTGCTTCCATCTTATTTTTATATTAAAAACGACTATTACTTTATCGTTGTTTATTATTATGTTTTTCTGCAAAATTATAACTATACCAGTTTCTGTGCAACCGAAAAATTAACAATGTCATTAAAATTGTATGTGTTGAGAAAATTAGGGGATTTTTTATCGGAATTTCCAAACGGGTAATCTTTCTTTTTCCATTGTGAAGATAGGCAAAAATACAGGAAAAATCAAACCTGAAAACCGTCAGGAATCCGTCACGCATAAATAAAAAAGACTCACAATCTCTTGTAAGTCTCTGATAATTAGCCGTCGGGATGACAGGATTTGAACCTGCGACCACACGCCCCCCAGAAGCATGCTATTTATTTGCATTATTTTATATCTAATTGTAATACAGATATATAATCGTCTATAATCTCTTTGCGGTTTACTATCATATGGCTTGTTTTGTATCTATTTTCCTTGAAAACGTCAGTAAAACGTCAGTAGTTTTTGCATATTAATTATCTGATATTTTGTTGTTTATATTCTGATTTTATTCCCTATTTTTGCAAAACGTCAGTAATTCCAGAGAATATGAAATATGTATCGTTTAAGATGTGGGTCGCCGATAAGTACAAATATAAGGATGGATATGCCATCTGGTTAGTCGTACGCAAGGAGAACAAAAGAAAAGTTATGGCTCTTGGCATATATGCTGAAGCTCACCAGTGGGACAACAAAACGGAAAGATTTATCACTGACAAGAGGGTTATGAGTTTACATCCGGACCGGGTATTTCTAAATGACTGGATAACCCAGAAGAAAGCCGAAATACTAAAGATACTTTCAACCTTTGAACAAAATAAAATAGACTGGACTCCTAACCAATTTGAAAGAGAATTCTTCCATTACTCAAGCAAAGGTAATGTCAAAGACTATTTTGATTCTCTAATTACAACCCTCAAAGACACTAATCACTTTGGCAATGCAGCCTGCTATGCAAGGACGATGCATCTTCTTGAATTATTTGATAATAAGTTTGCAACAAGGCTCTTCCCGGAGATAGATATTAAATATGTGAAAGCATTTGATGTCTTTCTCCAAAAGAGAGGTTGTGCTGGGAATACACGCAAATATTATTTCAAAGCCCTTAGAGCTTGCTTAAACAAGGCAATACAAGACAAGGAAGCGTCTGAAAGCACATATCCTTTTGGCAAAGGAGGCTTCAATATATCATCATTGGAAGAGGAAACTGCCAAGCGCTACTTGCCCATCGATTATTTGGAAAAACTGAAAACGACAGAAATGAAGAGTTCTACGCATGAAATGACTCGTCGCTTGTTTCTTTTCACTTACTATTGTTACGGTATTTCGTTTATGGATGCAGCCCTACTGACTAAAGATAATATAGTGCGATACAACGGTGGAACTTACCTTGTCTATAAACGTCATAAAACTAAAGACGCAAAAAAGGTAAAACCCATTCAAATAAAAATAACTGATACCATACAAGGATTATTTGACTGGTTCATGTCTAATACTGTTCTAATTGGAGACTATCTGCTTCCCATCATTTCAAAGGAAGGCTATAAGGGTGAACAGTTATACAATCATATCCGGAGTAGATTTAGCCGCAACAACAAGAATCTTAAAAACTTGGCTACTGCTTTAGATATTACAGATATAAAACTAACCAGCTACGTGAGCCGCCATACCATGGCGATGACCCTTCAGGATAATCAGATTCCAAGAGAAGTTATCTCTCAGATATTGGGACATAGTGATCTTGCCACTACCAACACCTATTTAGATAGCTTTGCAACAAGCGTAATTGATGAAGCAGCAAAGGTGTTGTGATGTGATTAGAAATGCTTAAATTGCCAAACATTTATACAAGTAACAGATAATGGAATTTTCGCAAAACAAAATAACTAAAGATTATACAGCCCTTCTTGCTGAAATAAAGCAACAGGTAAAACACTCTCAACTGAAAGCTATTGTTTCAGCTAATAGTCAAATGCTCTATATGTATTGGTACATAGGGAATGGCATATTGACAATGCAACAACAACAAGGTTGGGGCACAAAGGTTATTGAGCAGTTGGCAAAAGACCTGAAGGCGGAATTCCCAGAGCAAAAAGGTTTCTCTGTGCGGAATTTGAAGTATATGCGAAAGTTTGCCCAAGAATATTCTGCCGAATTCATGCAGCAACTTGCAGCTCAAAACCAATATAACCAGCAAGATATAATTGTGCAGACAGTGTCTGCACAATTTGAATCCTTATTTGTGCAGACACCTCTTGCACAAATAAGCTGGTCACATCATATTGCGTTGATGGATAAAGTCAAAGAAATAGAAGAAAGATTGTGGTATATCAGGTCAAGCATACAGGATGGATGGAGTTTGAGCGTTTTGGAAATGCAAATAGAGACAGGATTATATAAGCGGCAGGTAGAAGCGAAAAAGATCACAAATTTCAAAGCGACTCTCCCGACTACTCAATCAGACTTTGCCGAACAAATACTTAAAGATCCCTATATCTTCGACTTTGTTACCATTAAAGGAAAAATGGATGAAAGAAACATTGAAGACCAGCTTTGTACTCACATCACAAAGTTTTTACTGGAGTTAGGACAAGGTTTTTCCTTTATAGGAAGGCAGTATCACATAAATGTTGGCGACCAAGATTTTTACATAGATCTACTATTCTATCACATCCGGCTAAGGTGTTATGTAGTTATTGAGTTGAAAGCTGTCGCATTTACGCCGGCACAAACAGGTCAATTGAACTTTTACATCAACGCAGTCGATAAAACCTTAAAGACAGAGTCTGATCACCCGACAATAGGTTTGTTATTGTGTAAATCAAAGAATGAGGTGGTTGCCGAATATGCTTTAGGCGGGATTAATACTCCTATGGGCGTGGCTGACTTTACATTGTCTAAGGCTATTCCAGAAGAGTTGAAATCAACTCTGCCAAGTATTGAGGATTTAGAAAAGGAACTTGAAGATATATAACCAATGCCTCGCCGCAAGAAGATAACCATAAAAGCAAAGGATACCGCTATCTTTGGGCAACTCATTGAAGAATTGTCTAAAGACCCGGAGCTGGCGGCTGACTATGATATGGACTCTATCGAGATCACTATCACAAAAAAATACCAACCCTATATACAGGATGTCGACAAAGCCATATCTAACCTTCAACACTACTATGCTGCCAATGGGAATTTTATAGAGAAATTTAATGGCAAGCCTATTATTTCCAAATACCTTTTAGCCAAAATGATGAAAGTTTCACGTCCCACCGTAGACCAATGGATAGAAAAGGGATTTATCTCTCAGTATGTTATACCTGGCATAAATATAACCAGCTTTGATTTGAACGATGTTATCGAGCAGCTTCGCAAACAAAAACAATAAAAAATTAAATTCTTTTTTTGACTTTACACAGCGGTGACAAATACGGACTACTGGGGACTTCTAAACCTTTTTCTCTTTTATATAGCCACTTATGTCCTACCTATGGTGCTTTTATCTCCACTTATTACACCGTTTGTCCTACCTATGTAAACTGATTCTCAGTTTTATAACTATTTGTATCTGCCTTTTCTTTGTCGCACTGATCAGTTAATAATGCTATGACGATAGCAAGGTGTTAATAAATAAAACAATGTGTTATGAAGAATATTATTGTAACAACGTCCGAGGAATTAAGGGCGATCATCAGCGAAGAGGTATCAAAAGCGTTTCCGGTAGCAACTACATCTAAAGAACTACCTGATACAATAACGCTGGATACTGCAGTTCAAGTGCTTGAAGAGTATGGGTTCCCTACTTCAAAGGCGAAAATCTATAAACTTACATCTGCCGGCACCATGCCTTTCCGCAAGTATGGAAATAAGCTCATATTCTCTCGAATAGAACTATTGGACTGGGCAGAGCAACAGGTTAAATCTCCTCATGATCCATCTAATGTTATCGAGAGTATAAACAGAAATGTAATGCGCAAAAGACAAGGAGGGCTCTGACCATGAAAGAAAAAGAAAGCGCAGCAGAAAAGTTTCTACGGGTTGGCACCACATTGTATAAAACCGTACATCGTCCTCTTATTAGTGGCGATTATATCGAAGAAAAGATTCCATGGAGTTATGAAACGCTTCGGCAGGACTATGGCAAGAACAATCTACCGGAGATAGATAAGTATGACGGCTTTTGTATTATTCCTGATCATATCGACTATAAACAGGTACATGGTAAATATCTTAATCAGTATGAGCCCATTAATCACATCCCAACAGCAGGGGACTTTCCATATATACGTTCATTCCTAACACATATATTCGGTGAACAACTGGAACTTGGTTTGGATTATCTACAGATTCTCTATATGAAACCGACACAAATGCTTCCTATCCTATTATTGGTGTCCAACGAACGGAATACTGGCAAGACGACATTTCTTCGTTTCTTAAAGATGATCTTCGGGAAGAACGCTACCTTTAATTCAAACGAGGATTTCCGCAGCCAGTTTAACGCAGACTGGGCACACAGGTTGTTAGTATTGGTGGATGAACTTCTACTGAACAAGATGGAGGATACGGAAAAGATAAAGAACCTCTCTACTGCGGGCGACTATAAGATCGAAGCCAAAGGGAAAGACCGGAAAGAGATAGAGTTCTTTGCAAAGTTCGTCCTTTGCTCTAATAACGAACGGAATCCAATCATTATTCCTAAAGAAGAGGTAAGATTCTGGGTGCGCAAGATAAACCCAATCGAAAAGGATAATATCTACCTAAGAAGCTATATGATGAAGGAGATTCCTCACTTTCTACACTTCTTACTAAACAGGGAACTATCCACTCAGAACGAATCCCGTATGTGGTTTAATCCTTCTCTATTGGAAACACCGGCTCTTCTCAAAATCAAGAAATATAACACCAATAAGATTGAAGCAGAGATAGCTGCTTATTGTTCGGATGTTATGGATAAGCTTGGAGAGGATAAGATGTATTGCTGTCCTAAAGACTTTATGGATGCTATTCGTGATGCCGGACTTAAAGCTGACATAACTCAAATACGAAACATCCTTAAGGATGGCTGGGGACTTCGCTCTGATAAAAACAGTGATTATACTTTCTATTACATAGGAATAGAAGGAAATCTCATTCCTATGAAAAGAAAAGGAAGGTACTTGGAAATAAAGCGAGAGTTTATTGATGAAATGCTGTTGTAATGTATTACTCTATTGTTTAAGTCGATGATAATCAAAGAATATACTGTTCCAACAACAACACAACAAATGCACAACAAAAAAATCATTGTTGTGAACAGCCTGCAACGGCATTTTGGTTTGTTGTGAATTTGTTGGGCTATTAACAAACTATACAATAGCTATTTATTTTTCTTTCACCACAAAACAATAACAAATTTTAATTATGGTAAGTAACGATATAATGAATATAAGCATACGGGAGTATCTTATACGGATGGGAATTAATCCCATTAGAGAGAATGATCAGAAAGGGATGTTTCTATCTCCTTTTAGAAAGGAGACAACGGCAAGCCTAAGTGTGAACTATGTAAAGAACCTATGGTTTGATCATGGGCTTAGTCTTGGTGGAAATATAGTTAACCTGGTATCACGTTTAGAGGGCTGTTCTTTTGCCGAAGCAGCCCAAAGGCTTGAAGAAGGCTCTTTTTCTTTTCATAGGAAAGATATTTCTATGCCGGAAAAGCAAGAATCAGAGATGATTATTCGTAAGATACAGCCGTTGGCTAATCCAGCCTTACTGGAATACTTGAAAGAGAGAAGAATCTCTATCGACATCGCAAAGGCAAATTGTGAGGAGGTTTACTATTCGGTAAACGATAAACCTTATTTTGCTATCGGCTTTAAGAACGACACCGGAGGATATGAACTAAGGAGTAAATATTTCAAAGGGTGTACCTCTAAAGATATTACTTCGCATACCTTCGGGCAAAGCAGTTGCCAACTATTCGAGGGATTTATGGATTATCTCTCATTCCTAACGATAAAGAACTGGCAACGCTCTCCGGTAGATGCTATCATTTTGAACTCGCTGGCAAACCTATCAAAAGTTGAGAACACACTTGCCGGATGCAAATCTGTTGGCCTCTTCCTTGATAACGATGAAGCCGGAAAGCGAGCTGCTGAGAGTTTGCGCTCGGTTTGCAATGAGGTCATTGACCAGTCTGCACACTATGCAAAGTATAAAGACCTGAACGACTATTTATGCAATCGTTCCGTTCCGAAGCAAGCCGTAATAAAGAAGCCGGGCAGAGGCCGAAAAATGTAATCTGCCGCAGCTACCCCAAAGGCTTTTCAAAAAAGCCATAGCTTATTAGGGAATTTTCTTTACGCTATCGTTGCACTACCACTAAAAATTCCCCAATAAGCCAAAGGTTTTCCCCCTTTGGAATCTCCCTTAGCGGTCAGAAGACCGCAGTCGCTATGAGCGACTATTCAATGTGCGAATCATCTTTCTGCCGGTATCATTCTATCGGCAGGAGTGATTCTCACAAGCTAAATTTCAAACAATTTAATAGACATTACCGTGGGATATGTTGTTTTCCATTTAGATAAGTCGCCCGGAAATGAGTCTGCCATGACAGACCATATCGAGCGAAAAGAAATACATCCAAATGTTGATCCTGAACGGATACATTTGAATAAAGAACTCGTTGAGTTTCCCGATGGAGTAAAAGACCGGACGGAAGCGATTCAACACAGGCTGGACACCGCAGGGCTAAAACGGAAGATAGGCAAGAACCAAGTGAAAGTAATCCGTGTTATGATCTCCGCTAGTCCCGAAGATATGAAACGAATAGAAAACGAAGGCAAGCTGGATGACTGGTGCCGGGATAACATGGACTACCTTAAGAAAACGTTCGGAGAAGACAATCTGGTTGCTGCTACTTTGCACATGGATGAAACTACTCCGCATATCCATGCTTCTATTGTTCCGATAGTGAGAGGTGAGCGAAGACAGAAAAAACCCAAAAAGAAACTGGAAGATAATAATCAGCTACAGAAGCCTAATGAAGAGCAAAAGCCAAAACGCACATACAAGAAGAAAGACCCGAACATGCCTCGTCTATGCGTTGATGATGTAATGGCAAGGGAAAAGCTGATAGAGTATCAGGATACATACGCCGCAGCTATGGCGAAATATGGATTGGAGCGAGGTATAAAAGGTTCTGATGCTCGTCATATAACCTTAACGGAGCATTATCGCAATCAAACGATAGAGAGTAATAACTTGCAGATAAATATAGAACAGCTTTTGGCGGTAGAAGAAGCCAAGCGGCAACGCATTGAGGAACTCAAACAAAAGGAACAGGAAGCCAAACTGAAATCCATTCAAGCAGAGGAACAAAAGCAGCAGAAAGAGTCCGAACTGAAAGAGACAGAAGAGAGCCTCAATCAAGTAAAAGGGCAACTTAAAACCGAGGAGTTTAAGAATAAAGCTGCCGATGTTGGTTCTAATATTATGGACGGTCTCGGCTTAATGATCGGTACTTCCAAAGTCAAACGGCAGCAGCAGGAGATTGAGAATTTGAAACACGAAAAACATGAATTACAGCAAGATATTGACGGACTTACCCAAACGATCAGTAGAGAGCGAAGCGCAAGGCAACAGGAAACAATGCAATTAAAAGCAGAAATACACAAAATCCACGACTGGCTACCTGATACGCCTACGCTTATCAAATGGGGAGAGTATTGTCAGAAGATAGGTTTTTCAAACACTCAGGCCAAAGACCTTATTAACATGAGGCCAGTCCAGTTCTCCGGCGAATTATATTCTACTGAACACAGTCAGCGATTCGCAGCCAATAATGCAGAGGTACGGTTTGATAAAGGTACAGGAACGCTGAGCAGCTTTCGGTTACTTCTTAATGGAATCAGTCTTGCCCAATGGTTCAGGCAGAAGTACGATGAGTTTAGGGAAACGTTGGGAATTAAGCCTAAACAGAAACCCCAAATAGGTAGAAACAAAGGTTTGGGTATGTAATCATGTCTATTTGTTATAATTCCTTATTACCTTTGCCGGGAGTAATTACTTAACAAAACGGGTAGATGAAAAAGTTTTTAGCATTCTTATGTTTTCTTGTGGCCTTATCTTGTACTAAGGAGGTGAAATACTACGAATCATTAGGCTCCAATCATACTTTCTATAAAATAAATTATGAATATAATAAACCTTTAGATACCGAAATAAAGGATATCTTTAAAAGATATTATAAATCCCTGAATCCATTTGACTCTACGTCAGTTATTTCGCATGTAAATAACAATAAGAAAGTGGAATTAGATTCCATTTTTATTAACACATTAAATAAGTCATTGTATATCTCGGATATAACAGAAGGATATTTTGATATCACATGTGCTCCTATACTAAATCATTGGGGATTTGGATTTAAAAATAATCCAGAAATAAGAACAAAAGAAATTGCTATTGACGTAGATAGTATACTTGAATTTGTGGGTTATAAAAAAATTAGCCTTGTAAATAATGAGTTGATAAAGTCTGATCCTAGAGTTCTTGTCAGCTTTTCCGGTGTTGGTGATGGGTGCGTTTGTGATATGATAGGTGATTTTTTTGATGAAATTGGTGTAATGAATTATATGATTTATGTAGGGGGAGAAATTTTAGTAAAAGGCAAAAACCCTAAAAACGAAAAGTGGTCATTAGGGATAAGAAAACCCGATGATAATATTAATAACCTATCATTGTTCAAATTACTTCAGACAGACCAAAGGTTAGCTGTTGCTACTTCTGGGGATTATCTTAATTATTATATTAAGGATGGAAAGAAATATGCACATACAATAAATCCAAAGACCGGTTATCCCGCAGATCAAGATATATTGAGCGCCACCGTTGTCTACAAAGAATGTCTTATTGCTGATGGTATAGCTACGGCCATAATGACAATGGGGCGAGATGAATTTGAAAAACACAAAGAGGCTTTAAGTTTTGTTGATTACTTGATAATTTTCTCTGATGATAATGGGAAATACTTAATGGATGCATCTCCCGGAATGGAGCTGCTATTAAAAAAAGACAATCTTTCTGTTTTGTATGAAGCAATAACCGACTAATATAAAATCCATAATTACAGTCTCTTCAGCTCAAAACATCTGTCCAGTGACTAACCCTAAATAATAGCTTATGAGATATTCTACCATAAAAGTAATATTATTCCTTTTTTTGTTATTTCTTACAACCTCATGTGCGCAGATTGATACAATTTCTTCGGTGAATCATCTGAATTTATTGATGAAATCAAAAACTCTGATAGAAATGTGTCTTTTATTGATCTCGCAATCTAATATATATCATGGGCAAGTCATTTCAAGACTATATTATTCATATTATCATTTGGCGAGATTGATAAATATGAATATTTCCCATGATAAAGCAAGTCATAGCAAAACATGGAAGTCTATGCCTAAAATCATTCGTGATTTCGGGTTTAAAATGAAGCATTTAAGAGAGAAGTACGACTACGATCCTATTCCGTCTAATTTCTTCCCAAAAGAAGACTTTAATATAATACTTGAAAACAAGCCCAGTGCTGAACTGTTGATTAATGAAGTTGATGAAACTCTAGATTTTTGCTCTTTAATTACAGACGATGATATTAAAGAGTTTCGTTTAATTCTCAATGATATTCGTAATAAACATAACAATCTGTTAGCGGAAATTGAAAAAATGTCACCCCATAAGTAAGGATGGGATCTATATTATTTCAAACAAATCCAAAAACATTAATACTCCCCAAACAAGGGGTATGAATATTATTAAATACGTAATTTTTTTGTTTTTGTAGTATGGTGGTTGGGCAAAAAGAGTCACTGTGAATGCGAAAAACATTAATATAATAGACTCCCAATAAGTCTTTACGTAAAATTGTAGATGAATAGCACCAAATGTCATATAAATAACTAAGTAGCATAGACTTAAAAATGTAATTGCCACAGATGCAAACCTGTTCGTCCCTTTCTTTTTATATGCTAATATATGAACGTCAGGACTTCTTACAAAGAAAAATAAAGAGAACATGAAAAGTATGTTGCACCAAAAGAAAAGTCTACATATTAGGTTTTTCCCAACTTCAATTATATTTATATGTTCCATTAGTTCTTTCATTGGAGCAAAGATACTAAATTGCATTCTTGAGAGCTCCACCCCAACTGGATTTATCCGTTGACCCCTTTCTTTTCTTTCTATCCTTTTGTATCCATTTCGTCAGTAATCCGTCAGTAAAAAAGAAAACAGCCATTTACTTTTTATCGTAAATAGCTGTTAATTAGCCGTCGGGATGACAGGATTTGAACCTGCGACCACACGCCCCCCAGACGCGTACTCTACCGGGCTGAGCTACATCCCGTTTTATTTCAAGTGCAAATTTACACTATTTTTCTGTTAGAGACCAATACTTTCCCTGTAAAAATCCAGCGCTTCCAGGATTTTCTCTTTGGATAGTTCCTGATTGATTCTCACATTTCCGATATTGGCTAATAATGTAAAATTGACCGCTCCTCCTTCATTCTTTTTGTCATGTGTCATAAATTCGTAAAGAGCATCATAATCCTTACAATCAAACAAAAAAGAGGGATAATATTCTTTAATATAGTATATCACTTGTCGAAGTTTATCAGCAGGGAAACCACATTGTTTATGTGATAAATATAATTCACAAATGATTCCTGCCGCGACAGCATGCCCATGTAGTAAAGGCCGGTTTTGCTGAAAAGAAAGACTCTCGAAAGCATGTCCGACCGTATGTCCAAAATTCAAAGCTTTACGTATGCTTTTCTCTTTCGGATCTTCCTCTACAATATGCTCTTTAACTGCTACCGATTGCGCTACCATGCGATTCAGAAATGCATAATCGATTTCCTGATCTAAATCATACAATAGAACCGAAGCATAATTATCCATCGAACTGATTAAGGCATGTTTGATCATTTCCGCATATCCGGAAAGTAGATTATCACGATCTAATGACTGTAGAAACAGGCTATCAATGAATACGCATAACGGAGGATAAAAAGCACCTATTTCATTCTTCAATCCATTGAAATTAACTCCTGTTTTCCCGCCTACAGCAGCATCAACAGAAGCCATAAGTGTAGTTGGAATATTTACTGTACGGATTCCACGTTTAAAAGATGCCCCGGCAAAACCTCCCATATCGGTAATCATTCCACCACCAAGATTTATCAAGAGAGAATCACGTGATGCCCCCTCATTTGATAAACGCATCCAAATAGCCGCCAATTGGTCCAGGTTTTTATGCGTATCACCGGCTTCAACCGTAATTATTGTTGCGTCATTAACAGCAGGTATCGATTGTATTAACGGCAAACAATACTTTTGCGTGTTGGTATCTGTCAAAATAAACAGTTTATTATAGGATAATGATGCCAGAAAATTTTCTAATTCTGACTTCAAATCATTACAGATAACAACCTTTTGCATTTTACCTACTTATTTATTTAAAACCGGCAGCTTCAACAATCTGATCAACAGCTATAGAAATACCGTCTGCATTTTTTCCTCCCGCTGTCGCGAAGTGGGGCTGACCACCACCACCACCCTGAATATGGCGAGCAGCATCTTTCACCAGTTTAGAAGCATTCAAGCCTTCTGCCACAAGATCGTCACTTAACATCACCATCAGATTGGCTCTTGTTTCGTCTATTATTCCAGCCACAAAAATAAAACTTGCATCAATTTCACCGCGAACCTGAAAAGCAATATCTTTCATAACTTCCACATTCCCTTTTCCTGCAAATTTTATAATTTTTGTACCATTCCGTTCAGAAGTATTCGCAAGCATTTGTTGTTTCAAAATAATCGCTTTTTCTTTGATGTATTCTTCTAATTGCTTACGCATTTCTGCATTTTCTTCGATTGACTTCCGAATTGCCTGGGCAACATTCGGCATATTATTAAACATAGAACGAAGTTCACGAATCAAATCCTGATGTGAATAGGCAAAATTTTCCGCGTGCTCCGCAGTCACCGCTTCTATACGCCGTACTCCCGCAGCAATCGAACTTTCACCAATAATACGCATCAAACCGATCATACCGGTTGCCGATATATGCGTTCCCCCGCAAAGTTCGATAGAATTTCCATATTTAACAACACGTACTTCTTCACCATATTTTTCACCAAAAAGTGCCATTGCTCCCATAGCCATCGCTTCGTCCATAGGTATATTTCGATGCTCTTCCAAAGAAATATTCTGGCGTATTCTTTCATTCACACGACGTTCTATCTCGCGGATTTCTTCTTCAGATACTTTTTGAAAATGAGAGAAGTCAAAACGAAGCGATTCCGGTGATACATAAGAACCTTTCTGTTCCACATGTTCTCCGAGGACTTCACGAAGAACTTCGTGTAAAAGATGGGTTGCAGAGTGGTTACACTCACTTTGAATACGTTTTTTCTTATCGATTGTTGCAGCAAAAGTGACCGTTACATCTGCCGGTAACTGAGTAACCAAATGTACCGGAAGGTTATTCTCGCGTTTCGTATCAATAATTGCAAGCTTTTCATCTCCATTGATTAGCCAGCCACTATCACCAACCTGTCCGCCCATTTCTGCATAAAAAGGCGTTTGGTCTAATACGAGCTGATAAAGTTCTTTGTTTTTTTGTTTAATTTTACGATAACGTAAGATTTCAGCTTCGCATTCAAACAGGTCATATCCGACAAATCGGCTATCTCCTTCTTTCAGAATAACCCAATCACCTGTCTCAATCGCCGCAGCATTACGGGCGCGTTCTTTCTGCTTTTGCATTTCCGCATTGAACTCCTCTATATCAACCTGCATCTTATGTTCACGCAGAATAAGTTCTGTCAGGTCAAGAGGAAATCCATAGGTATCATATAAAGTAAATGCATCTGTTCCGCTAACAACATTTTTATTTGCGGCAGTAGCTTCTTCTATTTTTTTATCTAACAGACGAATACCTGTTTCCAGCGTACGAAGGAAAGATTCTTCCTCCTCTTTCATCACTTTCTCTATTAACGTTTTCTGTGCAATTAATTCCGGATACGCATCACCCATCGTCTCAATAAGAGACGGAATCAGGTTATACATAAAAGCTTCACGGCGACCCAGGAAAGTATATCCGTAACGAACCGCACGACGCAGGATACGACGAATCACATAGCCGGCCTTTGCATTAGACGGCAACTGACCATCTGTAATAGAAAAGGCTATTGTCCGGATATGATCAGCAATAACACGCATAGCAATATCTTTCTCTATATCATCCCCATAAGAAAAACCTGTCATCTTTGCTATTGTCTGAATAATAGGTTGAAAAACATCCGTAT
>JAJDIA010000035.1 GCA_030266465.1 Parabacteroides sp. OttesenSCG-928-G21 | reverse complement strand
GCGGAAACAAAAAATCAAACGGAAGTAAAAACTAAAAAAGAGAACAATATGACAACAATACATTTAACAAAGGCTGAATTCTTATTAAAAGTTGCTAATTTTGAAGCAAGTTCCCAGTGGCAGTATTTGGGAGATAAGCCAGCATTGATTGATTTCTACGCAGACTGGTGTGGACCGTGTAAAGCGATAGCTCCGGTATTGGAAGAACTGGCGACAGAATATAAAGACCGTATCTATATTTATAAAATCAATACGGAAACAGAGCCTGAACTAGCTGCTGCCTTTGGAATAAGAAGTATTCCATCATTGCTGTTTATTCCGATGAATGAACAGCCCCAGATGGCAGCAGGAGCATTGCCCAAACAGCAATTAAAAGATGCTATCGATACTATTTTATTAAAAGAATAATGAGAATATAAATTTATACTGTAATGGCAAATAATATGGATAATTCGCAAGTAAGTACGCTATGTCAGATCAGGGATGTATATAGGGCGATTTATGAATTTGAATCAGACTTCCAGCAATCATATAACCTGGGGTTAAATGAAGGAATGCTGTTATGCTCGCTGAGCATTCAAAAATATTCTTCAAATGAACTGGCGGGTGTTTTGGGATTGAGTAACTCGAATACATCGAAAGTAATAAAGTCGGTAGAAAAGAAAGGTCTTATCAAGCGTATTGTGGGGAAAGACGATAAGCGGCAAATGTATTTTACGTTGACAGGAGCAGGACTAAAGAAACTCGAATCGATTAAATGTGCTGAATTTATCATTCCGGAATCGCTAAAACAGGTAATCAAGTTGTAATAGCAGGGTATGTATAACTAATTATAAAGGAAACAGAGGTAATGATTTTCATCAATCACTACCTCTATTTTCTTGTTATATATATCCAATAAATTCACAGGTAAATAGTTGTTTTTCTGCATATTTAATACTTCGTTTAATTAATATGCGCTAAAGAAATCCGGCTTTATCATAAACCCTATCCTGATTTGATTTGTATACTCCTTGTAGTTCAGTAAACCCTCTCCATAACCGGCATAGTAATCCAAAGTTAGATATTGGTTTGAGTTCCTGGATACCCGAAATGATAAAGATGTGTGGATATTAGGGTTTATAACCTTATCACGTGGAACTATGTCAAGGCTGAACCACCACAAATTTTTCTTGTCAATATAATTGATTGAAAAATTACCATAGCCTTTATATCTCAGCATATCTTTGTTGTGTTCCCCATCTACATATGGTAAATAAACTTGCGCTTTAGCAGATAATCGCATGTTGTAAAAATATTTAACCGACATATTTATATAGTTCCAGCTTCGTGAATCCAAATCTGCCTTTCCATTTGATTCATGCTCCAGTGAAAGCATTACCGCTCCTTTTAGTTTATTATTCCTTATTACATATCTGCCTATTCCAATACCTGGATTATAATTTGTATCATGAAAAGGGCTTGATTCATCATAAATATCCCAAAACGATTTCTGAGAATAGGTTATATATAAAAAAGAATTAAAAGGAAGGACGCTTTTGGTTACCCTGTGGCGAATACTGAACTGAAAAAAAGCATCGGCTGTTTTTCGGGTTACAGGTTTGTTCAAAGGTATTCCGGTTACCATATAATTATCTTTATATACTGCAAAAGCTGTTTGTTTATCCAATACAGATCTTACGAGGTTTTCTGTGACTTCGATGGGTTTATGCCTCAGAGCACCTACCGATTGCATTTCATCTAAATAGTTATTTCGCAGTGAAAGGCTATCTACATGCAAGATTGTGTTCTCTTGTGAATAGGCAAATGGAGCCTGAATAATAAGAATAAAGAATGTCAATATACTATAATTCGTTACTTTCATATCTGAAAAATGAAGGGTGAAAAAATAAGAAGATTTCGATTTTACTTCCCAAGAGAGTTGTGTCCAATGGAAATATAGTACAAAGGAAACTATTATTTTCTACAGAAACAAATTTCCAACGGAAATAAAATAAATATTTGATTTTTTAGACCATAGTCGATTTTTTTTACAAGAAATAAACCTATTTTGAGTATTCCAATATACTCAAACTCTTGAGGTGCGTTACTAACCTATTTTTTGTATTTGAGGATGTTTTGCTACTTTTGTATTTCATATGAATACGGAAAAAAAGAACATTCATAAAGAGTCTTCTCAAAGTAGGGTGTTTACCATAACCAATTTTGTATTAGGCAGTTCATCGGAAAAAGATGAAATTAAGGAAGGCAAGATCTCCATTTATGGAGGAATGGCTATTTGTAGCTGTACAAAAGGTGTATTTTGCTTTAGTATCAACGATAAAAACTACGAACTTAGCCAAGGGCAGATCTTCACTTTTCTACCCCGGCAAACGATAAAAGTTATTTCGCGAAGTAGTGATTTTTTCGCTCAGGTATTGGTATTCCCGATTGATTTTATGCCCGATTATCTCTCGCCTATCAATTATGAGGTTGTTTTCCGAATAATTGAAAACCCGATATTATCGGTTTCACCCAAAACGACGCAAGCAATTCTTCAAATGCACGGTTTGATTGTCGAGAATTATAACGATAAAGAAAAGGCGTATAAAGAGGAGATTATCAAAGCTATGTTACTGGCAGTTGTGTTGGAAGTCGGTTCGGAGTATGCCAAACATCAGCAAACGCGTCTGCCGGCAGTAAAAACCCGTAAAGAAGAATTGACCGAGATGTTTATTACACTCCTGCTTACACATTATAAAACAGGACATCATGTGGCATTCTATGCCGAAAAAATGTCAATAACGCCCAAATACCTATCGGCAGTCATGAAAGAGGTTATTGGTCTTGGTGCTCTCGACTGCATCAACGAAGTAGTAATAGCAAAAGTCAAATCATGTCTAAGGAACAGCCAACGCACCGTACTGCAAATCTCTGATGAGTTTAACTTCCCCAATTCTTCCTTTTTTGGGCGCTATTTCAAACAGCATACAGGCGAGACTCCGCTTCAATATCGCAATCATAATCAATAAGGTAAAGAGTGTAAAATTTCACCTTAAAAGGAAAAATCGGACGTATTTGTCACCATAGCGGTCGGTGTTATAAACGGAGACTTCTGTATCTTTGCCACTTATATTTTTTATGGTAATGATGAGAATATTCCTATTGTCTTTCTTCAGCCTATGGGCTGTTTGCGCACATTCTCAAACCATCCTGACTTTGAAAGAATGTCTGGAGATGGGTATTGAGAACAATCTGTCATTGGAAGGCCGCCGCAAAGTGATACAAAAGAGCAGGTATGGCGTATCCGAAAACCGGGCAAGGCTATTACCTCAGATAAACGGCTTTGCCAATTACAATAACAACTTTGATCCGCCCGTTTCGGTAACAGATGGCTCTTCGTACGGTACGCCCTATAACGTAACCCATACGCTGCAACATAATAGCAACGCGGGGGTGCAATTGCAACTGCCTCTCTATAATCAAACCATCTACACATCCATTTCGATTGCCAAAACGGTAGAAGAGATCGGCCTGCTCTCCTACGAGAAAGCCCGGGAAGACCTTATCGTGCAAATCAGCAAAATGTATTACCTGGGACAGGCTACGGTGGAGCAGATCGTGTTGATTAAATCCAATATCGTCCGATTAGAAGAACTGAGGAACATTGCTATGGCATTCTATGACAACGGAATGGCGATGGAAGTAGACATCAAGCGCGTCAATATCAACCTGGAGAACCTGCAAGTGCAATACGACAACCTGCAAGCCATCCTCGAGCAGCAACTCAATATGCTGAAATACATCATCGACTATCCGGCAGACGAACAGATTTCGCTAATACATGTAAACACAGATGATATAACGTCTGTGTCACTTACTGGCTTACCGGAAAATCTCTATGAAACCAGGCTCTTGAGTTCGCAAAAGCAGTTGGCCGAACAACAGAAAAGTATGATAAAATCGAATTATATTCCTTCGTTAAGCCTGACAGGTAACTGGATGTATTCTGCTTACACCGATAAATTCAAGAATTGGTTCCATTCGGGACCATCCAATCATTGGTATCGTTCGTATGGGCTGGGACTGTCGTTGCGTATCCCCATTTTCGACGGATTGGAGAAGAAACAGAAAACAAGACAAATACGAATGGATATTGAGAAAATAAGCCTGGAACAGGAAGACCTACGGAAACACCTCAATACCCAATACCTCAATGCTCAGAACGATATGATGAACAACCTGCGAAACTTCAAACGGCAAAAAGACAACTACCGGATGGCAGAAGATGTATATGCCGTCACCACAGAACTCTACCGCGAAGGCATCGCATCGATGATTGAAGTACTACAAGATGAAATGCAAATGGTGGAAGCACAAAACAACTACATCAATGCGCATTACAATTATCAGGTAGCTAACCTGGCCCTGTTGAAACTGACCGGGCAGATAAATACATTAGTCGAATAAAAGAAAGAAACAGATATGGAAGATACAACGCAAAAGAATACCCATCCGGATAAAGTAAAGAGATTAAAGAAGCTGCGCCGTTGGCAAATCGTAGTCAGCATATTGGGCGTAACGATTATTGCCTGGGGACTGTTTCAGGTAATCTGCCTCTTCCTTAATTATAAACGCACAGAAACCAGCAATGACGCACAAATCGAACAATACATCTCGCCCGTCAACCTGAGGGCTTCGGGCTATATCAAGAAGATATATTTTACGGAACATCAGGCAGTACAAAAAGGAGATACGCTACTCGTGCTTGACGATAGCGAGTACAAAATCCGTGTGATGGAAGCCGAAGCGGCACTGAAAGATGCCGAAGCCGGAGCTACGGTCGTGGGCGCAACTTTGCAGACTACACAAAATACTGCCTCGGTCTATGACGCCTCTATCGCCGAGATAGAGATTCGTCTGTCTAAACTACAGAAAGACCTGCAACGCTATAAGAATCTGGTTGCCCGCAATGCCGCTACTCCTATTCAGTTAGAACAGATAGAAACGGAATATGAAGCAACCCGAAAGAAGCTCGAAGTAGTGAATCGGCAGAAAAAAGCGGCGCTCTCGGGCGTAGACGAAGTGGCCTATCGCCGCAAGAACACCGAAGCGGCTATTCAGCGGGCTACAGCAGCATTAGAGATGGCCAAACTTAACCTTTCCTACACCGTAATTGTAGCACCCTGCGATGGCAAACTCGGACGCCGCTCACTGGAAGAAGGACAGTTCATTACAGCCGGGCAAACAATTACCTATATCTTGCCCGACGGACAGAAATGGGTCATTGCCAATTACAAAGAAACACAGATCGAAAACCTTAACCTCGGACAGGAGGTAGAGGTCACGGTCGATGCCATCAGCGACCGGACATTTACCGGCAAAATAACCGCCATATCGGGCGCGACCGGTTCAAAGTTCTCTCTGGTGCCGACCGACAACTCGGCAGGTAACTTCGTGAAAATACAGCAGCGTATCCCTGTGCGCATTGACTTCTCCGACCTGTCCGACGAGGACAATGAAAAGTTGGCGGCAGGTATGATGGTTGTCGTAAAAGCAAAACTATAAAAGAAGGTGGCATCTTACCCAAAGAACTATCCGTTTTATAATTGGGTACCCAAACCCTTGGGTATCCTTATCCTGTTGTTTCTTTTCCTGCCCATACTTTCTATTGGAGGCGTTTACTCGGTAAACAGCGGAGAAATGATGAGCGGCTTAGGTATCGTGTCGGAACATATACAGTTTGCCAATTTCGTAACCGCTATCGGTATGGCTGCTTTTGCTCCCTTCTTCTACCAGTTGGTACGCATACGCCGGCAAAAGATGATGTGCATTTTCGGCTTCTCGTTGATGTATATCTTCAGCTATATATGTGCGAAAACCGACAGCATCTTCCTATTGGCTCTTTGCTCTCTTTTGATGGGTTTCTTGCGTATGGTATTGATGATGGTGAATCTATTTACTTTGATTAAATACGCTTTCGGTATGGAGGCCACCCGCAATATCACGCCCGGTATGGAACCGAAAGAAGAAGAGGGCTGGGACAAGCTCGACACGGAGAAAAGCGCAAGCCAACCTATTATTTACCTTTTCTTTATGATATTCGGGCAGCTAGGCACTTCACTCACCGCCTGGCTCGCCTACGAATACGAATGGCAGTATGTCTATTATTTTATGATGGGATTGTTGTTATTCTCTATCCTGATTGTGTTTATTACGATGCCTTATAGGAAATTCTTAGGGCGTTTCCCGATTAACTTCCGCAAGTTTGGCAATGTGGTCGCCTTCTGCATCACGCTTATCTGCATCACCTACGTATTGATTTACGGGAAGACACTCGACTGGTACGACAACCCGACTATCCGTTGGGCTACAGCTATCGGCATCCTCTCCGCCGGTCTGTTTCTCTATTTGGACGGACGCAGGCATTTCCCCTATTTCCTTTTGAGTGTCTTCCGCTTACGGACAATCCGCATCGGCATTATGCTCTACCTGATGCTGATGATAGTCAATTCAAGCGCTATGTTTGTCAATGTCTTTGCCAATGTGGGAATGAAAATCGACAACTACCAGAATGCCACCTTAGGCAACTGGAGTATCGCAGGATATGCCATTGGCGCTATTATTTCTATTATACTCGGTTCAAAGAATGTACACTTTAAATATCGGTTCGCACTTGGCTTCTTCATTATCGGACTCTCATCCGTCTTTATGTATTTCGAAGTGCAGAGCGCCGGCCTGTACGAGCGGATGAAATATCCGGTCATCATACGCTCCGCCGGTATGATGATTCTCTACGCGCTGACGGCGGTTTACGCCAACCAGCGGATGCCTTTCCGCTATCTTTCGACCTGGATTTGTATTATGCTCACCGTGCGTATGGTATTAGGACCGGGCATCGGCACAGCTATTTATACCAACCTCCTGCAAGAGCGTCAACAACACTACATTACTCGCTACGCGCAAAACGTAGATGCCATCAACCTCGACGCCTCCGCCTCTTATAGTCAGACATTGCAGGGAATGCGATATCAAGGCAAAAGTGTTACGGAAGCCGAACACATGGCCGCTCTCTCGACTAAAGGCCGCATTCAGGTGCAGGCAACACTCTCGGCTCTGAAAGAAATGTCAGGTTGGACAATCTATGCCTGTCTCTTCTGTATGGGGATTGTATTATTTATGCCATACCCTAAGCGGAGATTGGAGACTTAAGATGTGGTTTTTTCAAGTAGGAAAATATAAAGAAGAACACTGTTTTTAAAGAAAATAAATGAATGAATAATACTGCGTGTAACATTTATCACGCATTTTTTCATTTCTTATTTATACTTTTGCAATATAAAGCTCCTGATTGAAATTGAAATACAATGAGAAAGCTCCTTAATATAATACCATGGTACTTTGTTGTCCCACTATTTGTAATAGCTGGGATAGCTGTCGGATTAGGAGGATACTCCATCTATATGTCACGGGCTCATTCTTACCTTTCCGACGACCCTTCGGCATGTATTAACTGTCACATAATGACACCCTACTATCAATCGTGGATGCACAGCTCCCATCACCTGTGGGCCAACTGCAACGACTGCCATGTTCCGCAAGACAATGAATTAAACAAATACGCTTTCAAGGCAATGGACGGATTGTATCACGCTGCTGTGTTTACACTGAAAGAAGAGCCTCAGGTTATTCGTCCGCGCGATGCGAGCAAGGAAGTGATCATGAATAACTGTATTCGTTGTCACACCCAGTTAAATACGGAGTTTGTCAATACCGGTATGATAAATTATACACAGGTAAAAGAAGGCGAAGGCAAAGCCTGTTGGGATTGCCACAGGGAAGTGCCGCATACGGTGGTAAGTAATCTTTCTTCGTCACCTAATGCCATAGTTCCGTTACCACAGTCACCCGTTCCGGATTGGTTAAAGAATATCATGAAAAATAAAAAATAATATCCGATATGTTCAAGAAATTAGCAGAAGCAATCAGGCAGAAGCCTATCATTGGTTGGGGAATATTCACAGTCGTAATGGTTGCCGTGTTTGTGTTAGGACTACTGGCCGCATCAATCACTGAGCGCAGAGCAGAGATAGCCACATTGTATAATAACAAAAAAGTGGTGATTTCGGGCATAAACCCCAAAAATGAAGAATGGGGAATGAATTACCCCCGTGAATACGACACATGGAAGAAAACCAAAGAAATGGACTTCCGCAGTAAGCATCTGGGAAATATGCCAGATGATGTATTGAAGAATCGTCCCGAAATGGTAGTACTTTGGGCTGGTTATGCTTTCTCTCGGGATTATACAGCTCCACGTGGACATATGTACACAATTGAAGATATGACACACACACTTCGTACCGGAACTCCCGATCATGACCATAAAGATATGCAACCGGCTACCTGCTGGACATGCAAAAGCCCGGATGTACCACGAATGATGCACGAGGTGGGTATAGAAAATTTCTATAAAGCAAGCTGGAGTCAATTCGGAAGTGAGATTGTCAACCCTCTGGGATGTGCCGATTGCCATGACCCACAAACAATGAACCTGACTATTACCCGTCCGGCACTGATTGAGGCTTTCCAGCGGCAAGGGAAAGATATCACACAAGCTACTCCTCAGGAAATGCGTATGTTGGTTTGTGCTCAGTGTCATGTGGAGTATTTCTTCCAAGGGGATGGCAAATACCTTACTTTCCCATGGGACGGCGGAATGACCGTGGAAGCCATGGAAGAATACTACGATAATGCAGGCTTTACCGATTGGGTTCACGGCCTGAGTAGAACGCCTATGCTGAAGGCTCAGCATCCTGACTATGAAATATTCCTCTTAGGCCCTCATGCGCAAAGAGGATTATCGTGTGCCGATTGTCATATGCCGTATATGGCAGAAGGGGGAATCAAATATTCGAATCATCAGGTCATGAGTCCGCTTAAAAACATTTCGTCTACTTGTCAGACATGCCATAGGGATAGCGAAGATAATCTGCGTAACTATGTGTACCAATATCAGGACAAAGCGTTGGAGATCAGGGATCGTATTGAGACCGAACTTGCTAAAGTGCATATCATGGCTAAGACGGCATGGGATAACGGGGCAGATGATGTCAAGATGCAAGAATCGCTCAAACTAATTCGCCAGGCACAATGGCGCTGGGATTTTGCTGTTGCCTCACACGGAGCTTCGTTTCATGCTCCTGTAGAGACACAACGAATTCTTGCTCATAGTCTGGATCGTACCATGCAGGCGCAGTTGGAACTGCAAAAAGTATTATTCTCTTTGGGTATAACCGATGTTAAGATGCCGGATATTTCAACTAAAGAAAAAGCGCAGGAATATATTGGTCTGGATATGGAAAAGCTGAGAAACGAAAAAGACAAATGGATACAAACTACATTACCGACATGGCTGGAAAAGGCAAAAGCCGAAGGTAAGTTGGCATTGAACTAATAATAAGAAATATGAGAGTACTCAGAAACATACTTACTGCTATTCTTTTGATTCCTTCATTTTGTTTGTTCGCACAAGAAAAACAAGAGTCTTTCTCTATGTCGGCGCAACTGCGTTCGAGGGGAGAATACAGGAACGGGGCATTGTTCCCGAGAACGGAGGGTGAAAGTCCAGCAACATTTATTAATGACAGAGTACGCCTTTCGATGGATTATAAGCGCCCCAACCTCGAATTGAAATTATCGGGGCAGCATGTCGGTGTATGGGGACAAGACCCGCAGATAGACAAAAATGGTCGTTTCATGCTGAATGAAGCATGGGGTAAAATCAGCTATAATGACTTCTATATCCAAATAGGACGACAAGCGCTCAGCTACGATGACGACCGTATTCTCGGTTCCTTGGACTGGAATACCTCCGGCCGTTTCCATGATGCGTTAAAAGCCGGATATTCAAAAGATCTTAATTCGGTAGATTTGATATTGGCATTTAATCAGAATGATGAGAAGATTAAAGGTGGCACTTATTATGCTCCCGGAGGCCAGCCTTATAAATCCATGCAAACCGTTTGGTATCACTACGGCAATAACACCGTTCCTTTTAATATCTCATTATTGGCGATGAACTTGGGATGGCAGCTTGGCGATGAGGATAATTCCTCTAATGGCTTTATGCAAACGCTGGGAACATATATGACTTATAAAAAAGAAAGATGGAATATAAACGGTTCTTTCTATTATCAAACCGGAAAGAGCAATCAAGACGTTTCGGTATCCGCATACATGGGAAGTCTTTCTGCCTCAGTGAAGCTGAATCCAAAGTGGAGTGTAGGAGCCGGAAGCGACTATTTAAGCGGGAACTCTCATGACAGCAACAAAGTAAAAGCATTTAATCCTTTGTATGGAACGCATCATAAATTTTATGGTACAATGGATTATTTTTATGCCTCGGCATTTATAAACAACCAAAATTCGGGATTATGGGATAATCACCTGAATGTTTCAATGAAAGCTTCAAATAAAGTAGATGCATCCTTGACTTACCATTATTTCCGCACATCAAAAGACGTATATTTTGAAAACGAAAAGTATAATAAATCGTTAGGATCTGAATTTGATTTCCAGATAAACTGGTCTGTCATGCCCGATGTAAAATTGATAGCTGGTTATTCGGTAATGTTCGGTAGCCGGACAATGGATATCGTTAAAGGTGGCGATCACAAAAGTTGGCAAGATTGGGGTTGGATCTCTATCAATATAACACCCAAACTGTTTTCAACAGCCAAGTAGCCATTTTTGAGAATATATGGAAAAAGTAATAAACCGCAGGATATGGCAGATGCCTTGGGGCTATACGGAGAGTGTTATCATTACTTGCGGAATTATCGTTGTCGGCTTCCTATTGCAACTTACTATCGGGAGCTTTAACTTTTACTTACTGGCTGCCCCTGTTAATCTATACATCGGAGTAGCCGTTCTACTATTATCTGTTGCTTCGTTATGGATACGCAAAAGCCCGTTTATGAAGTGGTTTACCGGGGTGCCGTTTGCTGTTTGCTTGATTTCAGCATTGCTTATTCTGAGCCTTATCATGGGGTTAACTCCACAAGTTGCCTTTACTGAAAATCCGACAACTATTTTCAGTCGTTTAGGATTCGACAATATGACCCATTCGTGGGCTTTTGTATTTATCTATTTTATCATCCTCCTTTCCCTTGGCAGTCTGATTACCCGGCGACTCTACCGGTTCAGATGGAAAGATTACGGGTTTTACCTGAACCATATAGGCCTTTGGCTCGTGCTTTTTGCTTCGGGATTGGGCTATGCCGATATGGCAAGATATGTTATGTATGTGCGTGAAGGCGAAGTGGAATGGCGTGTTTACGATGATAATAATAATGTAAAGGAATTACCTATAGGCATAAAGCTCAACGATTTTGATATGGAGGAATACCCTCCCAAACTAACCGTAATTGACCGCCAGAGCGGGGAACCGCAACCAACTCATAATCCGGATTATTATCATATAGATGTAAAATCTCCCGTGGGTCGTCTGAATGGATGGGATATAGAAGTGGAAGAATATATCCATCAGGCTGTTCGCAGTAGCGACAGTACTTATCGCGAGGTACCTATGCCCGGAGCGACTCCGGCAGTTAAGATACGAGCAGTAAACTCCAATGGAAAAGAGACAAGCGGGTGGATATGCGGGGGAAATCAGGCGCAATTATATATGACGTTATCGCTCGATGAGCAGCAATGCATTGTAATGACCGTACCGGAAGCCAAACGGTTTATGTCGGATATCGAAGCTTACACGCCTGACGGAGCTGTCAAAAAAGGGGTATTGGAAGTGAACCATCCTTTGCGTATAGGTAATTGGGCAATCTATCAGTATGGCTATGATGATAAGGCCGGACGGCTATCCTCTTACAGCAGCATGGAACTGGTATATGACCCTTGGATTACGCCTGTTTACATTGGGTTCGCCCTTATTGCTTTAGGAGCAACAAGCATGATACTGACCGGTAAAAATACAAAACGAAGAGATGAAGAAAACGATGAACCTTTTGAAACGAAAAACAGATGAACTGGAATAACTTTATATGGTTTGCAATCCCTTCGGTAGTACTTTGGTTAGCCGCGGGAGTTACAGTCTATAAGCCCAAAAAACGTATGGCTAATATATTGATGCTTTCCGGTATAGCCCTGTTTACAACATTTATTATCGGTTTCTGGATTCATATCGAACGTCCACCTATGCGGACGATGGGTGAAACCCGCTTGTGGTATTCTTTCTTTTTATCTGTCGTTGGCTATCTGGCATACCGTCGTTGGAAATATCCGTGGCTCTTGTCGTTCTCGGCATTAGTCGCTTCTGTTTTTGTGTTTGTCAACCTTTTCAAACCTGAAATTCATTCGAAAAACCTGATGCCTGCTTTGCAAAGTATTTGGTTTGTGCCTCATGTTACCTCTTATATTCTATCGTATGCTATGTTGGGAGCAGCTACCATCGGAGCTTTTGTACAACTCAGAAAGATACGATTGACCACCCAATCCGATAAAAACATTTTTTCCTTCATAGACAACATTGTCTATATAGGCTTCGGGTTTCTTGCCCTGGGTATGCTTATGGGTGCTATCTGGGCGAAAGAGGCATGGGGACATTATTGGTCGTGGGACCCTAAAGAAACTTGGGCTTTTGTAACTTCTATGGGTTATCTGGCTTATATACACATTCGAATATATGGGAAGAAACAGGAAAAAGCCTCCCTTTGGTTGCTTCCTATTGCGTTTATTTTGCTAATGATAACGTGGATTGGAGTTAACTACCTGCCTTCGGCACAGGGAAGTATTCATGTGTATTAATTATTTTTCTACTATTATCGCGAGTTTAGAGTCAGAATATATTTATCAATATAGAATTGTTTATCTTTTGATTTGTATTGTTGTATATACCGTGGGTGTTCAAGAACGGTTATACGTCCAAATAAATTCGCTTTTTTATTCATTTCTGAAATATATGTAGCATTCTTTTTTCCCAATACAAACACTTCGCTACAGTCTATCCCAATTGTAATTTGTTTTTTCAATGAAGTAATCATAAACTCTTCCGTCATTCTTAACAGTGAGGTATCGTCATAATAATTGGCATTAATCCATTTCCCTACTTCTTTTTCGCGGACAATAGCCAAAGGGAAAGGTGATTTTATAAAAAAATCTTGATAAAAGAGCTCGGTTCCACCATATTGGGCAATCATATCATAGACGAATACAGACGATATTTCGTGCGTTTGTGCCGATTGCATTCGGATACCACAAACATTTTCCAAATGTTTCGTATCAGTAAAAGGAATACCGGTAATTCCTGCTCCATGCCTACCTGGATTGATACCTATAATAAACTTGCGCTGCCGGGAATCGGTGTAGTATTTGCGATAAAACTGTTCCATTACTTTTACTGCTTCCTGGTTATCACAAAAAGGATTTACTACCTTAAATCCAGCCGGTAATTCTCCTGTGTATGCTAAATTTTTGTTGTACTCAATAATATTATCTGCAAATGTTTTTATCATAATTATTCCTTTATTCTTTTTGTCTTTCCTGATGCTTCTATTATATCAAGCCGTATGATATTTGTCCGGTGAAATGATTTTTCTATATATTTCAATCCCACTTCTTTGTCGGTAGGCGAATATTTATCTAACACTAAAATTAGTGCTTTTCGACGTTCTTCTTCGGGAAGGTCCATAACGACATTACCTCGAACAACAATACTCTCATATGCAGTAGTAAATTTATGCGATATAACTTTTGTGTGACCAATTACAGAGAAAGAAACTTTGGGATTCTTTTTCAAGCAATCTAATTTATACCCTTCGGGCGCACAATGGAAATAGATGGAATCATTACCGTCCCACACGTAGTTAAGTGGAATACCGTATCCTCCTATTCCTTTATCAAGACTTTCAATCATTGAAAGTATGCCATACTCACCTGTACATAATAAATTGATAGCTTCATCTTCTGTTAGCAAGCGTTCTTGCCGACGAACGGTTTCATTATTATATTTCATATTTTCACTTTATCAAATAAATAAAATACTAATTCCTATGCCAACGTAAACACATGAAACAAGAATATTCACATTCTGAGCTGCACGAGGGCTATTCATGAACCTATTGGTTAGTCTGGAGGCCAATGCTGATACTATCAAGTAGAAAACGAATGACTCCACAATGAATATAACGCCTAAAATAATCATCTGAATAGCTGTGTTTCCTACTTGTATATCCACAAATTGAGGAAGAAAAGCTAAAAAGAAGAGAATCAGTTTTGGATTCATCAGGCTCATTAAAACACCTATTTGATAGAGTTTCTGGATATCATTTTTATCGAGTTCAAATTTTAATAGTATATCTTTCCGCTTTATAAACGTTTTTATTCCTAAGTAAAATAAGTAAGCTGCTCCTCCTATTTTCAACAGCGTAAATGCAAAAGGAGAACTTTGCAGCACGAATGACACTCCTAAGCTTGTTGCCAGAACATGCCCAACTAAACCCGTACATAGACCTGCCGCAAGGATAACACCTGCTTTCCTGCCTTGCGAAATACTTGTCATAATTACACAAATCTGATCTTGTCCGGGAAGCAATGTGAGCAATACAGCAGCAGTTAAAAATCCCCATAGATTCATAAACAGTAATTCATTAAGTGATATCAATCATCCCAATAACTCTTTCAGATCATTGTACTTTAAAATCTTCCCTTTGCCGGCTTCAAATTCTATAATACCATCGTGCGCCATTTCGGATATAGCCCTTGAAAGCGAAGGGCGTTCCACGCCAAAATATTCCGCCAGAGATGCAATGCTCCTACCCAATTCAAAAGAGCCATTTTTATCATGCTGTAAAATATAATACGCGATTTTGGCTTTGATCCCTTTCTGCGAAAATATTTTCAGCCTTTCGGAAAGAAACTGCACCCGGTTGGCTATAAAAGCCATAAATCCTCTTAGGAATCCGGGGCATTTAGCCATCTGTTTTTCAATAGAAGATTTACTGATTAGTATCACTTCACAATCCTCCATTGCGGTAACCTCCACCGGAAAGTGGTTGTTGTCCGCAAAAATAAAAGCCGCAGCTAATGGATAGGGAGCTGTAATCTCTTCTACTGAAACAGTAAGTCCCGATTTGGAAATAATTTCCGTCTTTACTTTCCCTTTCGTCAGCATGTACAGGCTTGATATACGATCGCCCTGCGAAGCAATCAACTCTCCCCGCTTATAGGTTTTTACCGTATGGTCTATTACACATCTTATTTTCTCAATCTCTTCAAGGGATTTTTCCCGGCATATTGTACAGAAAAACAGTAAGTCCTGATTCATAAATTCTATTTTTTGCAAAGTTACACATAATAAATTTCACATCCGTAACGAATGTTACGATTTGTATCCCCATACTACTGTATGTTTGCAAAAGGATAATTGAGGAAGATTAATGAAAAGAACAATTATAAAGATAAACGAAGAACTGTGCAATGGTTGCGGAATTTGTGTCAATGGTTGCCATGAAGGAGCATTGCAATTAATTGATGGTAAGGCCCGGATGATTAGCGATTTGTATTGCGACGGACTGGGAGCTTGTATCGGAGACTGCCCTGTGGGAGCGATAGATTTCGAGGAACGCGAGGCAGAACCTTACGATGAAATCGCAGTGATGGAGAGACTTGTTCCCAAAGGTGAAAAAACAATCCGGGCTCATCTGCTTCATTTGAAAGATCATAATGAAACCGCACTTTTGGCTCAAGGCCTTCGTTACCTGGAAGAACATAACATAAAAATAGATATGGATATAGAAAATAATAATGAACGAAACTCAGATTGTGGACAAGCCTTCTCGGCCTGTCCGGGAAGTCGGGAGATGTCTTTCGCTCCCGTAAAACCGGTAGCACCAACCGGCAACACCCCTTCACAGTTACGCCAATGGCCGGTTCAACTTCATTTACTGAATCCGCAGGCGGGATATTTACGGGGTGCTGATGTGGTGCTGGCTGCCGACTGTACAGCTTATGCTTATGGTGGCTTCCATGACCGTTTCTTAAGAAATCGTACATTGGCTATTGCCTGCCCCAAACTCGACAGTAACAAAGAAGTGTATGTATCGAAGCTTGCCGATATGATAGACGGTGCACAGATTAATACACTGACAGTAGTTATTATGGAAGTTCCTTGTTGTGGAGGGTTATTACAATTAGTAAAAATAGCTCTGGAACAGGCTTCGAACAAAGTCCCCGTAAAAAAGGTTATTATAGGTATAGAAGGAGAAATAGTAGAAGAAAACTGGATATAAACAATTAAAATCAAAGAAAGATGAACATGTTTTGCTATCAATGTCAGGAAACAGCCCAGAACAAAGGTTGTACTGTGAAAGGAGTATGCGGAAAGACTTCCGATGTGG
>JAJDIA010000034.1 GCA_030266465.1 Parabacteroides sp. OttesenSCG-928-G21 | reverse complement strand
ACGGATGGTTGGCGGCATTATGGACTTTCATCCGGATGGAAGGTCGAACCGCTTTACATTAAACGAGATCTCTTATGATGAGACGGGCACTACTCCGATGAGCCTGCGCTTCATTCCGACGGACGATCAGGACCTGCTCGGAACCTTATCCAATGAAACCTACACGGTGGAGGTGGTGAAAGACGGCGTAGTTGTCCTCACGATTGATGGGGTGAATGAGCCGGAGGGGATGGCATAAGGCGAGCGCGAGCGCGAAGCGCGAAAGGAGATGGGAGATAGGAGATAGGAAATAGGATTCTATCTCCTTTTCTTTTGGGGGAATGGGCATTCTTGGCTCCCCTTCTTAGAAAAGAAGGGGGTGGACCATCGCCGCGGCGATGGTGGGGCAGTTTGAATTCTTTATAATGTATCTCCTATTTCCCTATATAAATATATTCTTCACTCACTCTTCACTCCTTATTCTTTTAAATATATCAAACTACCCTTTATATATCAGGCTACTCACTTTAAATATATCAAACTACCCCACCACCGCAAAGCGGCGGTCCACCCCCTTCTTTTCTAAGAAGGGGAGCTGAGATAGTTTATTCGCATAAAAGAAAAAGGAGACAGGAAGGTTTTTATTCCTCTCCTATCTCCTATTTCCTATTGCCTATTTCCTAATTTCTGCGCCCCTGCGCAGAAATTATAGCGTCTTCAGTTGGAAGTTGCGCCAGGCTACTTTGATGCCGCCGCCGTCGTGTATCTGGAGGGCGATGCGTCCTTGTCCGGCGCCGATCTTGGTGTCGTGGAGGTGAGCCATTTCCTGTCCGTTGAGCCATGTGGCGATATGGTCGCCTTGGATTTGTATGCGCAGGGTGTTCCACTCTCCTTCTTTGAGGATCGTTTCTTTTTCGTCGGGTATGCGCGCCAGCCAGCCACGGCCGTAGGATTCGTAGATGCCGCCGGTGTCGCGGTTTTTAGGGGCCACTTCGACTTGCCAGCCGTTCACGCGAACGCCTTCTTCAATAAATGAACGGATGAAGACGCCGGAATTTCCATCGGACTCTTGTTTGAATTCAACGGAGAGTTCATAATCATTGTAATAGTTGCGCGTAGCTAAATAGCCGTAGGCTTTATCCGGTCCGCTTTCGCAGTAGAGCAGTCCGTCCTTCACGTACCATAATTCGGTGCCGTAGATTTCCCATCCCTGTAGGTCGGTGCCGTTGAAAAGGGAGATTTGTTTTGTTTTGCGGGGCAGTTCTTTTACTTTAATGTTGCGGAAAGAGGCCGGGTCGCCATGATCTTGCAGACAGAATACGCCTTTCGTGGCGAGGCCGTATTCCGGCGCGTTTTCCCACTTGCCGCTGTTTTTACGGGCGTGCCAGTCGTCGGTCCAGGCTTCGAATTCCAAAATTTTCACGCCATTGAGCCAGTGCTCGACATGGCCGTTGTCGAAAACGATCCGGGAGTTGTTCCATTTGCCGTAGGGATTTACTTTCATCAGGGATTTATCGGGCAGATACATGGCGTAGTCTACGCCCAGCTTCTGCCATTCTTCCAGCTCCTGCGGAAAATTGGGTTCGTCGATAAGCTGATACTCCGGTCCGGTTACATACGGAACGGCGTATTGTGGCCGCTCGACTACGTGATAGAGCATTCCGCTGTTGCCGCCTTTGGAGAGTTTCCAGTCCCACGAGATTTCAAAATTCTCGTATTGCTTTTCAGTAACGATATAGCCGCTGGCGTCGCTGCCTTCGCCTTTGGCCTGGATACAGCCGTCAACGACGTGCCAGGGTTGCGTCAGGGTTGTGCCGTTGTAGTCTTTCCAGCCATTGAGGGTTTCGCCATCGAAAAGGAGTTCCCAGCCTTCGGCGATCTCGTCCGGGGAGAGTGTGTTGTGCTTCACGCAGGATGCCGACAGCAAAAGAACGCTGCTGCACAGCAAGAGATTAAATAATGTGTTCTTTTTCATTTGTGCTTGTATTAGAAGTTTAACAAATTGTATTTCTTTTGATTCCCGGTAGCGGCGAAGTTGGTTGTTTACCGTATCGTATAGTGGTAAAGCACGTAGCTGTTTGCCGCCGGGAGGGTAAAGGATAGGTTTCCGTTGCCGTCGGTTCTTGCCGTGCGTTTCTCGCCGGAGCCGATGACGGGCGTCAGTTCTACCTGTGTATTTCCGGGTAGGTAGACGGGGATGTTCGCTGTCGCGAGGGTGTTATCTTCCCTAAATAGAAGGAGATATCCTTTCTTTTCCCCAATGGACTGAAAGCCTGTCCATGAACGGCCGGAGGGTTCGTCTCCCACGGGAAGGATTGTTCCCCGGTGGAATTCATTCCGGATGGCCTTGTATTTCCGGACGGTCTCGCCTACGGCAAAGGCCTCTTCGGGCAGGTTGGCGGCTTCCATCCAGGCGAGCGGTTGGGCTGCCAGGGTGATGGCAAAGAGGTAGTCGAAGGAATAGTTGGCCGGACCGAAGCGGTCGTTGGCGTAGTTATCCTGATTGCGCCATTTGTTGAGGAATTCGATCTGCAGCATTTGTGCCGGGACGTATCGGGAGAGCATCCAGAGGTTGCGCAGGGTCCAATAGGGGTAGTAATTGGTCCAGTCGGTGTAGCGGTTCTCCAGGAAGATGTTTCCGTATTCGTTGAAGAAGAAGTAACCACCGCGGCGTCCGGCTGTGGCGTCGAGGTTGAGGACGGCCTGCCAGTCGGTGGCTTCCATGACGCGTTCGTAGATTTGTCGCAGTCGGATTTCCGAGATCTTATTGGGGATGGCGGTTCCGTCTATCTTGAAGGTGCGTATGCCGTATTTTTGGTAGAGGGCGATGAGGGCAGCGGCGTCTTTCTCCCAGTCGGCGAAGTTGTTTTGGATGCTGGGGTTGAACCAGAGGCAGATTTCAATGCCCAATTCTTTTCCGCGCTGCACGATGGGTGCCAGTCCGTTGGGGAAACGCACGGGATCGGGGGTCCAGTAGTTGGGGTTGTCCCAAATGTTTTTGTAGGAGCCTCCGTAGGCGGAGTTGGCGCTGCGTCCGGCTTGCCAGCCGTCGTCTATCTGGAAATGGGTGACGCCCAGTTTGGATGCGAGCTCGAGTTCGTTCAGGCAGAAGGCTTCATTGACGCGGGTGTCTTGTCCACGGTCGCCCCAGGTGTTGAGCATGATCATTTCGTCGCGATCGGCTAAGAAGGGGCGGATGCTTTTCTGGTAATTGCGCAAGGCGGAGAGTTTTTCCTGTTCGTCGGAACGGAACAGGCCGGTTACATAGCCGTAGGCGCTGGTCCATTCGTCGGTTTTGAGGTCTACGCTGTCTACGCCTAAGCCCAAAACATGAAACGTGCCACCGTTGGTGAGGAAGTCACCGTTGGGATAATGCAATTGCACGTTGGAGGTGGGCGCTTCTTTCAGGAAAAAGAAGCCCGCGCCCTTTTCGGTGTCTTCGGCAAAGAGGAGATTCCCCCGATAGATGCAGTCGCGGTAAGATAGTGCGCGAACGGGACGGACGAGGGTGTTGAAGCGGTCGGTGATGTCCAGAAATTCAACGGCTTCGATCTGCCAGTGGAGTCCGGAGAGGGAAAGGGATTCGACGGAGGGTACTTTTCCGGCTTCGGAACTGGAGGTTAATCGCTCGATGTTCTGCAAGTCGGCGGCGTTGCTCAGCGGTTTTATCCAGGTCTGTGCTGCTTTCCCGCGGAGGGAGAGTTCACAGGCGATGGCGGGGGTTGATTCGTAAAGTTTGAGGACTTTCCGAATGTTGAGGTCTCCTAAGTTGTATTCTACGGTGACGCGCAGGTGCTTGACGTGTTGCGCCGACGAAGGGATGATCGCTGCCTGAATGGTGGCGGCGGATCCGGTTGTTTGTTCTCCGGGGAGTAACAGGTCGGGGCGTTTGTTGGAGGTGTTCCAGGTGATGCTGTTTTTCTTGTCGTCTAACTGCAGGGTGATGAGGCTACCTCCGTTCCACAGCCAGGTTCTTTTGATGAGGTCGTTCTCGATGGAGAGTGTGTCGTTCTTCAATTCAACCTGATAGACGCCGGATTTATAGGCGAAGTCTTCTGCTTTCGTCTTGCCCGGGACAAAAAGAATAAATGCGGCCAGGCAGGTGTAAAATAGTGTTCTCATATTTCCTTTATTGTATAACAGGAGGTGCTGTCAGGGTTTGCCCTTCGTTGTATTGCTGGTTGTTGGGCAGTCCTTTGGCGCCAACGCCTTCCTGCATGAGTTGTTTTAAGTCGTTCAGATGGTAATGATAAATAGCGCGAGGCTCTACATTGTATTTCTTACAGAGGGAAGCGGCCATGCCGACTACTTCGCCGATCATTCCGGTGGTACGCATAACACGGATGGTGCCCAGCGCTACGTGGGTGACGCTGATATTCCGGCCGGCCATAAACAGGTTGTCGACATTCCGGGAATAGAAACAGCGGTAGGGTATCGGGTAAGGATGGATGGGGATATGCTTGGCGATGGACTTAAACTCGGCATCAGGGAAGTTCGCGGAGTTTTTCGGGTCGGGGTAATGAAGGTCGATACTCCAGGTGGTGGCGGCTGTCCCGTCTTCATGCACGACGTAACGACGGAGGTCGTCTTCTTTCAGGATATAATCGCCCAAAAGACGGCGCGATTCGCGCTTACCGGAGATATAGGCGACCCAGTCGAGCTTGCGGTTGCGGAAGGCTTCGTTTTCTTTCAGGTCGTTTTTCAGGTAACTCCAGTTGGAGTAGACTACCAGGAGGCCGTAGTCGCGGATGCGTTCGAAGTCGGATATCTGGTCGTAGTTCATGCCGGTCTCCCAGGTCCATTCGCCCATGGGGACTTTCTCGCAGCTGTTGTCCGTAAAGGATACGCCGTAATTAAAGCGGGGGAAGGAGGAGCGTTTTTCTGTTTCCTGTGAATACCATTGGACAGAGGAGCCCATCGTCATATCATCTGCGACTTCGGGGGCGGTACTTTCGTTGAATTCGTCACGTCCTTCGCGTCCCATGGCGAAATCTGCACCGGCCAAGACTCCGATTGTGCCGTCTCCCGTACAGTCGGAGAACAACGGGGCGGTGAAACGCAGTTCATTGCCATTCTCAATATGCCGGGCGGTAACAGCGGTGATTTTATTGCCGCTTTTTTCTACGCCCATTGCGCGGTAGTTGGCGAAGAGGGTGATGTTTTTCTCGTTCGCGACGATTTCCATCTTTTTGTCGTCTTCATAATAATCGGCGGGCTGGGCATTTCCTCCTCGCTCTGGTCCGAATTCCTTCTGCAGGTTTCCTAATTCTTTATAAGGGCCGGCTTCGATACGTCCGCCTAAGTGTACGCGAACTTCCGAGCTGTTATTTCCTCCGAGGACCGGGCGGTCATGGATTAAAGCAACCTTACAGCCTAAGCGGGCGGCTGATACGGCGGCGCTCAGGCCGGCTACTCCACCTCCGATAACAACCAGATCGTAATTCCCGGCTGTGGGAGGGATGCTCGGTAGTTGTAAAGCGTTTTTGCGGAAGGCGGCGAGGTCGGCCGGATTATTTGGGGGGACGTCTCCTTCCTCGGTAGTAAGGTAAATGGCGTCACATCTTCCGTTAAAACCGGTGAGGTCGTGCAATGTTAATGTTGTTTGCTTATCCCGGATGGTGATTTTACCGACCGGCTCCCAAAACCATTCCCCGCCGGTTGCACCGAGAACGGTGGAAATGCGTTTCCCGCCGACTGAGAGTGTGAATTTTCCGGGGCCTTCTCCTGTTTTCCATGGGGCGGTCCAGTTGAATGTGCGTACATATATATAATAGGTTCCTGTTTCCGGAAGGGTGATCGGGGTGACGGCGTCAGCAACTGGTTCTCCCATGCCGTGCGCCATCAGATAAGGCGAGCCCATTATATCCATAAACTGTTGGTCAACGACCCAGCCTCCTTTATTCCGGAAGCTTTCTGCCTCCACAAACAGATTAACGGCGGATAGTTGATGTATACTGATTGCAAACAGGCAAACTACGAGTAATAAGGACTTCTTCATATTGTTTAGATTTAAATAATGATTGGCGTAAAAATAAAAAATAATCGACGAAACAGATGTAAAAGCCTATGCTTTTACATCCGTTCCGGCACTTCTATACCTAATAGAGACATTCCTGACTTCACGATCTTAGCCACATTAGCTGAAAGTGTAAGGCGGAAGTGTTTTAATGCTTCGTTTTCTTCCCGCAGGATAGAAAAATCATGATAAAACTGATTGTATTCCTTCACCAGGTCATAAATATAGTTGGCTATTAAGGCGGGACTATATTCACTACCTGCTTCTTTCACTGTCGAAGCGTAATTAGCCACGGCCTGAATCAGGTTGATTTCTTTTTCAGAAAGCGATAATCCGGTTGGCAGCTTATCGATTAATGGGATTCCCTGTTCCTCTGCTTTGCGCAACACGGAACGGATACGGGCGTAAGTATATTGAATAAACGGGCCGGTGTTGCCATTAAAGTCGATCGATTCTTTCGGATTGAAGGTCATGTTTTTGCGTGGATCCACCTTCAGGATAAAATACTTTAATGAACCTAATCCGACAATCCGGGAAATATCGTCTGCTTCTTCCGGAGTCATTTCGTCTAACTTTCCTAATTCCTGGGAGATTTCATGCGCGGTATGAATCATTTCCTTCATCAGATCGTCTGCATCAACAACTGTTCCTTCCCGGCTTTTCATTTTACCTTCCGGTAATTCTACCATGCCATACGAGAAGTGTACTAGTCCTTTACCAAAAGCGAAACCCAGTTTATCCAATAAAATAGACAATACCTGGAAGTGGTAATTCTGTTCGTTTCCTACTACGTAAATCATCTTATCAATCGGATAGTCATCAAACCGCAATTTAGCGGTACCGATATCCTGCGTCATATATACCGACGTGCCATCCGCACGTAACAAAAGTTTCTCATCCAAACCGTCAGCCGTCAGATCCGCCCATACCGAGTCGTCTTCCCGACGATAAAACACGCCTTTGTCAACGCCTCTTAAGACCTCGTTTCTTCCTTCCAGATAGGTTTCCGATTCATAATATATCTTGTCGAAATCAACGCCCATCATTTTATAGGTTTCACTGAATCCGGTATACACCCAACTATTCATCATTTCCCAAAGTGAACGGGTTTCAGGATCTCCGGCTTCCCATTTCAGTAACATTTCACGGGCTTCCGCCATTAAGGAGGATTGTTTTTCCGCATCCTTTTCCGTTAATCCCTGCGCTATAAGCGTTTTTAGCTCCTCTTTATAATGCTTATCAAATAACACATAAAAATCTCCGATCAAATGGTCGCCTTTTTTGCCGGTTGATTCCGGTGTAGCTCCATTTCCCCATTTCTGCCAGGCCAACATGGATTTGCAAATATGGATTCCGCGGTCATTGACAATATTGGTCTTCACGACCTTGTAGCCATTGGCTTTCATGATCTCAGCCAAGCTATAACCTAACAGATTATTACGTACATGTCCTAAGTGTAAAGGCTTATTGGTATTGGGAGAGGAATACTCAATCATAGCTAATTGCGCATTTTCTTTCTCAGGAGTAATGCCATAATTCACGTCGTTATGAATCTCGTTTAATAAGCCAATCCAACTGGATGTCGATACGCTCAGATTTAAAAAGCCTTTGATGACATTAAAGGCAGAAACGGCAGGTTCTTTTTCCAACAAATAATTTCCAATATCCTGGGCTGTTTGTTCCGGAGACTTTCTGGATTGACGTAAAAAGGGGAAAACCACTAATGTGAGGTGTCCCTCAAACTCTTTTTTTGTTTTCTGCAACTGTATCTGGTCTGCTTGAAAATCAGCACCATAAAGTGATTTCAAACCGGATATTACGGAGTCAGTTATTTGCTGTTCAATAAACATAGAAGAAGATTTATATTGTGCTGCAAAGTTACATAAAAAAAGCTGTTCAAATTTCAATATTTGAACAGCTTTTCTTTAAAGCTTATCTCTGTTTTACTTAACTAGGTCATTTAATTCAGATCCTGCTTTAAATTTAACGGCTTTTTTAGCAGGTATATTAATGGTTTGTTTAGTTTTAGGGTTAACACCTTTACGAGCGGCTTTTTCTGTTACAGAAAATGAACCGAATCCGAGAAGGGCAACTTTACCGCCTGCTTTCAATTCGTTAGATACTGTTTGGATAAAAGCATCAACTGCTTTTTTCGCATCTACTTTGCTTAAACCTGATTTTTCAGATACAGCACTGATAAATTCTGTTTTGTTCATAATTGAATAGTTAATATATTAAACAATCTTGTCAATAATAATCAAAGTTGGCATCAAATGTAGCTTTATTTTAATATTATGCAAAAAAAAATGACATTTTTTTTGATAAGAAAGGCTGATTTAATGCGAAAAGCAGATAAAACTATACAAAATGTACTACCTTTGTTCTGAATTTAACATAAAACAGAATGAATCAATCGAGTTCCGGCTTTCTACAAAGCATTCCTCCTGTTACTAAAAATCTCATTATCATCAATCTTTTATTCTGGTTAGCCAGTTTGGTATTGCCAAGAATTGGTATTGATTTGGTTCAAATATTGGGATTGCATTTCCCGGGAGCTACAGATTTTGGTTTTTATCAAATCATTACTTACATGTTTATGCATGACACCCACTCCTTCAGTCATGTATTCTTCAACATGTTTGCTGTTTATATGTTTGGACGTGTTCTGGAAAATGTATGGGGCGCTAAACGTTTTATTCTTTTTTATTTGGTAACAGGTATCGGCGCAGGTTTAGTACAGGAATTAGTTTGGTTTTTTAGTCTGAGTGATGTCATTTTCGGTAGCCATGACATGATCAATCTGAATGGGGTTCAGCTGATGTCAAAAAGCGATTTCCTCAACCTGTTTGTGACGATTGGAGCATCGGGTGCTGTTTTTGGTATTCTGTTGGCTTTCGGTATGCTATTCCCTAATGTTCCTTTATTCATTATGTTCATTCCTGTGCCTATCAAGGCTAAATATTTTGTAGTTGGTTATGGTCTTATTGAACTCTTCCTGGGAGTAGCCAATTTCGGAGGAGATTCTGTCGCTCACTTTGCTCACTTGGGAGGGATGCTGTTTGGTTTCTTTATGATAAGATATTGGAAGAAAAAGGATGCAAAAAATGGACGGTATTTTTACTAATCTGAAACGCACATTCCAGTCAGGAAACATTTTAGCAAAATTTATTTACATCAATATCGGCGTGTTTGTCCTTATCAGGCTTGCCGCCGTTCTGTTTATGCTGTTCAACATAAAAGGTGTGCCATTTCTCCTCTACCTTCAAATGCCGGCTTCTCCCACCTCTTTCCTGTTCAGACCATGGACGATTATCACGTATATGTTTACGCATTACGATTTCCTCCATATTCTGTTCAATATGCTCTGGCTTTATTGGTTTGGTAACATCTTCCTGCAATTCTTTAACGAACGTCAACTAGGCGGATTGTATGTATGGGGAGGTATCGCAGGTGGTTTGTTTTTCATGTTGGCTTACAATATATTCCCTTATTTCCAGGAGGTCTCCGGTTTCAGCTATTTGATGGGCGCATCCGCCTCAGTAATGGCAATCGTCTTCGCGGTTTCTTTTTATCGGAAAGACTATGAGATCAACCTGTTTCTGATTGGTCGTGTCAAACTAATCTATCTGGCCATCTTTACTTTTGTCATCGATTTTCTAGCTATAACTTCCGATAACGCGGGAGGTCATATCGCACACATCGGAGGAGCGCTTTTAGGCATTTGGTTTGCTTCACGGATAAGCTCCGGAAAAGATTTAACCGCCCCGATGAACAAGGCGATAGATTGGTTTGTTAATTTAGGTAAGCGAAAACATAAACCTAAGATGCGGGTTACGCACAAACGTAAAGAGACAGATTACGAATACAATGCCCGCAAAAATCAGGAAAACATGGAATTAGACTCCATTCTTGATAAATTAAAACGCTCAGGCTATGACAGCCTATCGGCGGAAGAGAAAAGGAAACTGTTTGATGCCAGTAAATAAACTTCCGGAATGAAAACACTCAATATTTTCTTGCGCGGATTATTTCTATTTGCTAATTTAATAACGTTAATACTCTTTATCTTAGCAGCCTACTCCGACCGATATTCACCGGTCGACAATCATACAATGGCCTATCTCGGGCTGGCTTTTCCTATCTTTTGCTTTATCAATTTCTGTTTTATTCTTTGCTGGTTGTTTCTGAAACGCTGGTACTATGTGCTTATTGGAATCGTTGCTTTTGTTATCTGCTGGGGACCCATCACACGCTATTTCCCTTTTCACCGTAAAACAAACCCGGTACCACAGGAGAACACAATAAAAGTGCTCAGTTACAATGTCATGAATTTCGCATTAAAAAAGCACACCCCCCTGTCTCCCAATAAAATAATTCAGTATATCGCGCAATCGGAAGCCGATATTGTATGCCTGCAGGAATATATGGCTTACAAGAATGAAAGGGGGATGCACGAGGATGTAATCTTTGAAGCATTAGATATGTATCCATACAAATCGGTTATTACATTAAACGATGTTCCTTACCGCACATCAGGGATAGCCGTATTCTCTAAATTCCCTATTGCGAATTCCCGCAAATTGCCCTATAACAGCAAGTATAATGGCTCCTCTATACACGAGATAAAGATTAACAATAAAAAGCTGATATTAGTCAACAACCACCTCGAATCCTTTGGACTCACAGGACAGGACCGAAGCCAGTACTCCAACCTGATCAAATCGATGGACTCGGATGCCCTGGAGGGAATACGTGAAACCTTCCAGCAAAAACTGGGACCGGCCTTCATTAAACGTGCACAACAAGCCGAAATGATTGCCGAAGAGATCCGAAATGCCAAAGGCGATTATTTTTTGGTTTGTGGCGACTTCAATGATACGCCAATATCTTATGCCCACCGTACCATTCAGGGCGATTTGCTGGATGCTTTTGAAGAGTCCGGGATGGGAATGGGCGTTACTTACAATCAGAGTGTTTTCCGCTTCCGTATTGACAACATTCTTCACTCTCCTAACATAAAAGCCTACAATTGCACCATCGACAAAGTCAATTATTCTGACCACTACCCTATCTGGAGTTATTTGCAATTGGAGGAATAATATTTCCCGCAACAGTCAATTCATTTTACAGCAATTATTTTTTAAAATCAATGTGTATTCGATGTAACAAATAATCTTCGAATCTTCTTCATCTACCTTATTCTCACAAACCAAATTGCCATTAAAAACAAACTGTCAGAAATTGACATTCTGTCAAATTAGCTTCTCATAGAATCGTTTATTCGGACCCGGGGACAAGCCTATTCAGAAATATGCGCTAAAATGAGGGTTTAGGAAAATCAGGATGTCAGCCAAATTGATTATTCTCTGACAAAACGAAAGGCTAAATCAAAATCATCGCAATGATTTTGAAACGTTGTAAAAAAAACTGAAATTGAATCCGACAATATGTCAAACTCATTTCATTCGAATTTTTTGATGAAATAACAGAGAAATCCGACGGGTTCGTAGATTTTTAGCAGGTTTTTAACATCTCGTAACGGTTTTCGCCGAAATCATTGTGATGGTTTTTCAAAATCATCACAATGATTTTGAAATTTCATTGCCATGTTTTCAAAAATTCATTGCAATGAATTCGGCAAAAAAGGGCGATTTTGCTATCTCGATAGGACAAAATCGCCTTTTTTTCGTTGTTTTGGATTATTTTTTGCAAAAGTACGCGTTAGTAAAAAGATGCACATTTTGAAATAATGTCACAAAATAGCAACTTTTGCTGACTATTTGCATTTTAAGAAATTTCAAGGGATTAAAACAAATCCGTATGTATATCCGATATCTTATTTTTCAAATTCATCGGGCATATTTACCAGATATAGCTGATGAGTCGAACGGGTAAATGCCGTGTACAGCCAACGATAAAAATCTTCCCCCAACATCTCTTCTGTTATATAACCTATATCCAGAAAAACATTCCGCCACTGTCCACCTTGTGCTTTATGACAGGTAATTGCATAGGCATATTTCACCTGAACGGCATTATAGAAGGGGTCTGTTTTCATTTTTTTTAGCCTTCCGGCTTTTGTTGTGATCGTGTCATAATCTTCCAGAATCGTATAAAACAGTCGTTCATTCAACTCCTGAGGTAAGGCGGCGGTTTCGGTTTGTAAGGTATCCAACAATATTTTCATATCCATTTCCACATCGTAATCGACAAAGCGTACGGTTACATCGGCAAAGCGAAAACCGTAGAGTTCCATCGTTTTCCGAACCCGTAAAACCTGCACGATTTCGCCATTGGCAATAAAACTGATCTCTTTATTATTTAATGTCCAGAAATAGTTGTTTTTAGCCACCATTAAACGGTCACCGGATGAAAGCTCTTCTTCGCGGTAAAGAATACGATTCCGGATACCATTATTATATATCACGGCCCGCTTGTTACTTCTTGTAATAATAATTGTTTCATCCAGCCCATCACGACTATAAGCAGATTCTATCTCTTCAATCAATTCACTACCGGTAATTTTCCGGATATCCGTAAAACCCTGAAAAGAAATTTTTGGAAAAGCATGGATAAGATTAAGCCGAAGGGCTTCACGAATATGCGTAGCGTTATACAATATCCCGGAATCCTCTTCCTGCCGGACAATTTGCGTGAGTGTGGCCGTCTGTATATTCAGGCCATACCTTCCCAATGTTTGCAGATTTAAAGCCGGACTTTCTGTTTGTTTCACCGGTGGCAACTGCGCCTCGTCTCCGATCAAAATCAGTCGGCAATTCTCACCGGAATAAACATATTGTATTAAATCATCCAGCAATCGTCCGCTTCCAAACGAAGAAGAATCCGTTATTTCATCCGCAATCATAGAGGCCTCATCAACGATAAAAATGGTATTTGAATGTAAATTTTTCGCAGCCTGAAAATTGGTGTACTCATTCGAAAAAGCCTTTTGCCTATAGATTTTTTTATGAATCGTAAAAGCCAGTTGTCCGGAATAATTAGAAAACACCTTGGCTGCCCTCCCGGTAGGCGCCATTAAAACGGTTTTTTGTTTAAATTCACAGAGTGTCTTTACTATTGCAGCAAGAAAAGTAGTCTTGCCTGTTCCCGCATATCCCTTTAATACAAAAAGCGATTCTGTATCTGCAGAACACAAAAAGGCAACCATCTTCTCAAGGGCTAAATTCTGATCTTTTGTCAGATTATAACGAAAATTATGTATTATTTGGAAACTTAAAGCACTATTTATCATTTTGATGGTAAATATTTTCGCTATAAAAGTAGTGGATTAAATATTCTTTCTTAAATTTGTCGGGCGAAATAAATTATAAAAATCAATATAAACCATGAAAGTTACATTAAAAATCTTAGTGACCGCTGCAGCTTTACTGCTTATTTACATGTGTTACAGGAGCATTAGAACTCCTCAGGAATTTGACGAAGAAAAATTAATTCGTGACAATGCTATTACCGCCCGGTTAATAGACATTCGTAAAGCACAAATCGAATACAAAAACGTCCACAGAACTCATGCAGGTAGCTTCGATGAATTAGAAAAATTCTTGAATGAAGAAAAACTTCCTTTCCTTATTAAAGAAGGTGTTTTGACTGACGAGCAACTTGAGCAAAAGATGACTGAAGAACAAGCAGTAAAACTAGGTTTAATTGTTCGTGATACGATTTGGCGTATTGCAAAAGATACTCTTTTTGACAAAGGCTATAATGTTGCCGAGATGCGTTATGTTCCTATTGAAGGTGACAGATTACAATTCTCTATGGATACAGCAACTCTTTACTCTGCATCAGGTTATGAAATCAAAGTATTTGAAGCAGGTGTGAAATTTTCCGATTATCTTCGCGGAATGGATCCTCAATTACGTTATAATCTGATTGAAAAAGCAGAAAAACAAGGTAAATATCCAGGTCTTCGTGTAGGTTCTTTGGAAGAAATCAACAACAACGCAGGAAACTGGGAATAATATAATTCAAGAGCGTATGACTATCAGTTTACCTGATATGTTCACAGCCGATAATTCCGAGAAATATATAATGTCCATTCGGCTTAGGTCGGATGGACTTTTTTTTTCAGGATATATCCCTAAGGTAGGAGAAACATTCTTCTATCAGGATTTTTTATTTGACAAAAGCATTCCCTATATTGATGCGTTAAAAGAATACTTCTACGCAAACGACTTTTTCAATTGGCATTTCAAGAAGATCTCTATACTGACAGATACCTCTTTTTATACGCTTGTCCCGGAGAGCGCCTACCAGAAAAAGAAAAATGAAGAGTTGTTATCTTTTGTTTTCACCTCTCATCCTAGCCGTGTATTGGGTGATTATTTACAAGATGAAAAAGCCTATCTTGTATATGGTATAGATAATGAGGTTTACGAATTTTGCAACCGTTCTTTTCTAAATCCTGTTTTCATACATTCATTAACTCCTGTATTTACACTTTGCCAACAGCAAAGCCGTATAAATCTGTCTGCCCAGATGTATGCTATAATTGGTGAGAAGAAAATGGATATTATTGTATATGTCAAAGATAAACTCACATTTGCGAATTCTTTCGAAACAAAAGCATGGGAAGACTATCTCTATTATATACTGTACATTTGGAAACAGAATGGATTAAGTCAACAGAATGATCTATTGTTTTTAAGTGGAGAAAACAAAACGATACAGTCGCTCAATCAGGCACTTAATAGTTACCTGCGACAAATACAACCGATTAAAATACCTACCGAAGCCTATCTGTTAGGGAACAACATACAACAAGTGCCGCTTGATATCATAGCTTTATCCGTATGCGAATAATAGGAGGAAAATACAAACGTCGTCGTTTTCAGGTACCTTCTTCTTTTAAGGCGAGGCCAACTACTGATTTCGCGAAAGAGAATATCTTCAATGTCATTCATAATATAATAGATTTAGAAGATTTGGAGGCACTGGATCTATTCGCAGGAACAGGCAGTATCGCCTTTGAAATGCTCTCCCGCGGATGCCGTACAGTTACCGCTGTAGAAAAAAACAACATGCATGCCTCCTTTATTGCCAAAGTAGAGAGTGAGTTAAAAACAGGAGGATTGAAACTTATTCGTGGAGATGTTTTTCGCTATCTGTCTACCGCAAAACCACAAAGTTTTGATCTGATCTTTGCCGACCCTCCCTATGATCTGGAGGAGCTACCGAAAATTCCCCAACTCATTTTAGAAAAAGATTTATTACGAGACGAAGGTCTGTTTATCCTGGAACATCCTAAAACTTATGATTTTTCAACGCTCCCCTTTTTCTTTCAGCACCGTGTGTACGGCTCAGTTAACTTCAGCCTATTTTTGAAAGAATCTATAAAAGAGGAGAAAACAGACGCATAAACGATTCTACAGCTCGTTGCGCTATTGGCCTCTTCAACCAGCGGGAAGCAACAACCTGCTCACAATGATGCATATCCTGAAAGAATATCCTCTTCATCTCCTCAGCAAAACCGCTGTCATACATATAGGCATTCACTTCAAAATTATGCTCAAAACTTCTGAAATCCATATTTGCTGAGCCTATCGCAGCAACTGCATCATCCACTACTAAAAGCTTTGCATGCAAAAATCCGGGCGTATAAAAATAGACTTTTACACCGGCCTTTACCATTTCATCTAAATAAGAACGCGAAGCCAGGTTTACACTACGCGTATCCGAACGCTTTGGTATCATAAGCCGTACATCAACCCCGCCTAAAGCCGCTATTTGCATAGCTTGATTCAGCCCTTCGGTAGGAAGAAAATAAGGCGTTTGAATATAAACATATTTTTTGGCGGATGTAATCAGAAATATGGTAGCCTGCAACAATGTTCTCCATGGTCCTATAGGTCCACTTGTTGCAATCTGCATCACATTCTCCGTATATACATTTGCTGGTGGATAATAGGCTTTATCATTCAATAACTGCTTACTTGCAACATACCAGTCGATCAGAAACGTAGATTGTAGGCCATGCGCCCCTTTCCCGACAAAACGGAAATGCGTATCTCTCCACGTCCCCCAACTTAGTCCCTTGGTGTAACGATCAGCAATATTCATCCCACCCATATAACCGATATTACCATCAATTACAACAACTTTCCGGTGATTACGATAGTTCACCTTACTGGTAAATACAGGGAAAGCAACTTTCAGGAATGAATACACCTCCACGCCGGCCTCTTTCATTTCCTTGAAAAAATGTTGCTTTACATTCCAACTACCAACATCATCATACAACAAACGTACCTTAACCCCTGCCTTCGCTTTAGCAATCAATACTTTTTTCAGCTGTTCACCGGTTTCGTCGTTCTTGATAATATAATACTGAATATGAATATGATTAGTTGCCTGTATCAGATCAGTCAGTAAATCCCTAAACTTTTCCTCTCCATCGGTATATATGCGAATATCACTTCCATACAACAATGTCGACTGATTATTATTATACAACAATTTGGCCAATGGTTCATAAGCAGGAATTACTCGACAATGAACCTCTTGCGGCAATCTTTTACGCTGCGGCCCCTTCATGATCCGCTTATATGTCCGGCGAGAAATAATACGCTGTTTCCGATTGTCTTGTCCGAAAAAGAAATAAAAAACAAGCCCAATACCGGG
>JAJDIA010000033.1 GCA_030266465.1 Parabacteroides sp. OttesenSCG-928-G21 | reverse complement strand
CCGGTCGGACAAATCTTTACCAATTCTTCGCTAACATTATCCCGGCTTTCTTCCGGTATAACAACCTGCATTCCAAATCCACGATCTTTAAATGTAAATCCATTTTTACTGTTATAGATACACAATCCGCAACGAATACACTTTGCCTGCTCAAACCACATATTCCCGGTTACATGCACTTTATTCATTACCGGTAAAGCCGAAGAGGCCTCATAACGCGGACGTTTTATACCTTCTTTCGTTGCGTAAAGACGAAGTTTACAATCCTGTCTTCCGGCACATGCACAGTGCAGACAACGGGAAGGAACTGTTACCGTCTTTTTTAACACCTCTTTTTCATCCGCGGAAAATCGGCCTAAACGGGAATAAAATAGATTTTTATCGGGTTTCTGTCCTGGCGTTTCATTCGCTGTTTCTATCGGAGCGTCAGCAAATATAGCGACAATCTCTTTTATAATAGCACGGATAGCCACCGCTTTATCCACCGTACCCCGCCTACAGGCTTTTTCGCAAGGAGCTTTACAGGTGTCACATCCTATCTCCGGCAAGGAAAAGGCTTCATTCAATAACACATAAGCCTCTTTATACCGACCGGAATCATAATATCCCAACATCCGCTCTACATCCAATCCTTTCGGACAAACCATAGAACAAGGCGCTTCACAGTCTGCCCGGTGGTCACTCAATAGCAACTCCAGGGATAACGAACGAACCAGCAAAACTTCTTCACTCTCCGTTTCTATTTGCATGCCTTCTGTCGGAAGAGTCGAACAAGAAGGTATAATCTGTCCGTTCACATTATTTTTTACAGCACACACCATGCACGACGATTTATGTTTTGCCCCTTTCGCATAACATAGAGAGGGGATTGTACAGCCTATTCGTCGAGCCGCTTCAATGATAGTTTCTCCCGGTTGAACTTCTACTGCGATATTATTAATAGTAATATTCATTATTAGACTAATTATTTATATTTATTTCAACGAAATACCCCTTCACAGGTACAAGTCAGTATATATTTATAACCATCGGATAAATTCCCCTTAATAGTAGCCATTCCTGGGAATTCAATATGCATACCGCCAACCGGAATTTTATTTTCCGACACATATTTCAATAAGCGCTGACGGGATTCGATAGCTTTGGCAGAATCCAGGTCATAAGTCGTTGCCACCTGCGGAGAAGGTATCTGAACCGGCATTGCATGTGTCAGATCTCCCCAGATAAGCAATCGGGATTCATCGGATTCCAACAAATAAACCGTGTGTCCGGGCGTATGACCATAAGCCGCTACACCTTGTATGCCGGGTAATATTTCCTGCTTCTCTTCATCGATTTCACCCGGAGTAAACAGGCTAAGATTGTCTTTATAGGCCGCTATAACCTCCCGTGCCTGTACAAAACCGGCCCGACGATTTTCCGGCACATTCTGCATAGCTTCATCACTCATCCAGTAATCATGTTCCGGCCGGGAAATGTAAAGTTTTGCATTAGGAAAGTTCTTTTTCCCATCCTGCAATAATCCTCCGATATGATCTCCATGCATATGCGTCAGCAAGACAACGTTTATATCTTCCGGTTTCTTTTCGCAGACCTCCAGATTAGAAAATAACTTTCGTCCCAAGCCGGCATCTACCAGGATGGTATTTTCCGAAGTTTCTATCAGGAAAGTATTAATTGCATTCGGGAATGTTCCTTCAGGAGCATACTGACTCAAGATACTTTCCGTTACACCGGTTAGTATATTCACATTGCCCTGTTGTTGCCCTTCGGAAAGAAGTGTAACATTCACATCTCCTACCATATATGTAAAAGGATATTCCTCTTCACCCTGAGCCATTATGGGCATTTGCGCAACAAATAAAAGCAAAAAGAAGATAATAACTATGCTGTTTTTATTCATGGCACTAAAACTTCTACCGGAGATTTATAATTAACAGAAACCTTCTCTATCGCATTATAACTACATTCGTCAATACAAAGTCCGCACAATACACAAGTAGCCGTATCTATCGTATGCACTTCATAAGGTGTATAAGGAATGGCTTCCACCGGACAAGCTTTGGCACACTTCGTACAACCTACACATTGATCAGTTACAATGTATTTCACCATTTCTTTACAAGTACCGGTCTTGCATTCCCCTTTCACATGTTCTTCATATTCTTCACGGAAATATTTCAGAGTTGTTAAAACCGGATTAGGCGCTGTTTTACCTAAACCGCAAAGAGATGATTTCTTGATGTTCAGAGCCAATTCCTCCAATTTGTCAATATCTGACATATCCGCTTTTCCACTACAGATTTTATCCAGGATATCCAACATACGACGTATACCGACCCGACAGAAGGTGCATTTCCCGCAAGACTGATCGCAGGTGAAACTCAGAAAATACCGGGCCATATCCACCATACAGTCACTTTCACTCAAAACAACCAATCCACCGGAACCCATCATCGCACCCATTTGATTGAACGCGTCAAAATCGACCTGTACATCACATAAATGAGCGGGGATACAACCTCCCGATGGACCTCCGATCTGGACAGCTTTCAGTTTTTCTCCTTTTTCAACGCCACCACCAATATCTTCAATAATCTGGTTAAGTGTAACTCCCATAGGCACCTCAATCAAACCACCATGACGAATCTTACCGGCCAATGCAAAGACCTTTGTTCCTTTGCTGCCTTCTGTTCCTATCTGACTATAATTATCGGCTCCTCTGCTGACTATATAAGGAATCTGACTTAATGTCTCCACATTGTTCACTAAAGTCGGCAGTCCGTTTAATCCTTCTACTGCCGGATAAGGCGGACGCTGTTTCGGGAATCCACGTTCACCTTCAATAGAACCGATCAAAGCTGTTTCTTCACCGCAGACAAAAGCCCCAGCTCCCTCAAATACGGATATATCAAAAGAGAAATCACTACCCAGAATATTATCGCCAATCAGATTTCTTTCACGACAAATTTCCAAAGCCTTCCTTATACGGACAACTGCCAATGGATATTCGGCACGGATATAAAAAATTCCTTTATTCGCTCCAACCGCATATCCGGCAATAAGCATTCCCTCTATTACCCGGAAAGGATAGGATTCAAGCATCATACGATCCATAAAAGCACCGGGATCGCCTTCATCGCCATTACAAATCATATATTTATCCTTTTTATCGGAAGAGGCTACTATTTCCCATTTTTTTCCGGTCATAAAACCACCGCCACCACGACCACGGATGCCACTTTTTAAGATGGTCTTCACAGTTTCATCTCTGGTATAAGAAGAGATCACTTTCTTTAATGCTTCGAAACCGAAATTATTAGTATACTCATCGATATTCAACGGCGCTAAAAAACCGTAACCTTCTGTGGAAATATGTTTTTGACCGGACAGGAAACTATCTATTACACCTGTCCGTTCGTTTTCCGGTTTCCATATCACATTATCCCAGGTTATATCCGTATGGAAAGTATCTATCTGATTGAGCAAACTATTCTTCAACCGCTTCAGATAGCCGGCCGGTTTAAAATGATGATGCAATATCTCTTTAATTTCTGTTGCCTTTACATTCGGATAACGGGTTATCGTGCCATCCGGCATAACCACATCTATCAACGGCACCTTATTACATACGCCAACACAACCTACCGGCTTGATATTCACATCAATTCCCAGTAAATTAGAAGCGTCCATAAGTTCCTGGTAAATATCCGAAGAACCGCTGGCCTGACAGCAAGAACCCATTCCCAAACGGATCTCACCAACCACCTGTCTCTTTGCTTCCTTTCTTTCCTCTTTCTCTTTCTCCTCCTGAGTAGCCAGAAAATCTTCAACAACTTCATTTACTTTACCCGGAAGTACATGTCCGTAAATTTTCTCATCTATCTGAACAACAGGAGCCAAGGTACAACATCCCAAACACGCAATCTTTTCAATAGAGAAAAGTTGGTCTGTTGTAGTTATATCATCACCTTCCATTTTCAATTCCCGTCGGAATGAGTCGTAAACATTACTTGCACCCTTCACGTGACAGGCTGTCCCGGTACACACTTTAATTAAGTGTTTTCCATAAGGAATATGCCGGAACTGGGAATAGAAAGTAGAAACGCTGATTAACTGAGCCCGGTCTATTTCGGTTCGTTCATAAACACGCTCAATGGCATCCGAAGGCAAATAACTGAATTCCTCCTGCAATGCCTGTAGCAATGGGATAATAACCGCACGTGTTGTTCCGACTTTATCAATGATAGCATCAACTCTCGCTATCATCTCTTCCCGGGTTTCTATTTTATTATTTTCACAATTACATGCCATATTAACTTGCTGTTACACAATAAATACTGTTTTCTGTACGTATCACAATTTTTCCATCTGTAAAAGCCGGTGTCGACAAGGTGCGCTCGCCGGTCTCAAACGAATCAATCAGTCTGAATTCATCATCTGCTGAGTAAATGTGCATTTTACCGTCATTAGTCATCATAAATAACTTTCCGTCTACAATCATAGGGGAAGACCACAATTCAGCAGCTAATTCATGTTCTTTCTTCAACTCGCCTGTCTGCACATCATAGGATGCCAAGACACCGTAGCTGGTTGCTACATACAATGTCGTATTGGTAGCCACAGGGCTGGACGCCTCCGGTAAATATTCATTACTTTCCCATAACAAACTACCGTCTGCTGCATTAATAGCCACCAGTTTAGAATATTCACTGGCACCAAATACAATACCATTTGCACTACAAGCGCTGGCACCTACTTCACCGGTCAGACACTCTACGCGCCAAAGTTGTTCGCCTGTGTTCGGATTATAACCCGAAATGGACGGATTACCCATCAATACTAATTGCGGTGTGTTATTAACGGTGGCAATTATCGGAGAACTCCAGGTGACTCTTTCGGTACGATTTCTGCTCCAACGTTCATTGCCTGTTGCTAAATCAAAGGCCATAACTCTGGGAGCAGTTGAATTATCATATTGAACAATAACCGTATTTCCATATGTCAGCAGAGAAGAGGCATAGCCATAATGATTATCAGGAACGCCCAAATTCTTTGCCCATAAACGATTGCCGTTCATATCCGCACAAATGATATCTCCTGTTGCAAAAATGGCACATACCTGAGTACCGTTTGTTGCCACACTGGATGCAGCCAAACCTGTTCCATGCTGGGTTTCGGGCATTTGCGAAGGTGATCCCGGAATATTTGTTGCTGCTAAAGTCCATAATCTTTCTCCGGTTGTTAAATCATAACAATACAATTCACGGGCTTCCGCATCCGCTCCGGAAAAAAATATTCTGTTTCCGTTAATTACCGGAGAATTTAAACCCTCACGCGGCACTTCCTGTTTCCAGGCAATATTCGTTCCATTACTTAAATCCCACTTTACAGGAACTCCTCTTGCCGAAGATATACCATTGGAATTATTCCCCCGGAAAGCATTGTGCGTTACACTTGAAACAATAGGTTGTTGTATTACCGTTTCCGGTTGAGCTACTACAGCGGTTTCCGCATTTTCACCTGTCCCTTCCGAAGAAACCACGGCAGGTTCAGTAGCTACAACCAACTCATCTCCTGCTACAACAGGTTCACTGGTATATGTGTCCGTTACGGCATCTGCAACAACTTCCGGCTCGTCCGCTTCAGAAGCCTCAGTTTGCAGATAAGGCGAGGTTAGTATGACAAAAAGCAATGCTATGGCAGCAATTCCGGCAGCACCCCAGGTCACATACTTACGAGCCTGGGTTTTTATAGCCCATTCATCTATAGGATCAAGTTCCTTATCAGGGATATTTTTATCACGGGCAAAATACAGACGTACACAAACAATAAAAACAGCCAGCATACCCAATAAAATATAAAGACCTGCCATCAGATGATCATACCGGATAAAATAAGCCTTACGGGTCATTAAATCCAACTGACGTATCTGCTCCTGTAATTCAGGATTATTGGAATTCGCATCATTCAACTGTTTTAAAGTCTCTACTACTTCAGCCTGAAGTGGAGTTGTACCCCTCACCTGGAAAAAATTGGTGATAAGCATAACGGATAAAGTAACTATAAATATAGCTGTTACTATAGCCACATTTCTAAGGATCGTCTTCTTCATAATGATATATTTCCTGATTCTATTCCTATTTTATTTTGAGGACAATAACTAAAACATCTGCCACACGCCACACAAGCAGCATGATCAATTTCATATTGTTTGCGGGTACGTTTTAATGACAAACCAATCAATGCAAACCCAACAACCAATCCTATCAGCGCACCGGCTATGGTAGAATAAAATTTAAATTCAGCCTGTATCGCTTCCTGTTTTTCTGTCAACTCTTCAATAGAACTTCCCTGTCCGTAAAAAGCTTCTAATTCAAGCGAAAGAACATCCTGCGGATTTACTTCATGTTCCATTACCATGTCGTATAAACGGACATCTTTATTGGCCCGGCTAAGTTCACCGCTTACCGAACGTGTAAGGAAAGCGCCGGCAATAACCATTAATGGAAGTACTACAAAGTATATTAATACCCTTTTCACACCCTGTTGTCTGCTCTCCTTCACTTTATTCTCATAAGGAGGTTTAATAGCATCTACCGGACAAGCATCATGACAGAGGTCGCAATTAATACATTGCTTAGGCGTTATCTCCACTTTCCAGATAGACACACGGGAGAACAAACTAAGTAGCGCTCCGTACGGACAAATAAAACGACAAAAAGGTCGACCTATAAAGATAGAAGCAATAAGTAATAAAGTACCAAAAGCAATCATACCGATATCACCTCCTAACCGGAAAATACCGATAAAAGGATCAAAACGGCAAATGATAAAACTACTCCTTGTTACCGCATATAGAATAGCAAAAATGAGATAAATCCAAGGAATCATCCCCAACACCGTTGTGACAGCCTTAGATAACCGGTAGTTCTTCACATTTACCAATTCCTGTAACGCGCCAAACGGACAGACACCGGCACAAAACACCCTGCCAAACAAAAAGGCAAAAACAATGGGCAGAATAAAAAAGAGCAATACAGATACCGGCAATATATACGAATTATCGACTAAAGCCAATGATATATTCTGGATAGAACCGATACTACATATACATCCGCTCCGGAAAAAACCAAAATATGCTACTGAGATAATAGAAACCCATATAATCGGTTTTCTTGTTCTTTTTTTAAGTGCAGCCCAAGCCACAATCCCCATCAATACCACAAGTAAAATAATATCCAATGTCACCCACAACGATTCATTGGGAATCGGATAGGTAATATCAGGGTATTCGTATCCCGACTCAAAATCAGGCTTCGGAAACCTGTTTTGTGCATAAGCCACTCCATTGAGCAGCAGGGATAAACCTATAAATAGTTTTTTCTTCATTCCGTTTAATTAGTCTTTAAGTTTATAAGCCCAGGTTAAAGGAACACGTGTGATCGCATCTGCAGGACATACGGTTGCTATTTTACACTCATTACAATCCGTACACAGATCACGTTTAATCTGTAAGTAAAGTGAACCGTTTCCAAATGAACCGCAACCTTTTACACATTTACCGCATCCATTACATAAATCCTCATTAATTGTATATTCAAAATAGGGATCTTCCACAAACTTACGTTCAATCGCCCCTGTCGGACACATCATATTCTCCGCCGCCGTATTCAATTCTCTTGCATTGGTACGATAATAACCGCCACACAAATCACAATAACCGCAAACCTTATTGGCATGTATACATTTTACGGCTGATACGGGTAAAACACAATGTGTTTCGCAACGTCCGCACTGGGTACATTTAGCCGGATCAATCTGCCAGTAATGGTCAGCTTCGGCACCCTTTACCCGTCCGATTAATCCTCCGGATACAGCCAGTATGGAACCACCTGCTACCGCAGTTCCCAACGCCTTTAAGAATTTCCGGCGGGCAATAGGACTTTTCTTATGTTCATCTCTCTTTTCCATTTCTCTCAAATTAAAATACCTTCCCTTAACGGACAATCAACTGCGCAACCCGAACAGGATGTTGCAGCCGCTAATACCCGGTCGTATTGAAATGTGGAAACCAGGTTTTTTCCGGCAATAAATATTCTATCCTTTTCAACTTTAACATCATACGCCATATTTCCACCGCCCAAAGCCTTACTGTCTAACAATACGCTTCTGAATTGTCCGTCCTGACCGTAACAACTAATCCTCGGATTCCCTTTTTCAGATGTTATAATTTCTCCTGTAGAAGTAAATGACAGATGCACCGGATTGCAACAGCCACAGAACAAACCGGACGCACCACCCGCCTGCCCGAAAGCAGCAATATATTCACCTTCCGGTGTATAACTTTCTATCTGATGTCTGCCTGAATTCGAACAATAAATTACGCCATCCTGATAAGCTATGCCAAACGAATAACTGGGGATAATAAAACCATTCGGACTCTGGATAAATCTGACAAAATTTCCCTCCGTCGTATACTTACAGATATTCTTATTCGCCGCATCCGTCACAAATACAAAATCAGGAGTTACAGCCAACTGGCAATAGTCCGACTCCGAACTACAAGCTTCCCACTCGCGAATCCATTCGCCGTCCAGATCATACGTTTCAATCCGGGTTGGATACAACAGATAAATCTGATTATTCGCTACGGCAACATCACGGACATCACTACCTACTGCGAAGTTGTTCAAAAGAGAACCCGACTTATCATAGATGTAAATAGTATTAGATGCCGCTACTACCAACTTATCCTCACAGATTTCAAAACTGTCAATCTTATCCGGAACACTGAAGGATGAAACCAGTTTGTAAGGTGATGCAAGCGCTTCATTCGATAACTGCTGCGCACTACCCGTCAACCCCTTTTTCCCGGAAGAGGAATTAACCGCTCTTCCAGATCTGTTCTTTATCAATACGCCCGAAACACCCAATATGCTTCCGCCTGCAATAACAGAACCACAGACATGCAAGAATTTCTTACGTGAAATCTTCTTTGAATTTTCTTTATTCGGTTCCATATCTATCTTTATTTAAATTTTTCTTCACTTATCTAGTTTCATTTCCATTCATATCCGCTCAACATCATCAACATCTTTTACTGAAATCATTTTCATCATAGATCAGGGGCTTCATAATGAAAAATAATTTATACCCCCCTCTAATCTGATTTATACCCGGGTCTAATTTGATTTACACCCGGGTGTAATTTAATTTATACCCCCCTCTAAATTTATTTAGACCCGGGTATAACAAATTCTTCATACAAATCATTTCAAAAATACACCGTTATGACTCCGCCGATTCATAAGGATCTTTTTCATGTAGACTCCTGATCGATCAGGCTTTCATACTGAAAAACAGACATTTTATTCTTTCCCGCCACGAAAAGCAGATCACCATCCGCTCTCACTTCATACGCATTACTGCCCCCTCCTAATAATCGGCTATTCAACAAAACCTGTTTGAAATTACCATTCCGTTCGTAGCTACTCACACGAGGATTTCCTTTTTCCGAAGTAATGACCTCACCCGCACGACCGAATGAGATATAAGAAGGATTACAACATCCGGCAAAAAACCCGGCTTCTCCACCCGGTCCGCCAAACGCGGCAATAAAATCACCATTCAAGGTGTACGTCTCTATTAAGTGCCGGCCTGCATTCACACAATAAATCGTATCATTCCGACTCTCTATATCAAAGGAGTAACTTGGGATTATAAAATCCCGGGGACTGCTGATAAACTTCACAAAATAGCCTTCCCGTGTATATTTACAGATGTTTTTATTTTCAGCATCCGTCACAAAAACAAAGTCGCCGGCAAGCGCTAACGAGCAATAATCCGACAATTCACTACAGGCTTCCCACTGATGGACTAACTCTCCCTGTTGTGAATACACCTCTATATAAGTCGGATATAAAACGTAAATACTGTCGCCCCCTACGGTAATATCCCTTACCTCCGGTTTAACGGCAAAAGATGATTGCTGATTACCTTCCGTATCCAAAATATAAACAGACTCACCTGCAGACACAAACAACCGGCCATCAACTAACTCAAAGCGATTAATCGTTTCCGGCAGATCAAAAGCAGAAACCTGTTTATACGGACTGACAAACGGCTTCGCATCCTCCGGTCGGTTTTCCGCATAGGAGATCTCCTCCTTATTCACAGAAGTAACCATATACCAGACAAAAGCTCCTACCAAAAGGAAAACAAGGATATTTACGGCTATTTTCAGTTGTTTGTTCATTGCTTATATAATCTTGATGCATTTAACGACATGTGCATCCCTCACTATCAGCATTCCGTCGGCATAAGCCAATGGTCCCCACGCATCTGCTCCATTCTCTATAATCACTTGCTTCTTCAACAATGTCATACTGCGCGGTTGCACGTCATACACATACAATTCTCCATTTTCGTTAAATAAAAACAGCTTATTATTGATCATAAGATAAGGACCTAAACCGAAACGTTCATCCGAAGAAGATGACCACACCGGTGTATGTAAATCCGAAGGAGAATAATAGACCAAACGTCCCCGCTGACCACCGCCATCTTTCGGTATGATACTAATGATCATATTATTATACAGAATAGGCGTTTGTTGCTCACTGGCCAAACCGGCATTGGGTTTGTATTGGTCAACAATAGCCGCAGTCCAACCCGAACCGGCTCTGTCTACCCGTAATAAAGCTCCGCCATTCCCATAACCGGCAACAAGAAATATCTGATTGGAAGACAATTGCAAAGGCGAAGGCGCCACAACTGTAGGTTGCCATCTTCCCGTATTCCACAATAAAGTACCCTTATCACTTTCTTCTGCGGAGACTCCGCAAACTCCTCCTACACCAATATAAACGTAAGTCTTTTTACCGCTCAAAGTCATTGGCATTACAGAAGAGTGAGACATCGTATAGTCAAGCGTATTGGGAGTAGTCCAGATAATTTCTCCGGTACTGCAATCCACACCTGCCAATAAAACCTCTTCACCGGCAGGAGCCAGAATCAGTACATTATTATCCACATACGGACATTGACCTGTGTACCAGAAAGGCACCTCCGTTGTGAATTCTTTCTGCATATCCAGCGTCCATTTCAAATCTCCCGTTACCGGATCACAACACATCACATGTCCTTCCGGTCCTATGGTAATAATATAATCATCACTGACATAAGGTACAGTACGTGAAAAACCATGATTCCGTTTGATAGGCACACGATACCATCTTCGCCAAAGTTCCTCTCCGGTTTCCAACGAGAAGCAACGCAATGCGTCAGAACTCAGTTGTTCATTATAATCCAGGAAATAAGCCCTGCCGTTATAAATGACCGGAGCCGCATGTCCTTCTCCTGTTTCAACACTCCATAATACAGGATAGTCTTCTTCCGGAATGGTTATTGCATCAACAGTCTGAACTATATTGTTTGAATTTTCTCCCCGAAAAGAATTCCATTTCCCGGTAAGTTCTGAAGAGAAATCGACTTCATATCGCATAAAATATTCCCCAATCACAACATCATTCGCAGCCCGGACCAAACCCTCCGGACGGTTATCTGCACCGGGGGCCTGAATAGTCAGATTCTCCCGGGGAGCATACATATGCCATCCGATAAGAACACCTACATAAAGCAGTACGACGAATACCGTTACACCTGTTATTATTTTCTTCTCTTTCACAACTATATTTCTTTCTTATTCAACAACTTTTCATTTAAACAGTCCTTGATAGACCTTTACTGTTCATATTTTAATTTAATCTTCTTCAGTGCATTCAATACAAACGTGATATTGTACATCTCTTCCGAATACCACAATCGGGAAAAGTAAAGTCCAATGGGCTCTGCCCGGTAAATCTGACCTTCTTCGTAAATGCCATACAAAAAGTCAAAACCCCGTTCTATCGGTTCATTATCAACTTCTGAAAAAGAGGCCAAGGCACTTAACGCACGGGCTGTCAATGTCACTTTTGAACGGACACCCTTAGCTCCTCCCCAACCGCCGTCTTCATTCTGTGAAGCCAAAAGGAACTTAAGCCCTTCCTGAGCCATCTGTTGAGCCAATGGATTATTGGAAAGCGACAAGTATTCCACCGCCATCGCTGTACCGTAAACCGGAGAACGTTCATCCTTCGCATCCTGGTCGCCAAACCATAATGGTGTCCATGAACCATCCGAAGCCTGTATTTTGTGCATCCAGCCTAACATCCTCCGAATACTTATCACACATTTCTTCTGCAAACCAACAGGAAGCGCCTCTTGCCAAAGCTCAAAAGCCAACAACGAATGCGCCGAGATATCCGGACTACTCCTGTCAAATGGAAGCTTTCCCCAGCCTTTGCAGAAAGTAGGCATTCCGCCGTCGTTATTTTGTAAAGCCAAAAGCCATTCTATCCCTTTCCCGACCTCCGGAGTATATTTTCCATCCAGCAAAATATGAAGGGCAACCAATGCACCGGCCGTATCATCCGCATCAGGCACCGCACCCGGCAGATCACTCCAACCCCAGCCACCTTCTTTAGCACCGGTAAAAGGATGTTTGAATGCAAAAGCATTCTTTTTAATAATTTCTGCCAATCCTTGTTTGTCAGGCATTTCATCGCCCATTGCCCGTACACTTAATGCAGTTACCCAACAGGATAAATCCGTATCAATCGGCCAGGCCCCGTCTTCACGTACATTACCGGTTAAAAAATCGGCAGCCTTTTGTGTCGTAATATGTTCCCGATAGCCCGCAGCACTCATACACATAGAAACAAAAGCTGTCAGAGGAGCGGCCTCCAGAAAACCGCCATTCTCCGGCTGTAGCTTTATCAACACCTCCAGTGACTTCCCTATAAATGAATTACGGATAGGAGAAAGCAGATTCTTTTTCCCCTTTTTATAGCGAAGAATCCCTACCGCTATCAATGCCGGAATCGCATAGCTCACTACCGGCAACTGGAAGAAACGAAACATCTTCTGCGGCAATACCGATACTTCAAACGGCAACTGCGGAATCTCGTCCCAACTCGAAATAATCCCGGCTAAGGCACACATAACCAGAATAGGCACAGAGAATGTCAGGTCCGTACCGTAATAAGCCAGTACCCCTTTTATAACATGCTGATCCGTTAATCCACCGAATTTCTCCGTCAGATACTCCTTTGCCTTTTGAGGAGGAGCATCTACCGCACAAAGTGAAGCATAAGTTAGCAAAGTAGCCGTCATATTCGAAGGACTCTCAATCGTATCGCCCCAGGAACCATCCGCTTTCATTGTCTCTTTCAACCACACCGTTCCACCCGCTATATAAGAAGCATACTTTTCCTTGTCGATCATATAGAGTGCAAAAACAGATACCGACGTCGAAATCGCACTGGAAGATAACTTCCCCCGCCATATCCGACCCTCCGGTTTCCTCCGCATGAGTTCCTCACGCAAACTCCCAATCATCTCCTCTATCTGTCTTTCCTGCATAATTTTCAATTTTCCATTCTCCATTTTCAATTAAATCGCTCCCAACGCCAACAACCCATAAAACGTATATTCCACATCACTCGTATCCTCCAATAGCGTTGCAGAAAAACCTCCTGTATTCTGCCAATGAGCCTCTATAAAATCCACCGGAGAATATTTCGGCTGAATCCCATAGGAGTCCAGCGTGAAAAGTGATGTAGCCGTAGAAAGCATATCCGGCAGTGGAGATCTTTCAGTCGCACCAAAACCGCCCGACTCTTTCTGCGTACCCCACAGGTAATCTACATCCGCATTTTTCCGGTAACCATCCAATTGTCCCGTTACAATCAGCCCCGCCGCCGTAGCATTCGTTGCCGCCGTAACTCCGTTTTGCATATTCGAATAGCCACCGGAAGGAATCCGATAAAGCGCTAATGCATCCAAAACATCATGTTTGTTTTTCACCGTCTGTCCGGTGTCTTCCAATAAAGACAACCAGATAAACTGCGTATAAGGAGCCTCCGGATCATCATGAGGCAACCCCGGGAAATCCGGCAATTGCTTAACCGGAGAAGAGAAAAAAGAGTGAATCAGTACATTCAGCTTCCCCCCTTCCAGCAAACGTTGAATCATTCGGCAACGCATATAGGCGGCATAGTGAATCAAATCCATATCATCTATATCCTGTTCAGCCAGGTACTCAGCCGTCTTCTTACTATCCAATCGAACACCCAGTACATAAGACAACATCCAGCCAAACAATGTATAATAGATATCAGACTGGCCACTTTTATTCATAAAGCTTTCGTCTTTCAATTGTTGCGATTCGACAAAATCCCTTACCCTCGAAAGAGACTCTTTCCCGAGCTTTTCCCTTCCTTTCTGCAGGGTATTAAACAATCTTATCGATACCGTTTCTCGCATTTCCTCTGATTATTTCAATATCTTTTTAGTCACACGGAAAAGTAACCGTTTCAGTTCCACATTGGAAAGCCCGTCCAGCGCATCCAACGCCGCTTTACTATAATCTTTCGCCATCTGTTTTACCTTAGTAATCGCATCATCCAATAAAGGCCTGTTTTCCGGAAGATTCAAAAACGACTTCAAGTCCTCCGTATGCAAAAGGCTATACAGGAAGAGCTCATCCGAGGATTGTTCGCAAAGAGTTGCAAGTATCGCCGACGGACGCAAAGCCACCGGACTATCCGTCTCATAATCTTCGATATCATCCAGCAATTGATAAGCAATACCCAATGCCCGCGAATAAGCATGTAGGATATTACCCACCTCCTCATTCTCTCCGGCGCAGATCACGCCCATAATCAGCGAAACATCAAACGCCGGAACCGTCTTATTACAGAAAATATCCAACACGAAATCCATCGTCAACGGACGGGGAGACACACTCCATTCCAACTCCATTCCCTGCCCTTTACAAAGCGAGATATGCGCCTCAGCAGCAGCCTTCACAAGTTCCATATTCCCGCTTCCGGTCAACAGTCGATAACCTTCACCCAGCAAGATATCACCCACATTGATCGCGATAGGCACGCCATGCGCAGCATTCACGGTTTGTTTTCCGTAACGCTCCGAATCATTATCCTGAATATCATCATGCACAAGGGAAGCCTTATGAAAACATTCCACCGCAATGGCTGCCGCCTGAACATATTCCGGCAACTCTTTCACACCACTAAACGCCTGATAAACAGCAGCCAGCAGATAAGGACGCCAACGCTTCCCTTCACCGCCCAGCCACTCCTGCGCCACGCCCGACGTATGATCGTTTGCCGGCGTCAAAAGCCGATTCAGATTATCCGTCGAAAACCATCCCTGAACACTCGCTTTCAGATAATCATAATCCAGCAATTCGATCTCTTTATCCGAAAGCATACCGATCATCTCTTCCACATACCCGTAATCAACCGTAGTATCTTTACAACCCGCTATATTCAACGGGATAGCCAAACCAGGAACCGCATTATTTATCAATAAAGGAAATGCCTTTTCCAAAGATTCCAGACAACTAACGCCAATCACCGTATCTACCACACGATTCTGTATCAAACCGATTACCGAAGTAAAACCTTCCGCAACAATGCTCATCATACCCAGGCTCTCGGCCTTATCCTGCAAATCCGGAATCACGCAACGATTACACCGGTGACACAACAAGCCCAACTCATCCACATCCGCCTGGCATTTCGAAGAACTACTCAGGCATTTCGGCAGAAGCAAGATTCGCTTTTCATAAGGAATCGAAGACACCACCTCTTTCCACACACAATTATTGATCTCAACCATCAGCCAACCCTTCATCTCCGGATCGAGTGAAAAATCTTTGATCAGTTGGTCGGACAGATCATGCAGATTATCCATCGACACAGGCGGAACAAGTGACCGACTACTTACAAAGGAATCTATCAATTCCCGCAAGCTCTTCCGCTCCGCATAGGATTTCGGTATCGTATATATCTCTTTACTCGCTATCATTTTCGTTGTCTTAATTAACCATAAGCACCAAACCCGAAGAAGTACCGCTTCTTCACCCATTTATAGAAGACATTCTGTTCCGGAATCTCTTCTCCCGTCAGATTATGACCCGCCAGCGGCGTCATTTTCCTGTATTCCTCCAGTATCGTTCCACGACTGGTGGAATCTATCGCGTCATATTTCTCTAAAAATTCAACCAAATGCTGCGGATCTTCCAAAAGGATACATCCCCTTGAGCTTTCCGCCGTCATCTTCCGCATATCCGCCAGAAACGCCGAGTGTTCAAAAAGATCAACCATATTCGACGCATTCTCATTCAGAAAATCCTTCGCCAATTGGATCGGAGGACAAAACTCCAGCGCCCCCGACGGCGATATATGATGGCTCATGCCCGTTGCACCCGGACAAAGCGCGTTCCCCTCAGCATCCCAATAAGTTTCAATAATAAACAGAGGCGCATCCTTCCGCTGTTCCACAATGAATTTGCGAAACGCCAACACCTGCTCCTTATCCAACGCATTTTCCGGATTAGGCTCCGCCCCAACAGGACGATAGATATAGTACCACAAATAATGCGCCCCCTCCTTGGCGATCAACTCGATATACTCCCGGTTAACCAGATCATCATAATTACTCTTGCAAATACTGGCCGACGCCCCGAAGATCAATTTAGCCTTACGGCAGGCACGCACACCGGCAAGCGTACGCGCAAAGACATCATCCTTACCCCGGCGGGCATCACTCTCCTCCTTTAATCCCTCTATACTGATCAAAGGCGTTACATTCCCCAGCCTCTTCAGACGCATCGCTACCTCTTCCGTCAGCAACGTCCCGTTGGT